>CALXRY010000027.1 GCA_944390955.1 uncultured Clostridia bacterium | reverse complement strand
AAAGAAACAGTAAAAATATTTTCCCTGAGATTTCGCGTGAAAAAGTCTTTTTTTTACCAACACTTCTAAAAAGGGATTGCTTCTCCGAATGCAGCGTATACGCCTCCTTTTCTTCGGAAATGCCAGTGGACATATAAAACATTCGGGAGCTTGCCCACCTGCACATGCAGGTAGAAAACAGACTTATCAGAAACGGTTATTTCGGGGTTTGTTTTTTATAAAATAAATTGAAATAAAATCAAAAAAATATGTTTAAACCATGTAAATGTGGGGTATATAATAAATAAGAGGATAACAAAAACTCTTAACCGAAATACGGACGTCCGATAACTACACAAACAAGGAGTGAAGCTTTATGAAGTTCACAATCATAGGCAGAAAAATTGAGGTCACCGATAAAGTGAGAGACTACGTTGAAAAGAAGCTTTCAAAGCTCGACAAGTTTTTCAGAGAGGAATCGGAGGCAAGAGTAGTTCTCGGTACCATCAAGGAGAATGAGTACATCGAAGCTTCAATTTATGCAGGAGGAATGATATACCGCGCGGAGGTTTCGGACGCAGATATTTTGGCAGCTATCGATAAGATAGTTGATATTATAGAAAGACAGATAAGAAAAAACAAGACAAGACTTGAAAAACGTATCAAGAAAGATGCGGCTCTCGATGATATTCTGATCAGCGGTTCAAGTTATACCGAAGGTGAAGACAAGAGCGAATTTGAAGTGGTAAAAACCAAGAGATTCATAATCAAGCCGATGAGCATTGAAGAAGCAATATTGCAGATGAATTTGCTCGGACATAACTTCTTTATCTTCAAGAACATGGATACGAACGAGATGAATATCGTTTATAAAAGAAAGGATAAAAAATACGCTGTTATTGAATCTATCGAATAGATTTCATTAATTACATCCTTTTTTGAAAAAGAGAGCCATAAAAAGCTCTCTTTTTCCGCATAAAATACTGTTTATCAATAGATAAACAGATTTATATATAAAATTAAGGAGAGAAGATGTTTAAAATGCAGCTTAGTGAAGAAAAGGCAGAGGATATTCAGATAGCCTATATAGGAGGTGGTTCCAGAGGATGGGCATGGGGTCTTATGAGTGATCTCGTAGGACAAGAAAAATTGAACGGATGTGTACGGTTATATGATATTGACCGGGACGCTGCCGCAGCAAATGAAATAATAGGGAATAAGTACAACGATGTCGAAGGTGCACAGAGCCATTGGATATATAAGACCGCAGAGTCGCTTGATGAAGCGCTTACGGGTGCAGATTTTGTAGTATTATCCATACTTCCGGGAACATTTGATGAAATGGAATCGGATGTGCACGAGCCTGAAAAATATGGAATTTATCAGTCAGTGGGCGACACAACAGGCCCGGGAGGTCTTGTCAGAGCTTTAAGAGCAATTCCGATGTATGTGGAAATTGCAGAAGCAATAAAAAAATGTTCGCCAAACGCATGGGTAATAAACTATACAAATCCGATGGCTTTATGCACGATGACGCTGTACAGAGTATTTCCTGAAATAAAAGCATTCGGGTGTTGCCATGAGGTATTCGGAACACAGGATTTGCTTGTAGAGGCTTTAAAGGAAATATGCGGTATTGATAATATATCAAGAGATGATATTTCAGTTAATGTGCAGGGAATAAATCATTTTACATGGCTTAATAAAGCGTGGTACCGTGATATTGATCTGATTGAAGTATATCGTGAATTTATAAAAAAGCATCCCGAAGGTTTTTCGCTTGATGAATCGGAGCACTGGATGAATAATTCATTCTCATGTGCACATCTTGTAAAATTCGATTTATTCAATAAATACGGAGCTATAGCGGCAGCAGGAGACAGGCATCTTGCCGAATTCATAAACGGAAGTACATATCTTAATGATCCTGATACGGTAAGACGATATAAGTTCGGATTAACACCGGTATCATGGAGGAAAGAAGATTTGAAAAGGAGGCTGGAAAGCTCAAAAAATAAAATAAGCGGAAAAGAAGAACTGAAAATAAAGAAAACAGGTGAAAAAGGCGTTGAAATGATGACGGCTATCTTAGGATATAAAACACTTATTACAAATGTAAATATGTTAAATGTTGGTCAGGCTCCCGATCTTCCTATAGGGTCGGTGGTAGAAACAAACGCAGTTTTCAGAGATAATTCGGTAACACCTGTTTTTGCGGGATATATGTCAAATGAGATAAGAGCTCTTGTAGAGAGACATGCATTGAATCATCTTACAATTATGAAAGCAGCTCTTTCTAAAAATAAAAAGCTTGCATTTAATGCATTTATAAATGATCCGCTTGTTACATGCTCATCCGGATCCGCCTGGGAATTGTTCAATGTAATGCTGCAAAACACAAAAAAATATCTTCCCGGATGGAATTTGTGATAAAACACTTGACAAATCCGAAAAAACATGCAATAATAGAGTAAGAACGATGAGAAAGACAGTAACCCGTCATAGATCCTGAAAGAGAGAGAATACCGTGGCTGGAAGTATTCTTGAGGTGTTGGCGAGGTGAACACCACTTTTGAGTTGCTTACCGAAAGGGAATGCCCTGAGTAGACTAAGCCGTGAGCCTGCGATAAAGGCAAAATGAGAAGCAGTCTAAATGGCTGTAATCAGGGTGGAACCGTGCTTGTTATGCGCCCCTGAACTTTAAAAGTTCAGGGGCGCTTTTTTGATTTAAAGATCTAGAAAGGAAGTATAGCAAATGGAAGAAATGAATGAACTGCAAACGCTGCGCCATACGGCTTCGCATGTGCTTGCTCAGGCAGTAAAGAGGCTTTATCCGGGAACCAAGCTGGCAATTGGTCCTGCGATTGATACCGGATTTTATTATGATTTTGACACCGAGCATTCATTTACGAGAGAGGATCTTGACGCTCTTGAAAAGGAAATGAAAAAGATCGCCAAGGAAAATCTCAAAATCGAGCGCTTTGAACTCCCGCGCGACGAGGCTCTTGAGCTTATGAAGGATGAGCCGTACAAGATAGAGCTCATCAATGACCTGCCCGAGGGCGAGACGATATCGTTCTATAAGCAGGGGGAATTTACAGACCTCTGTGCAGGACCGCATGTAAAATATACGTCAAAGGTAAAAGCATTCAAGCTATTGAGTGCGACGGGTGCGTACTGGCGTGGTGATGAAAAGAATAAGATGCTCCAGAGAATATACGGAACGGCTTTCCAGAATAAGGAGGATCTTGAAAAGCACCTTGAGCAGCTCGAGGAAGCCAAAAAGAGAGATCATAATAAGCTCGGACGTGAGCTGGAGCTGTTTACGACCTGCGATTATATAGGTCAGGGACTGCCTATCCTGCTGCCGAAGGGTGCGAGGATAATCCAGCTGCTACAGCGTTTTGTGGAGGACGAGGAGCAAAAACGCGGTTGGCAGCTTACAAAAACGCCGTTTATGGCAAAGAGCGACTTATACAAAATATCGGGTCACTGGGATCACTACAGAGACGGCATGTTTGTCCTCGGCGATCCTGACAATGATAAAGAGGTATACGCACTTCGTCCGATGACATGTCCATTCCAGTATCAGGCGTTCCTAAACAGAGGTCGATCTTACAGAGACCTTCCGATGCGTCTTAATGAAACGTCAACTCTGTTTAGAAACGAGGCGTCGGGCGAGATGCACGGACTCATAAGACTGCGCCAGTTTACAATATCCGAGGGACATCTTATGTGTACGCCTGAGCAGCTTGAGGATGAATTCAGAGGTTGCCTTGAGCTTGCAAATTATATGCTTACAACGCTCGGACTTATAGAGGACGTTTCATACAGGTTCTCACAGTGGGATCCTAACGACAGAGAAAAGTATATAGGAACCGAGGAGCAGTGGGAGGAAGCGCAGAGCGCAATGAAGACCATACTCGACGATCTTGGTCTTGATTATAAGATCGGAATAGGCGAGGCTGCATTCTACGGACCTAAGCTTGATATCCAGATCAAGAACGTCCATGGCAAGGAGGATACGCTGATAACGATACAGATAGATCAGATGCTTGCCGAAAAATTCGGTATGGAGTATACTGATAAGGACGGCACAAAGAAAAATCCTTATATAATCCACAGAACGTCGATAGGCTGCTATGAGAGAACGCTTGCGCTGCTCATCGAAAAGTATGCCGGAGCATTCCCGCTGTGGCTGGCGCCGGTGCAGATAAAGCTGCTGCCTATTGCAGACAGGCATCTTGATTATATGTACGAGATAAAGAAAAAGCTTGCCGATGCGGGGATCGATAGAGTTGAAGTTGATGACAGAAGCGAAAAGCTCGGTTATAAGCTCAGAGAGGCACAGCTCGAAAAGGTTCCGTATATGCTTGTTGCGGGAGATAAAGATATTGAAAACGGCGTTATATCTGTTCGTTCAAGAAAGAACGGTGATATGGGTGCGATGACGATCGATGAATTTATCAAAATGGCGACGGAAGAAATAGAAACGAAAAAGCTGTAAATGGATGTTATGAGAGATTGAAAAATTGATTTTATGAATTTTTTGAGCTTTGCTTAAGAAGAGATCCTTGAAATACGGTGTTTATGCGGATTTCAAGGATCTTATTTATTACCGGAAATAGAACCTCGAACAGATCGAAGCTTTTTGGATTGACCGGTGTTTTGTAAGCTATATTCTGTTTTTGTCTCCCCAGTCGCACATAGCGTCAAGGATCGGGATAAGCGTTTTGCCGCGTTCGGTCAGGCTGTATTCAACGACGAAAATAGTAATAATAAGCTCATAATAAAAATCGTGCCGCGTATACGCAGCACGATTTGTTTCGATGATAAATTCGATATTTTATCTATAGCGCAGAAATAACAACATATCCCTAAAAAATGCGTATATTTGTGTGCAAAATAGCCATTTTCAACAAAGAAATAAAAAAATTAAAAAAAGGATTGATATTAGAGGGAAAATTAGTTATAATATATAAGAATGGATTATTATATTCAAATGCGCGAAAGGATCATAATAATGAACGATAAACAGAGTATGGCGGAGCTATTGTTTCCGCATATTACAAAAACACCTGACGATTTTGAGACACAGTATCCAGAAAGAGATTTGCCGGACGGAGCAAAGGTAACGAGATTTGCACCGAGCCCAACGGGTTTTCTCCACATGGGAAGTCTTTTTGCCGCGCTTGTTGGAAAGCGTACGGCGAGCGATTCGGAGGGTGTATTTTATTTACGTATAGAGGACACCGACAAGAAGCGTGAGGTTGAGAATGGAGTTGCTTCGCTTGTTGACGGTCTTAATAGTTTTGGGATAGAGATAGACGAAGGAATGATAAGCGAGACCGAAAGTAAGGGTTTGTACGGACCATATATCCAGAGTGCAAGGACTGCGATATATCAGACCTATGTAAAAGCGCTCGTTGCCAAGGGTCTGGCGTATCCGTGTTTTATGACGGAGGAAGAGATAAGCGGGATAAGAGCTGTACAGGAGAGCGAAAAGAAGCTCCCCGGTATCTATGGAGAATATGCAAAATACAGAAATATATCGTATGACGAAGCAAAGGCGCGTATAGAAAACGGTGAAGAGTACGTTGTAAGGCTTGCGTCACCCGGAAAAGAGGAAAACAGGATATCCTTCGAGGACAGCATAAAGGGCAGGATAGAGATGCCTGAAAATATCCTTGATGTCGTACTGCTAAAAAAGGACGGAACGCCTACATATCATTTTGCACATGCCGTAGACGACCATCTTATGCGTACGACAGACGTGATAAGAGGCGACGAATGGATATCTTCCGCGCCGATACACCTGCAGCTTTTTGAGGTACTTGGCTTCAAGGCGCCGAGGTATGCGCATATCGCACCGTTACAGAAGGAGGATGCCGAAACAGGAGGAAAGCGTAAGCTTTCAAAGAGAAAGGACCCGGAGGCGGCTGTTGAATATTATAAGAAAGCAGGGTATCCGGCTGAGGCGGTGATAGAATACCTGCTGACGATAGCCAATTCAAATTATGAGGAATGGCGCCTTGCAAATCCCGAGGCGGAACAGAGCGAATTTAAATTTTCGCTCTCAAAGATGAGCAAGGCCGGAGCTTTGTTCGATCTCGCAAAGCTGAACGATGTTTCAAAGAATTATATATGCACGTTGAGCGCCGAGGAGGTATTTGATCTCACGGCGGAGTGGGCAAAGGAATATAACGAGAGACTCTATAAATGCCTGACAGATGATGAGGAATACGCAAAGGCGGTATTTGCGATAGAGCGTGGAAATGAAAAGCCGCGTAAGGATATAGGCAAATGGGAAGATGTTGAGGCTTATGTTTCGTATTTCTATGACGAGCTGTGGGACAAGAAGCTTGATTTTGCCGACAACATCTCAAAGGACGATATGATAGAGATAATAGAAACGTACAAACAGCGTTATGATGAGAATGACCCGGCGGAGGAATGGTTCCCGAAGGTTCGTGAGATGGCAGTCGAGCTCGGATATGCCAAGGCTCCAAAAGTGTATAAGAAGAATCCCGAGGAATACAAGGGTCATGTGGGGGACGTTGCCGGGACGATACGCGTCGCGGTGACGGGACGGAGAAACACTCCCGATCTATATGAAATTTTACAGACGCTCGGCGTTGATGAGGTCATGAGACGCTTTGACAATGCGATCGCTTATCTGACGCGCTGACGAGCTTATCATGAAAGGAATGACAAAGGAAGTATGGAAGAAAACAATAAAGACGTCATAAGCAGGAATTTTATCGAAGAGGCAATAGACAAAGACCTTGAAACCGGAGCGTATGAGAGCGTTCAGACGCGTTTCCCGCCGGAGCCGAACGGCTATCTCCATGTCGGCCACGCAAAAGCGATATGTATCGATTTCGGCATTGCCGAGGAGTATAACGGCGTATGCAACCTGCGCTTTGATGATACGAACCCGACAAAGGAGGACACAGAATACGTCGAGGCGATCATGCGCGATATCGAATGGCTCGGATTCAAGTGGGGCAAGGTGATGTATGCTTCGGATTATTTTGAGGATATTTACGAGGCGGCTGTAAAGCTCATAAAAAAAGGCAAGGCGTATGTATGCGACCTGACTGCCGATGAAATAAGAGAGTACAGAGGTACCTTGAAGGAGCCGGGTAAAAACAGTCCATACCGCGACAGGTCTGTAGAGGAAAATCTCGACCTGTTTGCACGCATGACAAACGGCGAGTTCCCGGACGGCTCAAAGGTTTTGAGAGCAAAGATAGATATGGTGTCGCCGAATCTCAACATGCGCGACCCTGTAATATACAGGATCTTAAGAGCACATCACCACCGCACGGGCGATAAGTGGGTAGTATACCCGATGTACGACCTTGCGCATCCCATATCCGATACCGTCGAGGGTGTTACGCATTCGCTGTGCTCACTGGAGTTTGAGGATCACCGTCCTCTTTATGACTGGGTGCTTAAGGAGGTCGGTTACGAAAAGCCGTCGCGCCAGATAGAGTTTGCAAGGATGAATCTGAATTATACGCTCACAAGCAAAAGAAAATGCTTGAAGCTTGTTCAGGACGGGATCGTTTCCGGCTGGGATGACCCGAGAATGTCGACGCTGTGCGGGATGAGAAGGCGCGGCTATACACCGGCAGCTATACGTGATTTCTGCGACAGGATAGGCGTTTCAAAGGCTAACAGCGTGATAGATTTTGCGCTTCTTGAGGCATGTCTCAGAGAGGATCTCAATAAAAAGGCTCCGAGAGCGATGGCTGTTCTAAGACCGATAAAGCTGATAATAGACAATTATCCGGAGGATAAGACTGAGGAGATTGAGGTCGAGGTGAATCCTGAGGATCCTTCGATGGGTACGAGAAAAGTCGAATTTTCAAAAGTGCTGTATATAGAAGCCGATGACTTCATGGAGGACGCGCCTAAGAAATATTTCAGGCTCAAGCCCGGCGGCGAGGTAAGGCTGAAGAGCGCGTATTACGTTACGGCCGTAAGTTGTGAAAAGAACGAGGACGGCGAGGTCGTTGCTGTGCACTGCACATACGATCCCGAGACACGCGGCGGGCAGTCGCCCGACGGACGCAAGGTCAAGGGCACGATACACTGGGTGAGCGCGGCTCATGCGATAACGGCGGAGGTACGTCTTTATGACAGACTCTTTAATGTTGAAAATCCTTCAGATGAGAGTAAGGTGGGCAGCTTTATCGAAAATCTGAACCCGGGGTCTATAGAGATAATTGAAAACGCAAAAATAGAGGGAGGAATGAGAAATCTTAAAACAGGTGACTCGTTCCAGTTTATGCGCCAGGGATATTTCTGCGTAGATCCCGATTCGACGGACGAAAAGCCTGTATTCAACAGAGCTGTAGGCCTGAAGGACAGCTGGGCAAAAATAAAGAAATAGTAAATTATTTGAACAACTACAAAGCAAAGGAAGTAATTGATGATGAATTATGAGAAGTTTTATGCTGACAGAGTAAAACCCATGAAGGGCTCTGCTATAAGAGAGATGTTCAAGAGAATGGCAGATCCTGCTATAATTTCGCTTGCGGGTGGCAATCCTGCTTCGGAGCTTTTTCCAGGGGAGGAGCTTTCAAAAATTGCGGGCAAGATACTGATGACAAATCCAGTCGGCGCGCTGCAGTACGGAACGACCGACGGAGTTCCGGCAATGAAGGAATGCGCGCTTTCAAGGGCAAGGAAGGTCAATGCCGTAAAGGATGGAGATCAGGTATTGATCATGACCGGAGCAAATCAGGGTATCGATCTGACGACAAAGTCGCTCATAAATAAGGGCGACAAGATCATAGTAGAAAATCCGAGCTTTATCGGCAGCCTTAATGCATTCAGAACATACGAGGCAGAGCTTGTCGGAGTTGATATGGATGACGATGGTATGAATATGGATGCGCTTGAGGATGCTCTTAAGAACAATACCGGAGTAAAAATGATCTATACTATCCCCACATTCCAGAATCCGACGGGAACGACGATGCCGCTTGAAAAGAGAAAGCGTTTTATTGAGCTGGCGAACAAGTACGACGTTGTTATTCTTGAGGACAACCCATACGGCGACCTGAGATTTAGGGGAGAGGAAGTTCCGACGCTCAAATCTCTCGATACTGAGGGCAGGGTAATATATGCCGGCTCATTCTCGAAGATACTTTCGCCTGGTATGCGTCTGGGCTATATAATCGGTGCTCCGGAATTTCTTGAGAAGATCGAAATTTTAAAGCAGGTAAACGACGTTCATACGCCTGTGCTTACGCAGCTCATGTGCGCAGAATTTATGAAGAAATACGATATTGATAAGTATATAGAAAAGAACAGGGAGCTTTACGGCAAAAAATGTGCCGTTATGCTTGAGGCTATGGAAAAGTACTTCCCTGCGGGAAAGGTAAAGTGGACTGTTCCGGACGGCGGAATATTCCTCTGGTGCGAATGCAGTGGGATAGAGGATATCACGCCTGTTATGGATAAGGCCCTCGAAAAGAAGGTCGCTATAGTTCCCGGCTCGAATTTTGCGGTCGACATGAGTGCTCCGTCAAATAAATTCAGACTGAACTATTCCTCGGCCACACCGGAAAAACTCGAGGAGGGCATCAAGCGTCTCGGAGAGGCATTGAACGAAGTATTGTGATATTAATAAAGTATTGTAATACGATAAGGAGAAGTTAGCAAAAATGGACGATAAAAAAATAATATTCAGCGGCGTTCAGCCGTCGGGAAATCTCACGCTCGGGAATTATCTCGGCGCAATAAAGAACTGGGTCGACATACAGCATGATTATCACTGCATTTATGCGATGATGGATCTGCATACGATAACGGTGCGCCAAAATCCTGCCGACCTTCGCCGCAGAACGCTCGAGGTATTGGCACTGTATCTTGCCTGCGGGATAGATCCGAAGGAAACAATACTGTTTGTGCAGTCACAGAATCCGCATCACGCGGAGCTCGGCTGGGTGCTCGACTGCTATACGTATATGGGTGAGCTCCAGAGAATGACGCAGTTTAAGGATAAGTCGGCGCGCCATGCCGAAAATATCAACGCGGGATTGTTTACATATCCGGTGCTGATGGCTGCCGATATTCTGCTTTATCAGGCAGATTACGTTCCTGTCGGTAAGGATCAGATGCAGCATATAGAGATATGCCGCGACATTGCCCAGAGGTTCAATGCGATCTACGGAGACGTATTCAAGATACCCGAGGGAATGCTCTCAAAGTCGGGAGCGAAGATCATGAGCCTTCAGGAGCCGACAAAGAAAATGTCAAAATCGGACGAAAATCCGAAGGCGTATATCTCGATGATGGACGACATGAACGTGATAGCAAAAAAAATAAAGAGTGCTGTTACGGATAGTGAGGGCGTTATAGAATACCGCGAGAACGACGAGACAAAGGCGGGGATAAACAACCTGCTGAGCATTATGTCGGCCGTGACTGGAAAGCCGATAAATACTATAGTAAGCGATTATTCCGGACAGGGATACGGAACCTTCAAGAGTGATGTTGCCGAGGCGGTCGTAGAGATGATGCGTCCGATACGCAGCGAGTATGACAGAATCATAAAGGATAAGGAGTATCTTAAGAATATATGTGCCGAGGGCCTTGAAAAGGCATATGCCATTTCCGGACGCACGATGAGAAAGGTGCATAAGAAGATAGGATTTATCCAGAAGTAACCGCTGCGTCTCAGTGTTATGAAAGGAACAGTAAATGGGAACACAAGATGTTTTATACATGATATTTGCATTTATAATATCATTCGTTTTTACCTTTGCAACAACTCCGCTCGTAAGGCGGCTGGCGTTTAAGATCGGTGCAATAGATGTTCCGAGGGATAAACGCCGTATGCACAAGAAGCCGACGCCTCGTATAGGCGGACTGGCAATTGTTTTCGGATTTCTTGTTGCAACGCTCTGCTTCGCGGATATGTCGCGGCAGCTTGTCGGGACGCTGTGCGGAGCCGCTATTATAGTGATCATAGGCATAATAGACGACTGCAATGCGCTTGATGCAAAGCTCAAATTTGTTGTGCAGATAATCGCTGCGCTTGTTGTGGTGTTTGTTGGCGATATAAAAATAGACGTATTTACAAACCCGAATATTTTCAGCGATAATCCGTATTGGGTGCTGCCGCCGTGGCTCTCGGTTACGCTTACGGTGTTATGGATAGTTTTTATAACGAACGCCGTAAATTTTATAGACGGTCTTGATGGGCTTGCTGCCGGAGTCAGTGCGATAATGTCAGTATCGCTCGTATTTATATCAATCAGGGTAGGGGAATATCCGATAGCAATACTCGGGATCGCGATAATGGGCTCGTGCTTTGGATTTTTGCCGTTTAATTTTAACCCTGCAAAGATATTCATGGGCGATACAGGCTCGACGTTTCTCGGCTTTATGCTTGCGACGCTGTCGATACAGGGAGTGTTTAAGAGCTACGCCGTGATCTCATTCGCGGTGCCGCTTTTGATACTCGGACTGCCGCTGTTTGATGCGAGCTTTGCAATGATACGCCGTATGGCAACGGGAAAAAGCCCGATGATCGCCGACCGCGGTCATCTTCATCATAGGCTGATAGACATGGGATTTTCGCAGAAGCAGACGGTATTTATACTTTATGCGATAAGCGGCGTACTTGGAATAACCGCGGTGCTGCTTGCGGAAAGCGGAGCACTCAGAGCTCTGTTGTTGCTCATATGCGTGCTCATACTTCTGCTTATCGGCTCGCTTATGGGAAAGAACAGTTATGTGCATCATATAGATAAACCGGAAACCACGGAGGAAAATGACGATGAAAAAGCTTAAGGTAATGACAGTGTTCGGCACAAGACCGGAGGCAATTAAAATGGCGCCGCTGGCACTTGAGCTGAAAAAGTATGACGAGATAGAATCGATCGTTTGTGTAACGGCTCAGCACAGGCAGATGCTGGACCAGGTCCTTGAGATATTTAATTTAACGCCGGATTATGATCTTGACATTATGAAAACGAGACAGACGCTCGTCGGGATAACGACGCGTGTGCTTGAGGGACTTGACGAGGTAATAAAGAAGGAACAGCCGGATATTGTTCTTGTTCACGGCGATACGTCGACGAGCTTTGTTGCGGCACTTGCGGCGTTCTATAATCAGGTAAAGGTCGGGCATGTTGAAGCAGGACTGAGGACCTATGATAAATATTCTCCGTTTCCGGAGGAAATGAATCGGCAGCTTACCGGCAGGATAGCCGACCTGAACTTCTCTCCGACTGAGCAGAACAGACTCAACCTGCTCAAGGAAAACGTTTCCGATGATACGATATATATCACAGGAAACACCGTTATAGATGCTCTGAAAACGACAGTAAAGGACGGCTATAAATTCAAAGAAAACGCACTGAACGATATAGATTTCGATAATAGACGCATTATAATAGTGACGGCTCATAGAAGGGAAAACCTCGGCGAGCCGCTTGAGAATATATGCAATGCACTTAAATATATAGTAACCCAATATGAGGATACGGAGATCGTATATCCGGTACATCTGAATCCGGCTGTCCGAGAGACGGCATTCAGTATTCTCGGAGGACTTGACAGGGTGCACCTCATAGATCCGATAGACGTTGAGGATCTGCATAATGCCATGGCAAGAAGTTTTATGGTAATGACGGACAGCGGCGGGATACAGGAGGAAGCTCCTGCACTTGCGAAGCCGGTGCTTGTCCTAAGAAAGGAAACGGAGCGCCCTGAGGCAGTTGAGGCCGGAACTGTTAAGATTGCCGGAGTAGAAAAGGACAGGATAATAGAACTTGCTGAAGAACTGCTGGAAAATGAGAAAGCGTATAATAGAATGGCTCATGCCGCAAATCCGTACGGCGACGGTGAAGCGTCAAGGAGAACGGTTGAGGCGATTCTTTACGCATTTGGTTTGAGAAACGAAAAGCCGGATCATTTTACTGTAAAATAAATTGAATAAAGACAGCGGGAGGCGAGAACCGTGAAGGACATTCTTGAAGTAATAGCGGAGCTTTTGGAGCAAAAGAAGTACATGGCGGTCAAGGACATAATAAGCGGAGCCAATCCGGCAGATATTGCGGGCTTTTTTGAAGAGCGTTTCGGCGATGATTTTGAGGAGCAGCGCGAGTTTCTGATACTGTTCAGGCTTATGCCGAAGGACCTTGCGGCTGAGGTATTTTCTTTTATGAACCCCGATATGCAGAAGCATCTTATATCTGCATTCTCGGACGCAGAGCTTCGTGAAATGCTTGCCAACACATTTATCGATGATACCGTTGACCTGATAGAGGAAATGCCCGCAAATGTAGTATCAAGGATACTGCGTAATTCCTCGACGGGCGCACGCAAGGCGATAAATGCCATCCTCAGGTATCCTAAGGACAGCGCGGGCTCGATCATGACGATCGAGTATGTCAGCCTGCATCAAGATATGACGGTCGGAGAGTCGTTTGCAAAGATACGCCGTGTCGGAGTCAACAAGGAGACGATTTATACTTGTTATGTGACCGAGAACCGAAAGCTTGTCGGGATTGTGACGGTCAAAGACCTGTTCCTTGCAGAAGAGGATGACCGGATAGGCGACATAATGGAAACGAACATAATAAGCGTCGACACTATGGAAGATAAAGAGGTCGTTGCTAACATGTTCCGTAAATACGACTTTCTTGCTATTCCCGTTACGGATAAGGATGGGCGTCTTGTCGGTATCGTAACGTTTGACGATGCTATGGACGTTATCCAGGAGGAAAACACCGAGGACGTAACAAAAATGGCGGCCATTGCTCCGAATGAGGATACTTATTTCAGGACCGGAGTGCTGAAACATGCAAGGAGCCGTATAGGCTGGCTTCTTGTACTTATGATAAGCGCGACCATTACGGGGATGATCACCACAAAGTATGAGACGGCATTCGATGCTCTGCCGGTGCTTGTTTCGTTTATGCCTATGATAATGGGTGTAGGCGGAAACAGCGGCTCCCAGAGCTCCACTCTCGTGATTCGCGGTCTTGCACTGGGAGAGATACATTTTTCCGATTTTTTCAGGGTCGTGTTCAAGGAATTCAGAATAGCGATCATAGTGAGTACGATTTTGGCGCTAGTAAACGGTATCAGGATATATCTTATGTATGACCATGATATACAGCTTGCTGTTACGATCTCGCTCTCTATAGTCTGCACGGTAATTATCTCAAAGCTTATAGGTGCGATGCTTCCGATGCTGGCAAAAAGATGTCGGCTTGACCCGGCGCTTATGGCCTCACCGCTTATCTCTACGATAGTGGACAGCTGTTCGATATTCATATATTTCAATATCGCAATGGTAATATTCGGACTTAGATGATAAAAGCATAAAAGCGCAGAGGATCACAAATTTTTACTGCGCTTTTGAATAGTTTTAGCGGTCAACGGAATACACGTGCAGCCGTAAAGCATATATCCGGAGGCTGTGCGGAAAATATACGGATCTGTATGGCTGTATATTATTTAAAGTTTAGGAGAATAAATATGTTGCATGAAAAAATCAGTTTACGGGACAATAATGATATATATTTAAATACATATATTGTTGATGATCCGTTAGAACAAAAAAGAAAAAGACCGATTGTTGTTATATGTCCAGGAGGAGGGTATGAGTTTTGTTCGGCCAGAGAAGCAGAGCCGATAGCATTGGCATTTAATGCTGCGGGTTTTCATGCCGCCGTGGTATATTATTCACTGAAGCAGCTCTATCCCGCCTCGTTAAAGGATCTTTCGGATGCGGTCTGCATCGTAAGGGATAATGCAGAAAAATGGCAGATAGATCCGGATAAAGTAATAGTTTGCGGATTCTCTGCCGGCGGACATTTGGCGGCAAGCCTCGGCATCCTGTGGAACAGTGAACCGGCCGTCATTCGTGAAGATAAGAAAAACCGTCCAAATGGTATGATTTTGGCTTATCCTGTGATAAGCTCCGGCACGCACAGACACATCGGTTCAATACAGAATATAACCAATAATGATAGGCTTCTGATGGAGAAGGTATCTCTTGAAAATCATGTAACGGCAGACTGTCCTCCCGCGTTTATATGGCACAGTTTCAACGATGATGTGGTTCCTGTTGAGAACAGTATCGATTTTGCGGCTGCGCTTGCGCAGGAAAAAATATCTACCGAGCTTCACATATTCCCCAATGGCCCGCATGGGCTGTCGCTTGCAAATGAGTGGGTAGCCTCGGATGAGAAGGGGATAGTAACGGAGGTGCAGCCATGGCTCAGCATGGCTGTCAGATGGATAAATAATCTTTGAATCGGCTTATATCATAATTCGCATACATAAAAGAAGTGAGGCACTTTTCGCCTCACTTCTTTGCAGCTGATAAAAATAATAATTGATTAGTGGTTCATTCAAGGATATTCCCTTATTCAGACGGCTGAACAAAGCAGTTTTCCGATGTGAGTATCGCCTTCGGCCACCACGTCAGACTGTCGATCATAATAGCCGTATCAACACCATCACATAAGGTATAAACAAGATTTTCGTAATGCATACAAGTCTGATACGAGCGGTCCCCGCCGTGCATTTTTTCCACTGCCTCGTTAAGAACAGCTGACTGCTGAAGCTCTATTGGTATTACAAATATGACCTTGCCCTCGTCATCGACGACTATGCGCTTGTAATATTTGTTATGCTCATCGCGGTCAAAATCCGCCTGCTCCGCAGGAGTGCCGACAAAGTAATCCTCACCTTCAACAATAAACTCACTGACATCTCTTGTACCCTTGAGCCTGGTCGTTTCCTCGGGAGCAGCTCCGATTATGAGTCTTCCATTGACTGTTCCATCGTTCGAGCTTATCTCGATGGTATCGCCCGTATTACCGTTAAGTCCCGTGACTGTAAGCTGCTTGATTATCGGCTTACGCTCATAGCTTCCTTTTGCATTTTCCTCTGGGAGAGTTATCGCAAAATCAGCCGTTATACTGTTGTCCGTCACGCTTGCCGAACGATATTTGCTGAGAGAAAGTCTCGTCCAGTTATCATACTCATCAGCGTTTTCCGCCGATTCATCATAAACGTTCAGATTGATCTCGGCATTCTGCGATTTCGGGTTATAGGCAATGCTTACTTCTTCTTTCTGCTGATTTGTGTAGGTGAGTCCCTCTACAGTAAGCTCAGCGACTTCCGAAATATAAACGATCCTGGTGTTGCGAGAACGGTCAAAATTATAATCGACGCTCTCGTATTCTATGCGGTCGTCATTTGTAAGGTCATGGTATCTTGAATTTATGCCGATGTCCAGAATCTCTCCGTCTATCATGACCTCCGGCAGATACGCCGTTGTCTCATGTGTCATATACTTGTAATTGCCGCTGCCCGGAGTATTTTCTATATAAATAGGCAGCTCCTCAGCTATGACCTCGCCGTTCCGCGAAAGGCGTGCCCGCCCTTCTATACTCTCGGTTATATATGACCATCTGTCAACAACGCTTGTAAGAGTGACCTCGTAAAAGTCGGTCGTATCATAGTCGTTCATTTCCCATTCGAAAAACGCATCCTCGCCGTACTGTGTGAGATAATCTCTCGCTTCCTGCAGCTTCGATACAGATTCCGCGCTCCAGCTTGCATAAAAGCGCGTAAAGCCGAGAACATCCGAGAATACCGACGGGCCCGGCTCGCACCACAAATTCATGCCGTACAAGCTGCCGTTGTATTCAAAGTCATTTGTATCATCCATGCGCACAAAAGCATCGTCGTCGGCATAGCTCATCTGCGGCATTTCGGCCGTGTTCTGCGCCTGGGCGATAAGACCGAGCACCATGCTCATCGCAAGCACCGCCGCAACCAGCGCCCGTGACGTTATTCTGCATTTTCTTGAATATGTCCTGTTCTTCATAATAAATTCAACCCTTTCCCTTAAATTTGATTTCTTCTCTCCAAGAGCCGCGGCACCTCGGAGTCTGTAGCGGCTCTTTTTTATGATGGTCAGCATTGCAGTGGTATAGCGCTTCCTGTCCTCGAAGCTCATACCTTCAATTGCCTGCTCATCGCACGAGAGCTCACAGAATTTGTTTACATAGCGTTTTAAAAGATAGACGAATGGATTAAAGAAATGCACGACCGCCGCAAGCTCCGTCAGCCCTTTGTACAGCAGATCAAACCGTTTGCAGTGAATGAGCTCGTGACGAAGCACAAGTCTGAGAGTCTCTTCGTCAGAATTCTGTGGAATATACACAGTATTGAAAATTATCCCCGTTATGAACGGTGACATATCGCCCATAAATACTCGCAGCCTTATCTTACGCCGGATGTGAAATTCACTTTTCAGCTCGTCAAGCAGCAGCCTCTTATCCTGCGGCGCAGGATGCGAAAAGCAGAATATCTTTGCCTTGAACCATGCGGCTCCTATAATGTACCTCGCCGCCGCGGCCATCATTCCGAATATCCAGAGCAGAGCCAGAAGCGTTATGTAGAGTTCCGATTTTGATGCCCGTATCGGAAATGCCGAGCTTTCAAATTCACGGAACAGCTCCTCAAGGCGCATGCTTTCGTAATTTGTCTGGGTATATTCCGAATCCATGCTCTGTGCGGCCGGAGTCTCGGGAGCCTCCTGTGTCTCCGAATGGTCTTCCGTGCTCACTGCCGTTTCGGTATCAGCTGTTTCAGCCTCGGAAATATCCTGCTGTACGCTGTCCGTTTCCGACACCTGCACCTGCGGAAGCTCCTCCTGAGTGGCCGGTATGCTAAGCGGAAAAATGGGAATGAGCATTACAGCGGCGGCAGCCGCACCGAGATAATATCTTGCGTTATACGTCGTGCGCTCTCCTGCGATCCGCGATATAAGCAGTGCCGCCGACACTGCAAGACCTCCGGCAAGCGACATCAGCAGTACCGTAAAAAATATGAATTTAAGCATTTATTTTTCCTTTCCGTCATGCTTGCTCTCGACGAACGCCATAAGCTCGTCGAGTTCTTTATCATCCGTATCGCTGTCGCAGAGCGCCGCAATAAGGCTGCGCTTTGAGCCTTTATGGATAGTCTGCAGAAACTCCTCCGTCTGCGCTCTTATATATTCCTCCTCGCTTATAAGCGGGAAATAGCAGTTTACGCGTCCTCTCTTTTTTGAATCGAGAAAGCCCTTGCCGGTCAGACGTATCAGGAACGTTCCGACTGTATTGTACGCCCACTTCCTGACCTTTGAAAGAGCATCATGCACCGCAGAGACCTCCATATAATCGTCGCTTGCCCACAGCACCTCCATTACCTCGTACTCCGAATCGGATATTTTAGGAATTTTTTCATGGTAATTACCTCCTCATTTTATTCTTACAGCCTGTAGTAATTATATCTTACACTATGTAAGAGTATTTGTCAAGAGTTTTTTGAAAAAAATTTAGATAAAAAAAGAAACGGCCGATATGACCGTTTCATAAAACTTAAAAATCATTTCCATTCATTCAGCGCAAGCCACTTGTCAAGCGAATCCTTCCACTGGGCAACGTGAGGGTTTAGCTTTTCGGGAAGACTTGCAAGCCCGAGCCCGTGACATCCGTGCGGATATATATGTACCTCGAACGGAACATTTGCGTTTGCGAGCGCCGTTGCATAGAGCAGGGTGTTCTGCACAGGAACAGCGTTGTCCTCGGAGGTGTGCCATAGGAAGGTCTTGGGAGTGTCCTTTGTGACGTGCAGCTGGAGCGACATCAGTTCTTTATCTTCCTGCGCGACCCTTTCGCCGAGCAGATTCACTCTTGAGCCGTCGTGCCTGAACTCAAGCATATCGATGACCGGATAGCACAGAATACATGCATCGGGACGGCAGGATTCTTTATCGATCTTGTCAGTCGGCTCATACATCTGTTTATCATAATGTACCGCTACGCTACCTGCAAGATGCCCGCCGGCACTGAAGCCCATTACGGCGATCTTGTCTTTATCTATACCGTATTTTTTTGCGTTTGCTCTTACAAGCTTGACTGCACGCATCGCGTCGGATATCTGAGCAGGGTGCTTGTACGGAGCAACTCTGTAATCAACGACAAAGGCCGTGATGCCGATCGAATTGAGCCATTTTGCTGTGAGCGGTCCCTCGTGGTCGGCTCTTCCGACGTAGCCGCCGCCGGGGAACAGCACTACCGCGCCTTTTGAGGTTGAGGGGTAGGCTGTTATCTGCGGTATAAAATCAATGCTTTCATCGTAATACGGTATTTCCTTTTCCCATAAATTCATAGCTTTATTCCTCCGTTTCGTCCTTTATGACCTCTATCGCCAGCTCTTTAAGCTGTTCATCGCTTACAGAGCCGGGAGCCATTGACATTAATTCCGACGCGTTCTGCACCTTTGGGAACGCGGTAACGTCCCTGAGATTATCGCAGCCGCACATGATCATTGCAAGTCTGTCAAGACCTATGCCCATTCCTCCGTGAGGCGGAGCACCGTATTTATATGCTTCAACAAGGAAGCCAAATTTCGCTTCTATTTCATCATCGGTCAGCCCGAGCGATTCAAACATCTTCTGCTGCAGTTCGTAGTTTGTTATACGTATCGAGCCGCTCGAAAGCTCCGTGCCGTTCAGGACAAGATCGTATGCCTTTGCGGTGACTTTTTCGGGAGCGGTATCGAGATACTGTATACAGTCGTCGACGGGCATCGTGAACGGGTGGTGCATTGCGACCCATGAGCCGCTTTCCTCGTCATATTCAAAGAACGGGAAGTCTGTTATCCAGAGGAAGTTGTAGCCGTCGGGAATTATATCGAGCTGCTTTGCCACATGCAGCCTGAGCGCGCCGAGGACAGGCAGCGTGACCTTATTCTTATCGGCTATGATCAGCACGACGTCGCCTTTTTCCGCTCCGCATTTTTCAAGTATGGCATCGAGCTCGCCCTCGCCAAGGAATTTTGCAAAGCCGCAGGAGGGAGCGTCGTCTACCCATCTTATGAATGCGAGTCCCTTTGCGCCTATTCCGCGGACGTATTCAGTCAGCTTGTCGATCTCTTTTCTTGTAAGTATCTTTGCCGCGTTTTTGGCGGTTATCGCTCTTACTGATCCGCCGTCATTTATTGCCGAGGAAAATACGCCGAAGCCGCTGTTCTTTACGATGTCTGAAATATCGGTTATCTCCATACCGAAACGTGTATCGGGCTTGTCAGAGCCGAAGCGTTCCATCGCCTCCGCATAGGTAAGGCGTGGCAGAGGAAGCGGGATGTCAACGTCTATCACTTCCTTAAATACACGGTTTATAAAGCCCTCGGCAACCTCAAGGATATCCTCGACATCTACAAGCGACATCTCCATATCTATCTGCGTAAATTCCGGCTGCCTGTCGGCTCTTAAGTCCTCGTCCCTGAAGCAGCGTGCAAGCTGTATATATCTGTCGCATCCTGCGACCATAAGAAGCTGCTTGTAGATCTGCGGCGACTGAGGGAGCGCATAGAAGCTGCCGTGATGGATCCTCGATGGAACTATATAATCCCTTGCGCCCTCGGGAGTTGATTTCATGAGCATCGGAGTTTCGATTTCGATAAAGCCGTTTTCGGCAAAATAGTCACGAGCTGATTTTGCGATCATGCTCCTCATCATCAGATTGCGCTGCAGAACGCTGCGGCGCAGGTCAAGGTAACGGTATTTTAATCTTAACTCCTCGTTTACCTTTGTGTCATCGGTTATCTCGAAGGGCGGGGTCTGAGCCTTTGCAAGTATGCGCAGGTCATCGACCGCTATTTCAATGCTTCCTGTTTTTATTTTGTCTGTCTTGCTTTCGCGCTCTCTTATAACACCCTTTGCCATTAATACAAATTCGCTGCGGCACGACGCTGCCTTTTCAAAAACAGCTCTGTCCGTAGCGTCGTCAAAGGCGAGCTGAACGATACCCGTTCTATCCCTCAGGTCTATAAAAATAAGATTTCCGAGGTCCCTTATTTTCTGAACATACCCGCCGACAACGGCAGTTTTGCCGATACCCTCGACTTCTCCGCAGTAGGAGGTACGCTTCAGCCCTTTCATTGTGTCCATTAAAAATTCCTCCGTGAATAATTTTCTTCAACTTATTATACTACACTTATCTTTGGTTGTCAATTAAAAACAGTGTTTTCCGTACAGATAAAAATATTGACTTCCGGCTGTATTTTGTGTATAATAAGCATAAGCTTACCATGTCAGGAGAGGATGATAAATATGTCAATAACTAAAAGGCTTTTTGGAACATTGAAATCAGGCGGTGAGGTATACTGTTATGCGATAGATAACGGACGAGGTCTGTCGGCTGAGATTCTTAATTTCGGGGGTATCATAAAAAATTTGTATGTGACAGATAATGCGGGAGCAAAAACCGACGTTGTGCTCGGGCGTGATACGCTTGAGGATTACGAGGTGAATGACGGTTATCTCGGAGCGGCTATAGGGCGTCATGCCAACCGCATTAAGGACGGAAGGTTCGTTCTGAGCGGAGTTGAATATCATGTTGGTATAAACGAGGGTAAAAACAGCCTTCATGGAGGGCTAAGCGGCTTTGACAAGAAGCTGTGGAGCGTTACGGAAAGAGACGGCGATGAGCCGGAGCTTGAAATGAGCATAATATCTCCTGACGGAGAGGAGGGCTTCCCCGGAACGCTTGAGGTGAAAATAACATATACGCTGACTAAGGATAATGGTCTGCGGATCCATTATTATGCCGTATGCGATAAGGACACCGTTTGCAATCTTACAAATCACAGCTATTTTAATCTCGCCGGACATACATCGGGAAATATACGTGATCAGATACTGCAGGTCAATTCCGGCTGCTATACGCCAAATGACGGCGAGGGAATGCCGACGGGTGAGGTGCTTTCCGTCACGGGAACGCCATTTGATTTCAGAGTGCCTAAGCCGATAGGTCAGGACATAGCAGCCGATTTTGAGCAGATAACGATGCATTGCGGCTTTGACCATAATTATGCCGTTGAGGGAAGAGGGTACAGAACGTTTGCGATCGCAAAATGCCTTGAAAACGGAATAACTATGGAGGTAAGATCAGACCAAAGCGCGGTACAGCTCTATACTGCAAACATGCTCGGAGAGGGGATATATAAGGAAGGAGCAAAATACGGACGGCATCAGGCGTTCTGCCTTGAAACTCAGTGCTTCCCGAATGCAATGGCTCACAGCCATTATCCCGGACCGATACTCAAAAAGGGTGAGGCATATGATACTGTAACAGAATATATATTTTCTACGGAAGAGAAAAAATAATGCGGGGTGGTTATAAAGATGGTATACAAATTCAAGGAATATAAAAAATCCGATATACAGCGGGGACATCTGAAGCTCGGAGGAGTCAATCCGGACGGTGAAAGAATAGACGTAAACAGTCTTTATTTTGAGCGCGGAGGAAAGCCCTGGATAGGGATCATGGGGGAATTCCATTTTTCAAGATATGACCGGAATTACTGGTACGAGGAGCTGTGCAAGATGAAGGCCGGCGGCATAACGATAGTATCTACATATCTTTTTTGGATATACCATGAGGAAAACGAGGGCGAGCTCGATTTTACGGGAGATAGGGACGTACGGGCCTTTATCCTCGAATGCCGCAGAGCCGGACTTGACGTTATAATAAGGATAGGCCCGTGGGCGCACGGCGAATGCAGGAACGGCGGTTTTCCGGACTGGCTGCTTAAATATAATGTGAGAACGAACGACCCGGTATATCTTGAAAAGGTCTGCGGCTGGTATAAGGCTATATATGAGCAGGTCAAGGGGTTGTTTTACAAGGACGGAGGAAATATAATAGGAGTTCAGCTTGAGAATGAGCTTACAGATAACGCAGAGCATCTTGAGCGGCTTAAGGAGATAGCGATAGGCGTCGGGATCGATGTGCCGATTTTTACGGTCACGGGCTGGAACAGCGCAAACGGCGCAAAGATACCTGTTGACGAGGTGGTTCCCGTATTCGGAGGATATGCGGAGGCTCCGTGGGAGCCGCATACCGATCCGCTGCCGCCGTCGCCTCATTATTTCTTTAACAGAATGCGCAACGACTCCGCGATAGGCGTTGACCTGATAAAAAATGCAGATGATTCTGAATGGCAGCTGCCGTATGAGAGGTATCCTTTTGCTACATGCGAGCTCGGAGGCGGCATTCAGGTGACGTATCACAGGCGTCCTATAATGAACGGCATGGATATATATGCTGTTTCTCTTGTAAAGCTTGGAAGCGGAAATAATCTTATAGGATATTATATGTATCACGGCGGCACGAATAAAATTGGCAAGAATTCTACCTTGAACGAGTCAAAGGCGACGGGTTATCCGAACGACTATCCCATATTATCATATGATTTCCAGACGCCGCTTTCCGAATACGGAGAGGTACGGGAGCAGTATAGATTTCTTAATATGCTTCATATGTTTGTTCAGGATTTCGGAGAAATGTTGGCTCCGATGGAGGCAGTCGATGCGGAACTTGATGTTCCGAGAGACGATACAACATCACTGAGATACGGGGTGCGGACAGACGGAAACGGCGGATTTGTCTTTGTAAATCACTATCAGAGGCTGTCAAAGCTTGAAGATATACGTAAGGCGGTAATAGATACCGGGACTGTTGTATTCCCGCCGATAGATGTGTGTGGTGATGTCAGTTTCTTTATGCCGTTCAATATTGATCTTGATGGAAATGCGCTTGAGTATGCGACGGCACAGCCGCTTTGCAAAGAAAATAATATATATTTCTTTGCGGCTGTCGATGGGATAGAGCCGGTGTATAAATTTAAGGGGCATGAAGAATTTAAGGCAGAGCCGGGCATGGACTCCGCCATAGATGTAGACGGTATAAAAGTCGTAACGCTTACATGGGAACAGGCGAAATATTTAAGGCGGCTTTCCAATGGCCTTTATATTGGTGCGGGCTGCGACCTCTATGAGAGTGACGGAAAGATCAAACCGGTATCGGGAGACGGATTTCTGTGCAGAAGATGGAATGGCAGAGGCTTTGACAGAATCAATGTTCCGGGTGGGATTCAGAGGCCGGGATTAATAATAAAAAAGCTTGATGGGCCTTTGTTCGACTCCGAGTATTTGGCCGCACATGAAATAGGCGGGGAGCGAAGCATCGAGTGGAGCAGGATCTCTGTAACGGATGAAGATGGCTTTGCAGAGATCGACTACAAGGGGAACATGGCGCAGATCTATGCGGACGGAGAGCTTATAGCCGATGATCTTTATTACGGAAAGCCGTGGAGAGTGCCTGCAAGGCTCCTGTACGGGAAAAATTGCTATATGGCGGTTTCCGAAATGCTTGATGATTTTTACAGAGAGTTCTGATATACGGCGGAGGAATGCAGCGGCAAGCTGTGCTTCCTCCGCTTTTTTTGGAAGTGTTTTATACAAAGTCCACAAATATGCGAAGGACAATATATTAACTATTTACAAAATTATAAAAAGTACTTTATTTTGACATAAAGATATGTTATAATAGCTGACGTAGTATCTGCGGTATGGTAGCAAAAAATCAAAACAAAGTGCCTGCATGGAATGATTCTGCGGGTAATTGTAAAACGGAAGGACGGAAGTTAAAAATGAATTTACCATTAGTACAAACTGTTACGGTTATTGCACTTATTGCATTTGTCTGTTTGATGATCGCAATAGGCTTATTTAGCTGGAAAAAAACACAGGCAATAGAGGGATTCCTGCTTGGCGGACGAAATATAGGACCTTGGGTCAGCGCCTTTGCATACGGGACCTCTTATTTTTCTGCCGTGATTTTTATAGGCTATGCGGGCAAGCACGGCTGGGATATAGGTCTCGGCTCGATGTGGATAGGTGTCGGAAACGCTGTTCTCGGATGCTGGCTTGCATGGAAGCTGCTTGCAAAGCGTACGCGCTCTATGACGCATACGCTTGCGGCAAAGACGATGCCGGAATTTTTTGAGGGACGTTATAATTCCACGGCATTTAAAGTAATATCGGCGCTTATTATTTTCATATTTCTTGTACCGTATTCCGCAGCGGTATATAAAGGACTGGGAAGTATGTTTACGGCGATATTCCCGGGCGTACAGGAATCCACGTGGATGCTCATCATTGCTGTGGTTACGGCAGTCTATCTCATGCTCGGCGGCTATGTTGCCGCGGCATATACCGATTTTGTCCAGGGATTGATAATGATATTCGGAGTGTTCGCTATGGTTATCGCGATAGTGAATAACCAGAGTGTTGGGGGCTTCGGTGAATTTTATCAGAATCTTGCGGGGATACCCGATAATGGCGACGGGATAGACGGCTCGCAGCTTACCAATCTGTTTGGAGGCAGCTCATGGAAGTTCCTGTGCATAAATATTCTGCTCACAAGCTTTGGAACGTGGGGACTGCCGCAGATGGTCAGCAAATATTATGCCATAAAGGATGACAAGTCGATAAAGACCGCAACGATAGTGTCTACGCTGTTTGCGCTCATAATAGGCGCGGGTGCGTATTTT
>CALXRY010000026.1 GCA_944390955.1 uncultured Clostridia bacterium | reverse complement strand
CGGTTTATTCCAATGCCAAAATTAAAACTATAGGCCGCGAGAGAATTAAAATGGAGCTTGAAAGAAAGAACATTGTTCTTGTTACAGGCTTCCAAGGTGTAAATAAGTTTGACGATATTACAACACTTGGCAGGGGCGGTTCTGATACATCAGCAGTTGCTATAGCTGCTGTATTAGGCGCGGATTTATGCGAAATATATACTGATGTTGATGGTGTTTATACGGCAGACCCAAGATTTGTAAAGAATGCTTATAAGCTCGAGGATATTTCATATGACGAAATGCTTGAGCTTGCTTCGTTGGGAGCTAACGTGCTTCATAATAGGAGCGTTGAGATGGCGAAGAAATATAATGTTAAGCTTTGTGTAAGATCAAGCTTGAATAATAACGAAGGCACATATGTTAAGGAGGTAGAGCAAGTGGAAAAGATGCTCGTCAGAGGTGTGACAAGAGATAATGACTGCGCAAGAATCGCACTGTGCGGTGTAGAGGATACCCCAGGAAAAGCATTTCAGGTATTTCAAATGCTTGCAAGGCATGGCATAAGCGTTGACCTTATAATACAGTCTATAGGGAACGGTATAAAAAAGGATATAGCCTTTACAGTATCTGAGGGTGATCTCGATACAGTACTTAAATTGCTAGAGGAGCACAATAACATGATTAAGGCCGATGAGATCAAGTCTACCAAGGACGTTTCAAAGGTATCTATCGTGGGCGCTGGAATGGTAAACAACTCGGGCGTTGCAGCAAAGATGTTTGAGGCACTTTCAGATGCACATATCAATATCAACATGATCGCTACATCAGAAATAAAAATATCTGTTCTTGTTGACAGAAACGATGCCGAAAGAGCGGTAATTGCGATACACGATAAGTTCATGTTAGATTAATAAAAATATACTTACCACAAGGGTGTGGCGTTTGAAAGAGTCTTTGCACCCTTGTGGTTTTTAGTATCTGTATTTAAATTTGCTTAGGCTAATTTATGACGAAAGGATGCACTTATGGAGGACAGAATAATCGGAAGGAATCCTGTTCTTGAGGCTATTAAGAGCGGACGCCCAATAGATAAGATAATCATAAAAAAAGGACGGCTTGAGGGTTCTATAGTTTCTATTATAAAAAAGGCACGTGAAGCCGGTATTGTGGTTCAAGAGGCCGAGCACCGGAAGCTTGATACCATTGCGGATGGTGAAAATCATCAAGGTATAATTGCATATGTAAGCCCGTATGAATACAGCAGTATCAGTGATATTCTTGCTTCTTCAAGAGAAAAGAACGAGCCTCCGTTTATTATTATATGTGATAAAATAACTGATCCACATAATCTCGGAGCTATTCTCCGAACGGCAAATTGCGTCGGAGCGCACGGAGTTGTTATACCGAAGCGCGGCAGTGCCGGGCTTAGCAGCATTGCAGTAAAAACCTCTGCCGGAGCCGCTGAATATACACCGGTCGCAAAGGTTACCAATCTTGCTTATGCTATTGATGAGCTGAAAAAAGAGGGCCTGTGGATAGCTGCAGCCGATATGAACGGAAGCGAGATGTATGACTCTGACCTCACCGGTCCGCTCGGAATAGTTATCGGAAGTGAAGGAACCGGCATAGGACGGCTTGTAAAGGAAAAATGTGATTTCACTGTCAGCATACCGATGCACGGGCAAATAAATTCATTGAACGCATCGGTAGCAGCTGGAATTCTTATGTATGAGGCATTGCGGCAGAGAATAAAGAAAAGCATTTTATAATACTGAAAGGAAACGATGAACATGAAAGCAGTTGTTACGGTAGTAGGAAAAGACACCAAGGGAATAATCGCAAAGGTAAGCACGGCTCTTTTTGAAGCGAGCGTAAATATTCTTGATATTTCACAGACTATAATGCAGGATTTGTTTACGATGATAATGCTTATTGACTGCGAGGAATCAAAGCATAATATCTCGGACATAAATGACAGGCTTCAGACTATTGCCGATGAAATGGGACTGTCAATAAGAGTACAGCGTGAGGAGATATTCTCCTCCATGCATAAAATATGACCGGAGGTTAAAAGGCTATGATTAACCCTTTTGAAATTATAGAAACAATAAATATGATTGATAGAGAGAACCTTGATATAAGAACAATCACAATGGGGATCTCTCTAAAAAGCTGCGCAGGCCCCGATGTTGATACTGTATGTGAAAAGGTCTATGACAAAATAACCTCCTATGCCAAGGATCTTGTAAAGGTCGGCGAGGATATAGCGCAGCAGTTCGGTATACCTATCGTTAATAAGCGTATATCGGCAACACCGATATCGACACTCATAGATGCTCTTGATAAGCCCGATATCGATAAGGCTGTTAAAATCGCAAAGGCTCTTGACAGAGCGGCAAAAACCTGCGGAGTCAATTTTATCGGTGGTTATTCTGCTTTGGTGCACAAGGGTTATACAAACGGCGAAAGAATACTAGTTCAGTCTATCCCCTACGCCCTTTCGCAGACCGATCTTGTCTGCTCAAGCGTAAATATAGGCTCAACAAGAGCTGGCATAAATATGGATGCTGTAAAGGAAATGGGTCTTATCATAAAGAAAGCAGCAGAGCTCACAGCAGACACACAGGGCTTTGCATGTGCAAAGCTGGTCGTTTTCTGTAATGCGGTTGAGGATAACCCATTCATGGCAGGAGCGTTCCTTGGCGAAGGCGAAGGCGAATGCGTGATCAATGTCGGAGTTTCCGGCCCGGGAGTAGTAAAATGTGCGCTTGAAAAGGTAAAAGGCAAGGACTTCGGAGTCGTTGCCGAAACGATTAAAAAGACGGCCTTTAAAATAACGAGAATGGGTCAGCTTGTCGCACAGGAGACCTCAAGAAGGCTTAACGTTCCGTTTGGTATAGTTGATCTGTCGCTCGCCCCTACCCCGGCCGTAGGCGACAGCGTCGCATATATACTTGAGGAAATGGG
>CALXRY010000025.1 GCA_944390955.1 uncultured Clostridia bacterium | reverse complement strand
GTTCGAGGGCAGCAGTGCGTATGAAGCCGGAGTGCTGCCGGGAGACATCCTGTTTGCCGTTGACGGCGAGGAATTTGGCGACAGAATGGAAGACGCCGTTGCAAAGATAAAGAACGGCGCCGAGGGGACGACAGTAAACATTACGTTCATACGCGACGGCGAGAGGATAGAAACTACTATAGAAAGACGGCGCGTATCATCCGAGTCTGTAAAGTCCGAGATGCTCGACAATAATATCGGGTATCTGAGGATATCGGCATTCAATACAGCCGATGAGGGCAGCGATCAGGACACGTTTACCGAATTCACTAATCATTACGAGCAGCTTGTGAGCCAGGGCATGGAGAAGCTTATCATAGACCTCAGGGATAACCCAGGCGGAGCGCTTGATATAGTATGCGAGATAGCCGATACGATACTTCCTGAGGGCCTGATCACCTATATCGAGTATAAGGACGGCTCGAGAGAGGAGTTCACCTCTGATGCGGAGCAGATAGATATGCCGATCGCGGTGCTGATAAATGAAAACAGCGCGAGCGCTTCCGAGGTCCTCACAGGCGCGCTCAAGGATTACGGCAAGGCAACAGTAGTCGGAAAAACGAGCTACGGCAAGGGCGTTGTACAGAGCGTGATACCGTTCAGGGACGGCTCGGGAATGTCTATGACGATAGCGAGATATTATTCTCCGAACGGAGTATGTATCCATGGCACGGGAATAGAGCCGGATATAGATGTTGATATGCCTGAGGAATATCAGAATTATTATGCGTCCATGGTGGAGCATGACGAGGATACTCAGCTTCAGGCGGCCATAGAGGCACTGCAATAAATACAAAGGGGCGCGGCATGATGCCGCGCCCCTTTTATAATAATTCCATGTCTTTTTTTACTCAAAGCTGAAATCAAACGTTCCCGCAGTTCCCTCTATTTCTCCCGCGGCAGTCATCGCTTGATCGTACGCAGTCGCGACGCTCAGCGTCATTATAGTACTGTACTCAAACATCGCTATATCCATAGCCGGTTCAATATATTCTTTCTTCATTATAAAACCTCCTTGCTTTGTTGATATATAATGAAATAATCGCTATAAATATTTTATAATACGTTCTTTCTTTCGAGTTGTTTTATACTTTTGGGCAACATATTATTGCTTACTCGTATCAGCAAAAAACCCGTCTCACTCAGTGAAACGGGTTTTGCTGTCTTGGATTTTAGAATCTGTTTCTCTTTACGTAATGTGTATGGAGCAGGCGGTGAGCGCGGTGCTTGCCGGGTGCGTCAAAATACTCGTCATACAGCATCTTGATAACGGGATTCAGATGCGATTTTCTGTATTTGAGCTTCTTGTCGGCGTCGTACAGCGCCTTTGCTCTGAGCTTCTTAAGGTCAACGTAATTTCTTACGCTGTCGCCCTGAACAGGCTGTCCGCCGCCGTTTACGCAGCCGCCGGGACATGCCATTATTTCAACAAAGTCATACTGTCTCTCGCCGCTCCTGATGTCGTCAAGTATCTTTCTCGCGTTTCCGAGTCCCGACGCGACGGCAACTCTCAGCTTGCGTCCGCCGAGCGTATACGTCGCCTCTTTTATTCCGTCGGTGCCGCGCACCTCCTTGAAGTCTATCTTCTTTGAGCCGCCGTCAAGGATATCGGCAGCCGTTCTCAGCGCTGCCTCCATAACGCCGCCGGTAGCTCCGAATATCGCTCCGGCGCCGCTTCCCGTCTCGAACGGATCGTCAAACTCTTCGTCCTTAAGATCCGTGAACTTCAGGCCTGCGCCCTTTATCATCTTTGCAAGCTCTCTTGTCGTCAGCGATACATCAACGTCCGTAAAGTCAAACGCATTCTCCTCAGGTCTTCTGCACTCAAACTTCTTTGCGGTACAGGGGATTATGCTTACGACAAACAGATCCTTCGGGTCTATGCCGTTCTTCTGTGCATAATACGTTTTAAGAACGGCTCCGAACATCTGCTGCGGCGATTTGCATGTGGACAGGTTCTGAATAAAATCAGGATACTGATGCTCCACAAACTTTACCCAGCCCGGGCAGCAGCTTGTGAACATCGGCAGTCCGTGCTCATGGTCTATGCGCTCAAGCAGCTCGGTCGCTTCCTCAACGATCGTCAGGTCAGCGGTAACGTCCATATTGAACACGCCGTCAACGCCAAGACGTCTTATCGCTGCGACCATCTTTCCTTCAACATTGGTGCCTACCGGCATATCAAAGCACTCGCCGAGAGTAGCCCTTATCGAGGGAGCCGTGAATACGACTACCTTCTTATTCGGGTCTGCTATAGCGTCCCATACGTCGTCTATCTGGCTCTTTTCGCTCAGCGCTCCGACAGGACATGCAACGATACACTGTCCGCAGCCCACGCATGCGGATTCGTCCATGCTCTTTTCAAATGCGCAGCCTATATGTACCTTGTAGCCTCTGCCTATCTCGCCTATCGCGCCGACAGTCTGTACATGATTGCAGGCAGCCGTACAGCGTCTGCACATGATACATTTGTTATTGTCTCTTACTATATACGGCGACAGATCGTCTATTTCGTATTTGATCTCCTCCTGCGCAAAGCGGTCCTCGTCAACGCCGTAGTCGAACGCCAGCTTCTGAAGCTCGCAGTTGTTTCCTCTCACGCAGGAAAGGCACTTTTTATGATGCGTCGAAAGGATAAGCTCTATCGTCGTTCTCCGTGACGTTCTTACCGACGGCGTATTCGTATATACCTCCATGCCCTCGGCTACAGGATAAACGCACGACGCCACAAGACGTCTCCTTCCCCTCTCTTCTACCTCAACAACACAAACTCTGCACGAGCCTATGCAGTTTACATCCTTCAAATAGCACAGGGAGGGTATTTCGACATTGATCTCCTTTGCGGCCTGAAGGATGGTATAGTCCTCCGGCACAGTTACGCTGATGCCGTTTATTTTTAATGTTACCATTTATATATTCCCTCCTGTTACTTCTTGATTATTGCTCCGAACTTACAGTTCTTCATACACAAGCCGCACTTTATGCACTTATGCCTGTCGATCTTATGCGGCTTTCTGACATCTCCGGAAATAGCGTCAACAGGGCAGTTCTTTGCGCACAGCGTACAGCCCTTGCAGAGCTTCGGTATGATCTCATACGACATGAGGCTCTTACATACGCCCGCGGGACATGTCTTATCCTTAACGTGAGCTATGTACTCGTCCTCAAAATACCGCATCGTTGAAATAACAGGATTCGGCGTTGTCTGTCCGAGAGCGCAGAGAGACGTTGAATGCATGTGTGAGCAAAGCTCGCGTATCTTGTCAAGGTCCTCAAGCTCTCCCTCGCCCTTTGTTATCTTGTCTATGAACTGATAAAGTCTTCTTGTTCCGATCCTGCACGGCGTACATTTTCCGCAGGATTCGTCGACCGTGAATTCAAGGAAGAATTTCGCTATGTCGACCATACACGTATCCTCGTCCATTACGATAAGTCCGCCCGAACCCATCATTGAACCGAGACTTATCAAATGCTCGTAATCTATCGGAACATCGATATGACAGGCCGGTATGCAGCCTCCTGACGGTCCGCCCGTCTGGGCAGCCTTGAATTTCTTTCCGTTCGGAACGCCGCCGCCTATCTCCTCAACTATCTCGCGGAGCGTCGTTCCCATCGGCACCTCAACAAGACCGACGTTCGTGATCTTTCCGCCGAGCGCGAACACCTTTGTGCCCTTTGACGTTTCGGTACCCATCGATGCGAACCATTCGGGCCCGTTAAGTATTATCTTGCATATATTTGCATACGTTTCAACATTATTAAGGATAGTCGGCTTTCCGAAAAGACCCTTTACCGCAGGGAACGGCGGTCTCGGTCTCGGCTCGCCTCTGTTGCCCTCGATAGAGGTCATGAGCGCCGTTTCCTCTCCGCAGACAAACGCTCCCGCTCCGAGCCTGAGCTCGATATCGAACGAGAAATCCGTCCCGAATATGCCGTCTCCGAGCAAGCCGTATTCCTTTGCCTGCGCTATCGCAACGTTCAGTCTGTTTACCGCAACGGGATATTCAGCTCTTACATATATAAAGCCCTTGTTCGCGCCTATCGTATAGCCGGCTATCGCCATTGCCTCGAGCACCGTATGCGGGTCGCCCTCAAGTATTGAACGATCCATGAACGCGCCCGGGTCGCCCTCGTCGGCGTTGCAGCATACATACTTCTGGTCGCTCTCCGACGCCTTTGCAAACGCCCACTTGCGCCCTGTCGGGAAGCCGCCGCCCCCTCTTCCGCGCAGACCGGAATCGAGCAGCGTCTGTATAACGTCGTCCGGCGTCATCGTTGTCAGCACCTTTGCAAGCGCCTGATAACCGTCTGTTGCTATGTATTCCTCTATATCCTCCGGGTCTATAACGCCGCAGTTCTTGAGTGCAACACGAAGCTGCTTTTTATAGAAGTCCGTCTCCTGCAGCGATTTTACGCTTCCGTCCTCGCAGACAGTGCTCTCATAAAGCAGGTGCTTTACCATGTTCCCCTTTATAAGATGCTCCTCCACGATCTCCGGTATAGCTTCCGGCTGTACCCTCGCATAAAACGCGCCCTCAGGATAAACTATCATGATCGGGCCAAGAGAACACAGTCCAAAGCAGCCCGTTCTTACTACCTTTACTTCTTTTTCAAGCTGGTGCGCTGCGATCTGCTCATTAAGGACATCGAGTACCTTCTGGCTTCCCGAAGAGTGGCAGCCCGTACCGCCGCATACAAGCACCTGATATTTATATCCGGATTTATTCTCTGCGCCTTCGTCTCTCATCGAAACGATGTCTTTCATTTTATCCCGGATCTTATTTAATTCTTCGATCGTAAGCATTCATTTCCCTCCTTACTTTTTGCGCTTTACGGTATATTTCTTCAATATATCGTCCAGCTGATCCACTGTCAATCTGCCGTAAACATCATCGTCAATCATCATTACCGGTGCAAGCCCGCAGGCTCCCACGCAACGGCAGGAATCAAGGGAGAATACCCCGTCCTTTGTACATTC
>CALXRY010000024.1 GCA_944390955.1 uncultured Clostridia bacterium | reverse complement strand
CATAGGGCTGCTCGATTTTAGATGCAGAACGGACGAAACGCACCCGACGGCGTATTGGTATACTCCGAGTGGTGCGTTTTGTTCGTAGCCAAGGGCTAAAAGCCCTTGTGGCGAACTTACACTGTGTGTAAGTCGCTGTGGTCTGCGCTAAAAGCGACAGCCCTTGAAGTACGCTGTGCGCAATATTATTTTATCTCCCACTCTATCTTTCCGGCCACACCGCTTGTCTTGCCCTTGCGGACCTCGCTGACCTCAAACACTCTTGCGACAGCCGAGCCGAAGCTGCGGTATATCGCCTCCCAGATATGGTGTCCGTTGTGTCCCTTTAAGAGATCAACGTGCAGCGTACACTGAGCGCCCTGGGCAAAGCCCTCAAGGAACGTCTCAAGATCCTGCGTGTCCATGCCCTCGACCTTTTCTGTCAGCTCAGCGCCGTGATAGTCTATGTCAAAATACGCTCTCGACTCAAAACTCAGCGCCGTCTCCGCCTTCGCCTCATCGATTATCCCGACCGCGTCGCCGTAGCCGTAGCAGCCGTCAACCGTATCGACATAATGCTTTGCGGCCTTGCCGAGAGCGATGCCGAGGTCCTCGCATATCACATGCGTGAGTGTGAACTCGTCAAGCTCCATATCGATCTCAATATTGAAGCCGCCGCGCCACGCGATATGCTCCATCATATGATTGAGGAATGTTATCGGCGTTTTTATGTATTTCCGGTAATCGGGGCGTATCGGCGAAAAATCAAGCGTCACCGTTATCCTCGATTCTGTGGTTTTTCTTGTTACGGTAATATTGTTCATGGCGTTGCCTTCCTCCTCAAGCGGCGTATGGACATTTTATTTTGCCGCAGTTTATTGCCAGAGGGATTTAGTTCGAAACCCCTCTGGACTCCCCGACCGTTTATCCTTTGCGTTATTTTCTCTCTTTAACTGCCAAGCCGTGGGTATCAAAGCCCTCGACCTGCGCAAACCTATACGCATAGTCCTTCACCTTCTCAAAGCCTTCTTTTGACGCATAGCCCACGGACGAGCGCTTTAAAAAGTCCTGAACGCTGACAGATGAATACGTCTTTGCAAAGCCGCCCGTCGGAAGTATAGCGTTCGGTCCGAGAACGAAATTGCAGAGCGTTACCGGCGTATAGTCGCCGAGCAGTATCTCGCCCGCGTTCTTGATCTTCGGGAGCGTATCGAATGGCTTTTCCGTCATTACCTCCATATGCTCGGGAGCATACTCGTTTACAAAATCTATCGACTCATCGAGCGACTCTGTAAGGATAACGCCGCCGTATGTAGTCAGGTTAGTCTCTATAAATTCCCTTCTCTTCGGCGATATTTTCTCCAGCTGCTCATTCACGATAGGTATCGCCTTTTCAACGAGCTCCCTTGAGTGCGTCACAAGCAGAGCCGCGCTGTCGGGGCCGTGCTCCGCCTCTATCATCCAGTCGAGAGCGACCTTGTGCGGGTCTGCCTTTTCATCGGCAAGCACTATTATCTCCGAAGGTCCCGCGGGTAATCCCGCGTCTATATTATTTGCAAGCACTCTCTTTGCCGCCGTCGCATAGCTGTTGCCGGGGCCTATTATCTTATGGCACTTGGGTATCGTTTCTGTACCGTACGCAACTGCCGCAACGGCCTGTATGCCGCCGACCTTATATATCTCGCTTATACCGATTATCTTAGCCGCGCATAGTATTGCGTCATCGACCTCGCCCTTCTCATTTGGAGGCGTTACGACAACTATCCTCGGCACCTTTGCAACGACTGCCGGGATACCAAGCATGCATAATACCGAGGGGAAGCTGCCCTTTCCGTGAGGCACATACAGGCACACGTCGACTATCGGCGTAGTCTTTTCGCCGACCATCAGCCCGTCGTCGACCATCGTGAACCACATCTCCTCGGGAAGCTGCTTCTCATGGAAATCGTATATGTTCTTGTACGCATACTCTATCGCCTCGCGTGTTTCGCTGTCAAGGCGCTCATACGCTGCGTCTATCTCTGCCTGCGTTACCTTCATCGTTTCCTTGGTGAGCTGTACCTTATCGAATTTCGCCGTATATTCAAGCACCGCCTCGTCGCCGCGGTCGCGGATATCGTCCGAGACCTCCTTTGCGATCTTCATCTGCTCGGTTATATCAAGCTCCGCCCGCTTCATTATGAAGTCGTACTGCTCCTTTGTCATTTTTGACAGTTCATATATATTGGGCTGCATTGCCGTCCCTCCTAAATATTAATTAAACAGATCCTTTACCTTATCCATAAACGACTTTTTCTTTTTATAGAATCTGTCGTCGTCAAATTCCCTAAGCAGCTCCTTCTGCTTCATCGACAGGTTCTTCGGTATCTCCACATCGACCGTCACATACTGGTCGCCTCTGCCTCTGCCTCTCAAAAACGGTATTCCCTTGCCTCTCAGGCGGAAGCGCGTTCCCGGCTGCGTGCCCTCGGGAATATCGTATTCCACAGTGCCGTCGAGCGTCGGGACCTTCACGGTCGCTCCGAGAGCCGCCTGCACTATCGTTATAGGCATCGTTATATAAACGTCGTTATCCTGCCGTCTGAACAGCGGGTGGCGCCTTACTCTTATCGTAACGAGCAGATCGCCGTTCGGGCCGCCTCTTTCTCCGGCCTCGCCCTGTCCGGAAAGCTGCATCGTCTGTCCGTCGTCTATCCCGGCGGGGATATCGATCTCTATCGTCTTTGATTTTCTTACCTTCCCCGTTCCGCGGCAGTCGCGGCACGGCGTCTTTATTATCTTGCCGCTGCCGTGGCATTCGGGACACGTCGAAACGTTCGTCATATAACCGAGCATCGTCCGCTGCTGCGTCTGTATCTGTCCCGTTCCGTTACAGCGGCGGCACGTTTCCGCAGACGTTCCCGGCGCCGCTCCGGAGCCGCCGCACGTGTCGCATTTTTCCTGCTTCGTTATATTTATCTTCTTCTTGCAGCCGAACGCCGCTTCCTCAAACGAAATATCCACAGCCTGACGGACGTCCGCACCTCTTCTCGGGCCGTTCCTGCGGCTGCCGCCGCCGAAGCCTCCGAAGCCGCCGCCGAATATATCGCTGAATATATCACCGAAATCAAAGCCCGCGCCGTTAAAGCCGCCGCCCCCGGCTCCGAAGTTCGGGTCAACTCCGGCATGACCGAACTGGTCGTATTTGCTGCGCTTTTCGGGATCGGAGAGAACTCCGTACGCCTCGTTCACTTCCTTGAATTTTTCCTCGGCCTCTTTATTGCCGGGATTAAGATCAGGGTGATATTTTTTTGCTACTTTTCTGTATGCCTTTTTTAACTCATCCTCAGAGGCATTTCTCGAAACGCCGAGCACCTCGTAATAATCACGTTTTTCAGCCAAAATTCTCACCTACCAAAAATATATTATATATCAATCCGCATGTGTTGTCAATATATTAATCGGCAAAAATGCCGTTATCCCCAAAAAGGGCGGACAAGCGTCCGCCCCATTACAGTTTCGGTTAGTTATTGTTATTGTCGTTGTCGACCTCTCTGTAGTCAGCCTCGTATACGTTGCCGTCATTGCCAGCGTTCTGCTGAGCGCCGCCCTGAGCTGCGTTCGGATCATAGCCCTGCGCACCCTGAGCGCCGTTGGGGTTCGCCTGCTGATACAGCTTTTCCGATACGGCAAAGAACTTCTGCTGCAGAGCCTCTGTAGCGGCCTTTATGGCGGCCGAGTCTGTGCCCTTCAAAGCCTCCTTGACCTTGTCGATCTCAGCCTGAACGGCGTCCTTGTCGGCAGCGTCGATCTTGTCGGCTACCTCTGTCAAGGTCTTTTCCGACTGGTATACCATTGACTCGGCGTTGTTTCTTATCTCTACCTCTTCCTTACGCTTCTTATCCTCCTCGGCGTACTTTTCAGCCTCTTTTACGGCTCTGTCTATATCCTCGTCGGAAAGATTCGTTGAAGCCGTAATGGTGATCTTCTGCTCGTTGCCCGTTCCGAGGTCCTTTGCCGAAACGTTTACAATACCGTTGGCATCTATATCAAATGTTACCTCAATCTGAGGAACGCCTCTCGGAGCCGGAGCGATGCCCGTCAGGTTGAAGCGTCCGAGAGTTTTATTGTACTGAGCCATCTCACGCTCACCCTGGAGCACGTGCACCTCAACGCTCGTCTGTCCGTCGGCTGCGGTCGAGAATATCTGCGACTTGTTTGTCGGGATAGTCGTATTTCTTTCTATCAGCTTTGTGAATACGCCGCCCATCGTCTCGATACCGAGTGAAAGCGGAGTAACGTCAAGCAGAAGCACTCCCGTTTCCTCGCCGCCGAGAACGCCGGCCTGTCTTGCCGCGCCTATAGCAACGCACTCGTCAGGGTTGATTCCCTTATGGGGCTCCTTGCCCATTTCCTTTTTAACTGCCTCCTGAACGGCCGGTATTCTTGACGAACCGCCGACAAGGAGCACCTCGTCTATCTTTGACGCGCTTATATCAGCGTCTCTCATTGCGTTTCTGATGCACACGAGAGTCCTGTCAACGAGGTCAGATGTGAGCTCGTCGAACTTAGCCTTTGATATCGTTATATCCATATGCTTGGGGCCTGTTGCGTCCGCCGTTATAAAAGGAAGATTTACATTTGAGGTCGTCGTTGTCGAAAGCTCGATCTTCGACTTCTCCGCTGCCTCCTTAAGTCTCTGCATAGCCATCTTGTCGCCCGAAAGGTCAATGCCGTCCGACTTCTTGAACTCGCCTACAAGATAATCTATTATCCTCTGGTCGAAGTCGTCGCCGCCGAGGTGCGTATCGCCGTTTGTCGAAAGGACCTCAAATACGCCGTCGCCTATCTCAAGTATCGATACATCGAACGTACCGCCGCCGAGGTCGTATACCATTATAGTCTGGTCCTTGTCGCTCATGCCATAGGCAAGCGCCGCTGCCGTGGGCTCGTTTATTATTCTCAGTACCTCAAGTCCAGCGATCTTTCCGGCGTCCTTCGTAGCCTGACGCTGCGAGTCGTTAAAATATGCGGGGACTGTAATAACAGCCTGAGTAACTGTCTCACCAAGATAGCTCTCAGCGTCCGACTTCAGCTTTGTCAGTATCATCGCACTTATCTCCTGCGGAGTATAAGCCTTGCCGTCTATCGTTACCTTTTCGGCAGTACCCATCTTTCTCTTTATCGACATGATAGTTCTGTCTGCATTTGTAACGGCCTGACGCTTTGCGACCTGACCTACTATTCTTTCGCCGTCCTTCTGGAATGCAACGACCGACGGAGTCGTTCTTGCGCCCTCACTGTTAGTTATGACTGTAGGGCTTCCGCCTTCCATGACTGCAACGCAGCTGTTTGTTGTTCCTAAATCTATACCTATGATCTTTCCCATTGTTTTTCTCCTCCTGAACGATTTAATTGGCTACTTTTACCATTGAATGTCTCACAACCCGCGAGGAATTGTATATGTAGCCTTTCATAAATTCCTCAACAACGGTATTGTCATCGACAGTTTCGTCCTCCATATGCATCACCGCATTGTGAAGGTTCGGATCAAACTGCTCGCCGACCGCCTTTATCGGCGTCACCTTGAGCTTTGCAAGAGAATCGTTGAACTGCTTCATTACCATTTCAACGCCCTCCTTGAGCTTTTTTGCATCCTCGGAGCTTACCTCGGTCTGCAATGCTCTTTCAAGATTGTCTCCTATCGGCAGCAGCTCCGCTACCGCATCTATCACAGCATCGGCGTACCGTGCCTCCTTCTCACGCTGAGTACGCTTCTGATAATTATCATACTCGGCATAAAGCCTCATATATTTATCATTCTGCTCACGGAGCTTATCCTCAAGCTCCTCCTCCCGGCTCTTCTCGGGAAGCGTATCGGCCGACTCCTTTTCCGCCTCCTGCTGCTCCTCCTTTATTTCATCAGACATTTACTGTCTCGCCTCCTTCAGCTTATAGATAATATTTAAGTATTTTGTCGATCTCCTTTGATATTACGTCAAGACTTGCAAATACCTTGGCGTAGTTCATGCGCTTCGGTCCGATAACTCCAAGCTTTCCGGCCTTTCTGTCTCCCAAGGCGTAATTTACGGTCACGAGCGAACAGTCGTTTAAAATATCAAGACCGTTCTCCTTTCCGATCTTAGCCTTAACGCCCTCCTCGTCCTCGGCGCTTGCCAAAAGCTTTAGATTTTCCTTATCCTCAAGGAAATTGAACAGCTCCCGTGCCTTGTCAAGGTCGGAGTATTCCGGATACTGCAGTATCGATTTTGCATTGTTTATATAAATATCGCTTTCATTCATGGAATTTATCGTTTCATAAACGAAATGCAGTATATTTATAAGCAGCTGTACCGACAGATCGGTCTTTGCCTCGATCTCGTGCTGTATCTCCTCGATCTTTGCAAAGCTTATCTCGTCTGCGCTGTGCTCAGCAAGATGCTTATTCAATATTGAAGCTATCTCATCGCACTGCTCCGCCGTTATATCGGCGTTTATGACGCGGCTCCTGACTGCGAGCGTTACTACTATGAGCATCACCGAGCTGTACCCGAGCGGCACAAGGTCGATCTTCTTTATCTTCGATACCCTTCCCGGCGTGGTCACGAACGTCGTATAATCCGTCAGCGCCGACGTCAGCGCTCCGGCACGCTTTATCATGCTTTCAAGCTGCACTACCTTATCCTCAAGAGCCTCCTGCAGGCGGCTTATCGCCTCGACTCCGAGCTGATACCGCTGCATGAGCGAGTTCACATAAAACCTGTAGCCCGCATCGGAAGGAACACGCCCCGCCGAGGTATGAGGCTGGATAAGATAGCCCATCTCCTCAAGGTCGGCCATTTCGTTGCGTATCGTCGCGCTCGACAGACCGAGGCTTTCCTTCTTGGAGATAGCTCTTGACCCCACAGGCTCCGCAGTGCCGATATATTCGTCAATTATCGCCTGTAGGATTTTCTTTTTTCTGTCGCTTAAATCCATAGGCTCATCTCCTTATTTCCGCGTTATTAGCACTCAATTTAATCGAGTGCTAATAACTACATTTATAAGATACCACTATCTTCATGAATTGTCAAGCGGTTTTTTGATTTTTCATAAAAAGTTCACAATATTTATATATTAATATCATTAATATATAAATATACATTAAACCAGATGCGATTTTCACAGGTTTTATGCGATTTGAAGCAAATAATGACGTATGTTGTTAGTCTTTCTTTTTGTTTTTTGACATACTTTTGACATACTTGAGCATATAACAAATATTAAAAATAATCAAAATTAAATTCCAACTTAAAAACATGCGTCCATTTTTGATATTATATCGTCCATGTCTAATTTTACATCTGCATATATATTCATTGTTGTATTGACGTTTTCATGTCCCATTATGTATTGTACAGTTTTTAATGGAATATTTGCATATATCAATTCTGTTGCAAAATTATGTCTAAAATAATGGGGAGAGATATTTGTTTCTTCTCCTTCAGGCATAAATATATTGATTTTCTTTTTTATCTTTTTCCATCGATAATCAAATGATTTACTGCTAATAAAATTGCACTGTTTTGTTTTAAACAAATATAAATCTTTAAATTGATTTTTATCTATATATTCATGTAAAATAATATATAACGATTGTGTAATTGGTATATCCCTTATTCCTGCTTTTGATTTTGGTGAATTTTTAATAATCACTCGATGAGTCTCATCACAGGTTAATGTTTTCCTTACATGAATACATTTATTTGTAAAATCAATATCCTGCAATTCTAAAGCAAGAATTTCATTTCTACGCATTCCAGTATATAAAGCAATTCCCACAAAAGCTTTTTCAAAATCATTAAAAATAGAAAATGCTTCACTAATTGCTCGTTTTTCATCTTCTGTTAAAGCTCTTCTTGTATTACTCGGTAATTTTGGCATCGTTACTCTATCCATAATATTAACCGTAAGAAAATTGTTATTGACAGCAAATTTAAAAATATTTTTTAATAGAACATTTAATGACTTTAATATTCCATATAAATGATCTAAATATAGATCATTGTATATCGTTTGAATATGAATAGGTTTAATATCTTTCATCTTCATATGTTGAATCGATATTACCTTTTTTAAAATCATTTTATACTGTGTCATAGAACTTATTGAAATACCTACCTTAGTTTTCCACCATAGATCAATACACTCTTTTAGCGTTATGTCCTTTTCAATAACTTTGCCAATATCAACATTGAGTTTAAATGCTCTTACTTTTTTATCCAATTCCCTCCAATCTCTATCGTACAAAGTCTTAACTTTTCGTTTGCCGTTACTATCAATACCAATGACAATTTGTTTATAGTAACGTCCATCTTTTCGTTTGCTATATGGAATTTTAGGCATTATAATCCGTCCTTTCTCCACATAGCAGACAATAATATCTACTTATAATTTTACCATTGATTCTTTTGTTTGTCAATGAGAATTGACTTATATTTCTCAAATCATCATCGTGCATTGTATATTTCCCTCCACTTTATAAATTTAGACACATCTACATACCATCTATTCCCTATTTTATATGCTGGGAAATTATGAGTATATATAAGCTCTAATATTGTTGTTCTGCTCATGTCATATTCTTTACAAAAATTGCTTAATTTTAATTGTACTTTTTCCATGTTATATTCCTTTCATTAGATTTTAGGGATAGAGTATAATCATAACATACCCTATCCCTTTTATATTAAGGTTTACTTGTTGGTGCTTCCTAAAGAACCATCATTTCTATCTGAATCAAACAGTTGCAAATCTTCATATGTTATCTCTTGTACATTCATTACAGGCACATTATGTACTATTATCTGTGCTATTGCCTTATCATAAGAATACAAGATCGCATCTGTATATGGATATATATCAATTCGTTTTCCACCATCTTTAGTTATGTATACGGGAATATTATTAGCGTTGGTAATAGCGATGAATATTTCACCTCTATATCCCGAATCGATAACTCCCGCGCTGCATTTAATTCCTTTACTTCCTGTTGAACCACGTTCATGTACTTGTAGATAATAATCATTGCTTACAGCAGAAGCTATTCCAGTTGGGACAAGGACGGTTTCATGAGGCTTAATCATCATATAATCTTCATCAAAACACGCATAAACATCATATCCTGCATTGACGCGGCGGAAAAAGTTGTGTAAAAAGTATAAAAACGAACCTCCTTGGTGAAAATTATGGTAGAAATAATTTTTATCAAGGAGGTTTTTCGACATGAAAATACCAAAGGAAGTAATCAAGGAA
>CALXRY010000023.1 GCA_944390955.1 uncultured Clostridia bacterium | reverse complement strand
TACTTCCTTTGGTATTTTCATGTCGAAAAACCTCCTTGATAAAAATTATTTCTACCATAATTTTCACCAAGGAGGTTCGTTTTTATACTTTTTACACAACTTTTTCCGCCGCGTCTAAAAAAAGTAGTGCACAAAAAACTGCACATATTGCAATTGCGCGAAAGAAATGGTAAAATAGATATGATATATGTCAAATAAAGTGATGGTATCGACATTCAAATCTAAATTTCAGAGGTGGATGATATGTCAATATTTGCAGAGAAGCTCACACGACTGATGAATGAAAAGAACGTTACGCCGTATCAGCTTGAAAAGCTTGGATTTCTTAAACGCACCACTCTCATCAAATACGCAAACGGCAAGAGCAAGCCGTCGGACTCTGCCTCGCTTGAGGAGCTTATCCGCATGATGGCTCTCGGCATCGAGGAGGCCGAGGAACTGCGCGAGGCATATGCCATAACGAAGATCGGCGAGCCTATATATTTCAGGCGCAGGCACGTTGAGGCTCTGCTTAAGGTGATAAACAATACAACGGTGTACCCGTTCGACTGGCAGCGCCACAGCTCATTACAGCTCAAACGCGATATAGAGTGTATAATCGGTAAGGTGAATGTGGTAAATCTGCTAGGCGTTGTACTTTCGGCCGAGACAGAGGAGGATGCTCCGGTGATAAAAGTAATTGCTCAGCCCGAGGGCAACCGCGAGCTGATGTCTTGTCTCACGACTATCACAAGCACAGAGTCTAAGCTGTCAGTTGAACATATCCTCTGTATAGACAACAAGAGCGCAGGCAATGACAATGCGTACAATATCAATATCCTAAAGGAAATAATGCCGCTGATCGTATCGGGCGCGTCATATGCGCCCTACTACTATTACGACGATGTAAAGAGCCATATAAACCAATTCAGCAGCTTTCCGAATGTCATCATAACGAGCAGGTATGCTATGCTTATCTCTCATGAGCTTGACAAGGCTGTGATATCGGGCTTCGGTGATTTTATCAATATGCAAAGAGCAATATTTGATGATATGAAAAAACGCTGTGACAAATACGTGCAGGCTCTGCCGGGGCCTCTCGATATACTTTCGTATTACGAGCAGGTCGTGGACGGCGCGGACAACATCATACCGGATTTTTCGGTGATGCCCGACCCGTGTCTGTTCCCGTTCCTTGACGAGGATATTATGAGGAAATACGCAAAATTCGATCTGCCGCATATAGAAGAGGCAGTCGAGTTGCTTATAGACAGGGTAAGGCGCTATCGCGAGGGCATGGAGAAAAAGACGGAAATAAGCTTCTGTACAAAGCAGGGGTTCAGAAATTTCATGGAAACGGGGATCATCACGGAGATCCCGTCGATATACTATACTCCGTTTGATATGGACGTGAGGCTTTTGATGGTGAAACGGCTGTACGGGGCTATGAAAAAAGGGATATATAAATTGAAGATATTGGACGACAGGTTCAATATCAGAAATATAAGCTTTGCGTGCTACAACGAGTACAGTATGACCTACTGCTACAATCATCCCCTAAAGGGGATGCTGGCGTTCGGGTTCCGCGAGCGCAGCACGGTCACGTCGATATACGACTATTTCACGACGCTTGAGGAGCAGCATCTGCTCCTGAGCGATGCGGAAACGGAGCAGTTTGTGAGGGAGGTGCTTGAGGGGAAGATATGAATTTATACGGATAAAAATAAGGGATTACAAAGAAAGGATTGAGAAGAGATGAAAAAAAGAATTTTAAGCTTATTTACAATGATATGTATGCTTGCGGCGCTGCTGCCCGCACTGCCCGCAGCAGCGTTTGATATGGGTAAAGTCGGTGAGTATCCGACTATTTCGGCGGGAGGCTATCATACAGCAGCAATAAAAGAGGATGGCAGCCTTTGGACTTGGGGATATAATTGTTATGGGCAGCTTGGCGACGGCACAACAGAGAGCAGATACACTCCCGTAAAAATAATGGATAATGTAGCCGCCGTATCGGCAGGATACGGCCATACAGCGGCAATAAAAACAAATGGAAGCCTTTGGGCTTGGGGAGATAATCAGTATGGGCAGCTTGGCGACGGCACAAACGAAAACAAAAATACACCCGCAAAAATCATGGATGATGTCGCTGCAGTGTCGGCAGGAAGTTATCATACAGCGGCAATAAAAACAGATGGAACCCTTTGGGCTTGGGGAGATAATCAGTATGGGCAGCTTGGCGATGGCACAAGATTAGCAAAAACTACACCTGTAAAAATCATGGATGATGTTATCGGTGTTTCAGTAGGAGTTTTTTATACAGTGGCAATAAAAGCGGATGGAGGTTTATGGATTTGGGGATGGAATCCTGATGGTTTTCTGTGTAACAATTCAACAGAATATATTGATACGCCTGTAAAAATCATGGACGATGTTGTCGCAGTATCCGCAGACTTGAATCATATCGCAGCAATAAAAACAGATGGGACGCTTTGGGCTTGGGGATATAACATAAATGGAGAGCTTGGCGATGGCACAACAGAAAACAGATATACGCCTGTAAAAATCATGGACGATGTTGCTGCAGTATCGGCAGGAGAAAATCATACAGCGGCAATAAAAACAGATGGAACCCTTTGGGCTTGGGGAGAGAATGGTGATGGGCAGCTTGGCGATGGCACAACAGAGGAAAGACACAGCCCTGTAAAAATCATGGACGACATCGCTGCAGTATCGGCAGGAGAACTTCATACGGCAGCAATAAAAGAGGATGGCAGCCTATGGACTTGGGGAGATAATTATTCCGGACAGCTTGGCGACGGCACAACAGAGGAAAGATATGCGCCTGTTAAAGTCATGGATGGTGTACGTCTGCCGGGCAACAGTACTGCGGTTACACCGACAACACCGGAGCAGTCGAAAATTACATTTGAAAACTTGTACGGCTATGATTTCAATCTTGGCAGCTGGAGTTCCGTTTATATCAAGACGGCTGATATGAATGCGCAGTCCATATCGGTTGCGGTAAGCGGTGATGATATCGTTACTCTAAAATCCGGTGAGGTTGAACTTCATAAAAGCAGTGATTTAGGGCAGCAGGAATACCAATATGCTTTTATTGATATGTGGTGCAAAAACGAGGGCACAGCAACTGTCACAGTCACTCTCCCGGATGGAACGAGCGCCTCGCAAGAAATAACCGTTTCCGGAAAGCAGGCGGATACCATAGATGATGAAGCTGTACTCCGTGCAAAGATGATGCTTGATAATCCCAATTACATACATTACAGGGATACGACAAGTATAACACAGCGAATGATGCAAAACCAATCTATAGATGCTGCGGTATTCTATAAACAATTCAAGGATGTATTTAAAACGCTGCTTACAGGACCTGATGAAAGAGCTGACTTTTTTGAGATAGTTCTGCTTGACTTGCTCTCAAACGAAAACAGCGAAAAGTTTTTCGGCGAATATGCGGAATTGATGGAAAATGACCTTTTGAAATATGCCGTTAAGGATTTGGCAGGCGATGTGCAGTCCGTAGGTTCGGTCATAGATGATTCCGTCAAGCGTCAACTAAAAAATGAACTTTTAAACAGTCATCCGGTAATCGACGGTGATGTAAGAGAGTGCTTTGAGGGATTGTTTGACACATCAAGAAGTATAGATTTGTCCGTCAACCCAATTCAGGCGCTGTATTATGCCGCAGATGGTATGGATGAATTTGTTGAGGGAGTGACAGAAATATACGGTCTTACAGAAACGGCAGAGATAAAGCTTGATCTACTCAACATGATAATATACAGTTCACAGAACGATGATGATATGAAAACTGCAGCAAGAAGAGTAAAAGAACACCTTGAATCAGCACTGGACGATACCGTACAAGAGGCGATAGAAACCGGCGCCGCTGCCGCCGGAGAAACAACTCTGGAGAATTTTACGGAATTTTTTGTTGACGCTGTATGCGCGACAAACCCGTATGCGCAGCTTTATAAAAAAGCATTCGATTTGAGTTTTCTGTTTAATGAAACAGTATTCAGCGCAGATCAGCTTTCACAAGGTTTTATAAACCTTGAAGTAATAAATTATATTGAGAGTTCTGTAAAAGAGGAGTTGGTCAAAGCCGAAGAAGAATTTAAGGATGAAGAGGACAGAGAAACAGCAGATCAGCTTTTTGGTATGGCCAATATGTTGAAATCCGTGCTTGCATCGGGATATGATTATGCAATTGACTTTCTTGAAACCACAAAGAACGCAAAAGCAACTGTGGAATCAATCACAACAGCGCTTCAAGATTGGCCGTGGGTCGATTCGGAAGCTCTTTGGAACGGATATTATGCGAATAGAGAGAAAGATGAACAAATCGTTGAAAATGCGAGAAATAATAAAGAAAGACTGCTTAAAGCCGATTTCTATGGCTGCAAGGATTTGGATATTGCGGCATATCTGCGTAATGAAACGTCAACGACCGTGAGCCAATGGGCACAGGAATATGTAAGCAGAGCTGTAGAATACGGAATACTTCCGGATTATATGCAAAATAATTATCAGAACAATATAACAAGAGCTGAGTTCTGTACATTGCTTGTAAATTTAATAGAGAAAAAGTCATTAACATCTATTGACTGGCTTATACTTTTACGCGGGCAGCCTATGAGTACAGAATTTGATGACACTATCTATAAAAATGTAAGTGATATCGCAAGTCTTGGTATAGTTAACGGTGTTGGTGACAATAAATTTAATCCGCTTGGAGAGATTACGCGTCAAGAGGCAGCGATAATGCTCATGCGCACTGCCGGGGTGCTCGAATATGATGTTTCTGCACCGGAGACCAATCTTGCGGGTGTCGCTGACTGGGCGGCTGATGGTGTGAATTTTGTCGTTGACCGAGGCATAATGACAGGTACCGATAACGGCTTTGAGCCGGAGGGTACGTATACAAAGGAGCAGGCCATTACAACTATGGTAAGGTTTTATGAAAACCTTGGATAAGCTGGTGTTATGTGCGTTTACACTATATGACACCTATAACTAACAATCATACGGCTAAAACTGGCTAAACGAATTGTGCCGATGCCATTGCGAGCATCGGCACATATTTTTTATCTATGTTATTTGAAAAATGCCAAATACACCCTTGTATGGTTTGCTGTATATTTACGGCAAAGTTTGGTTGGTATGTAAATTGAAAATTTCTTTTGAGCATGGTATAATGATTTTGTATAGGCTTGAATATTGGCTTGAGCATTTATTAGTGTTACAGGGGGGGATATGAGTGAAAATATTAAAAAGGGCAATATGAAGGCAGAAGCGCCGTTGTCATTGCTGCGGAATATGATGAGCATGGCAGCATGCTGCAGTGCGAGACCAAGCCTGTCACGCTGTAAGGCGGAAGGCAGGAGGTTGATTTCAGCAAAGTGACGGGCAACGATGCAAGGTATTTCATATGGGACAGCCTTGAAAGCATGAAGCCTGTAGGATAATGATAAAATTTTGTAAGACAGCAGGCAGGTACTTATGTACTGAATAAGCATCTGCCCCGTGGAAATAATCAAAAAATAAAAGGATGGTTGTAAAATGATAAAAAAACTTATTTCAGCGATACTTTCTGTTGTAATGTTAGGAGCTCTTGTTCCGAATATTGTTTTTGCGGAAGAGCCTTTTAATGAGAGTATTATTGAGGAAGAGGATGACAGTAATTACGATCCTGCCGACTGGATCGATGATTCTGTTTTTCATGGTAGCGATGGTGTTTCTCTTATGTCATCGACAAAAAACATAAACAGGTATACAGTTCTTACATTAGATGTCTCCGGAAGTATGGGTACGACAGAGATGACAAAAATGAAAGAGGCTTCTATTGCGTTTTGCAATACTATGCTTTCAGCAAGAGGGAATAATATGATAGCTGTTGTAAAGTTTGGTTCATCGAGTTCTGTGGCCTGTGGATTTACAAATGATTTGAGTGCGCTTGAGCAGAGCATAAATTCTTTGTCGTCAAGCGGCGGCACCGATACAGCCGGCGGGTTGAGCAAGGCGGGGGAGCTGTATGATTCTTTGGGGTTAAATAATATAACGGAACGGAATATAATTTTGATTTCTGATGGATATCCAAATTCAGCTTCTTCAGCTCAAAGCATAGCTACTTCAATGTGGGCCGACTATAATATTTATACGTTGGGATATGATCTTCCGAGTGATGCGCAGAGCTTTATGCAGTCTATACAGAATTGCGGGTTTTATAATGTCGTAGGAAGCGATGATATTACAAATGCGATAAAAAGCATCTCCGATGCAATTCTTGCAGGAGCAAGCGGCAATATTCAAGATTTTCTGGCAAACACAACAACAGTAACTGTTTATAAGAACAAAAAGGGAGCATCATCCGTAAATGATGATTTTGTCTTGTGCGAAGGAGCAAAAGTAACGGTCAATAATAGTGAATATACAACGAATGCATCCGGAAATGTACAGATTCCTACAGTAACAAGCGGAAGCATATTTGTAACAATGGATGGATATGTGCCCAAAACCGTTTCTGCAGCGGCGATTGAAGAGAACAGTAAAGTATATTTGCAGAAACGCGACGGTAATAATCCGGTGATTAATTCTGTAATGATAGGAAATACGGACATTTTGTATAGTGAATATGAAATTGATCTGACGGAAAGTAATCCTATAACACTGAATGCTGAAGTTATATGCGAAAATAGCAGCTTGTCAGAGCTTTATCTGTTCCAGGACGGAAAAAAAATAAGTTTCAACGGTACATCGCTTACTACAATTATTAAGGATAATTTTGATGTATCGTCAGATATTTATATAATTGCAAAGGATCAGAACGGCAATACATCGAAAAAGGTGCTTAAATTTAAGGCCGGCGGAAAGCTCATTGACGGACTTTCCGGATTCAAATTTTCCATGGGTGATAACAGAAGCTTTACGCTGCCGGATAGCTGCGGACTGTTAGCGGGATCTCAGGTGGGTATTGGAATAAGTTCTAAGCTCACAGATCTGATACCCGTTGAGATAACTACTGAGGATAATAAGGTATACGTGTCTATAGGAATTGACATAGCAGAATACACAAATGAAGATAAATTTGCATCAAATAAGCTCACAGGAAATAAGGCTCATGTTTTAAAAAAAGAGGTAATAACCGCGAATAAAAGAATAAAGGACTTGTTTGATACATCAAAGGACTTTGTGGATACATCTGATATAACAAAATCATGGACAAAGATGAAGAATCTTAAAAGTATTTATAAGAATGCAATAAAATATCCGCGCGGTTCATTTGGTGTTGAAGCAGATTTTACGATACTGGGCTTTGCGGAAGCATACATCGATTCAAACAATGACATTCATTGGGTTGACGGCGGAGTGGTGCTCAGCCCGTCTGCTTCCGTGAATTGGGGAGGCAGCTTTGCAATAGGGCCTGTTCCGTGCTATTGGGAGGCAGCAATTGCTGCTGAAGTAAGAGCAAGGATGAATCTTTCAAGAAACGATGAAATGAAGTCTTTTATACCTAATGGAACGATCAGCGGAGAATTGTCGGCATCGATAGGTGCAGGTGCAGGTGTTAAAAAACTACTGTCAGTCGGCGGAGGAATAAAGGGTTCATTGCTGCCGGAGTATATATTGCGATTGTCGGAGGAGGATTACTTTAGGCTGGATGCTTCGCTCAGCGGATATTTGGAGGCAACATTTATAGGCTTTTCTTATAAATATCCATGGGATATTGCGAACGGAACATGGATAGAATACCCCAATTCCAGAGCTGCTGTATCTTTAGCATCGGCTGATACATTTGATATTTATAATGAAGACAATTATGAACTGATAGACAGATCATATGCCGAAAATCCATCAGAGTTTACCGCCAATAATATGTCTTTATTTTCAGAGCAGAATATAACTGATATAAAGACTAATATTTATACATATTCTGAACCTAAAATGATACAATTTGAAGATGGTTCGGAGTTGATTATATGGCTCGACGATGTTTCAGGGAGAGCAGATGCCGACAGGACGGCTGTGTATTATACATATCAAAAGAATGGTATATATAGTGAGCCGAGGATGATTCATGATGATGGCACAGCAGATTTTTATCCGCAGCTGAAGCTTATAAATGATACTGCATATGTTGTATGGAACAATGAAAAATCAACTATGAGCAGCGAAGATATGACGGAAATGACCTCCAAACTGGAGGTGTCTGCTGCTGTATTTGATAAAACCAGAGGTGAGTTTGAATTATACAATATTACTTCAAATGATACTATGGATATATATCCTTGCCTATTTGGTGAAGAGAATAGTATTTATTGCATATGGCTTCAGAATGAATCAAATTCGGTGTACGTAAATGACGGATATAAAATTATGCTCAGTTCCTTTAGTGGCAGTGAATGGAGTACAGCAGAAGTATATGCAGCTGATCTTGCTTCTGTAGAAAGCTTGTCGGGATATGTACATGATGGCGATCCTATTATAGCATATTGTATTGATACCGATGGAGATATAAACACCACTTCCGATACAGAATTGTACGTTGATAATCGTCGGATCACTGAAAATGAGGTCACAGATTCAAATGCTGTTTTCTCTGACGGAAGGTTATATTGGTATGGCGGCGGTGCGATTTATGAGATGAATATTTTCGATTTCTCTATAAGACAGATAACACCACAGGATGTTTATGTTGATGTGGATGATTTCAAAGTAATCGAAAACGGGAATTACAAATATATTGTATTTATAAGATATGATGAAATATATTCTGAACTTTTTGGTTATGTATACGATTTCGCTTCTGATTCATGGGGAAATGAGATGAGATTTACGGATATAGGCGAGGCGATTAGCAGCTTTGATGCCTATGCCGCAGCAACAGGTGAACTGAATTTTATAATTAACAGCACAGAGGCTATCGGTGACTACGAGAATAACAATATTTATGGACAGACAGATCTGAAAAGGATCACAGACGGACATACATGTAATATATCTATAGATACGGTGGATTTTAATGAAGAATATCTTGTAGAAGGAAATGATTTTGAAATCACTGCATCGGTAAGAAATTCAGGGACAGGTGCTTCAGAGGTATTTACCATAAAGCTGTCAGATTCCGATGGACAAGTCGTTGCTTCAGCAGATCAAGATCCATTGACGCCGGGAGAAATAAGAAATATTACATTGGTATATACTTTGGAAAACGGTTTTGACGGTGGAGATTTTGATGTTACAGTTGAGACATCAGATAATATCTTGTACGAATATCCAATAATGATGAAATATGAAGATATTGCAGTAGAAAATATGTCCTATGCATTTAATGAAAGCGGAGACGTAATTATTTCAGCAGATATAGTAAACAGAGGGCATGGAAACGGCAGCAGTATTGAAGTGAGTCTAAGGCAGGAAAGCGAAGATGGCTCTGTTGAAGCCACAAAGACAGTTTCTGTTGATGAATTGCTTGACAGCGAGAACGTATCTTTTGAAGTCAACGGAGTCAACAACAGTATTTATTATGTTACTATAGATAGTGACGACAATATGTTGAGCAATAATTCCGATTACATAATAATCGATAATCTTGATTATGAGATTGTAGACGGAAATGCTGTCATAACAAAATGCAGTGATTACACAGAAGAGAGCATTATTGTACCGAGTACTATAGACGGATATACAGTAACAGGAATAGGCAGCGGAGTATATGAAGGCTGTGAAAAGTTAAAAAGCATTTCACTACCAGACACAATAAAGAGCATTGGAGACAATGCATTTGCAAATTGTCCCATGCTTACTGATATCACTATTCCTGCATCTGTAGAGCACATAGGGAGCGATGTGTTTGCAGGAGACGTATCTCTTGAGAAAATAAACGTTCAGGAGGATAATAGCTGCTATTATTCCGAAGATGGTGTTCTTTACAGTAAAATGGGTGAAACAACATTGATAAAATATCCTGCTGGTAAATCAGGTAAATTTAGTTTGCCGCAGGATGTTAAAATAATATCAGATTCGGCTTTCTCAGATTGTGTTAATTTAAAAAGCGTTGAGCTTGCAGATATATCACAGTCAACTTCGTGTGCATACGCATTTAGAAATTGTTCGAGTCTGGAAAGTGTGCAGATAGGAAAAGGCTCGGTGATTGATGAAGGTATGTTCATGAATTGCATTTCGCTAAAATCAATTAGTTTACCCGAGGGAATAAAAGAAATAAAATCAAGTGCATTTAAGAATTGTTCGGCGCTAACCGAGGTTATTATCAATGATGATATTGAAAAAATAGCAGCGGGAGCTTTTGAAGGATGCACAGGAATAGAAACTCTTACCTTACCGTTTGCGGGTGGTTCCGCATCGGACAACAGATATCTCGGATATATATTTGGGGCATCATCATACAGTCAGAACAGTCAGTATATACCGTTATCCCTTACAGAGCTTACATTAACTAACGGACACTCGACTTTGGCTTCAAATGCTTTGTATGGATGCGGATCTATTAAAACGGTAACAGTAAGTAATGAGCGTATAGAGTCTGATGCATTCAGAAATTGTGGTTCACTCACAGATGTTACGCTTACATATAAGGTTATAAATATTTCTGCACCGTTTTCAGGGTGCCCATCGAATATAAAGATATCCGGCTACAGCGATACTGCTGCGGAAGAATATGCCCTATCAAATTTAATAGAGTTTATAGAGCTCGGCGAAATACCACATGAAGAATATGTCAGCGGAACGTGCGGATATGATTTTACGTGGATATTATATTATGATCGGATACTTAATATAAACGGAATAGGTATTATGCCCGATTACAGCAGCGCTTCGTCATATCCGTGGTATAGCTACAGAAGCTACATACGAGAAGTCGAATTTGCTCCCGGAACAACAAGCATAGGATCATACTCTATGGCGGGGTATCCGTATCTTACAAAATTAACAATACCGGATACAGTAAAAACAATAAATCAGTCGGCATTTATGAATTCGGCGGCGCTTGATAATATTGCGGTCCCGTCATCTGTCATAGAAATAGGCGTTCAGGCCTTCCGGGGTTGTACGGGATTGAAAAATATAATACTGGGTGAAAATCTTCTCAAAATAAGAGACGGAGCTTTCTATGGCTGCAGTGCATTGCCAGGCATAAGCATACCTGATAAAGTTACGCAGATAGATGCGCAGGCATTTTATAACTGTACCGCACTTAAAGAAGTCGATTTATCAAACACTCTTAATACAATTGGAGACAGTGCATTTTATAACTGTACATCCATAGATAGTATGGTGCTGCCATATACAGTAACAAGCATCAGTTCGAATGCTTTTGGCAACCATACTGCAGAATTTATGATAAAAGGTTACAGCAATTCATATGCTGAAGAATATGCACTGCAAAATTCAATAAATTTTGAGCCGCTTGATGAGGAGATGCCAGAGGATATAAGGGACAGCGGGACTGTGGGAAATGATATTTCATGGACGCTTGCTTATGACGGCAAATTAACCGTAACAGGTGTAGGGACTATGCCAAATTTATCGTCCTCAAGCTATAGCTGGTATAAATACCGCTCATCAATTAAGTCAATTAATATAGAAGATATCAGCGGCATAGGCTCCAATGCTTTTAGAGATTTTGTAAATCTTGTTGATGTCAGAATCGGGCAAAGTGTAAAGACGATTGAAGAAAGTGCCTTTTATGGGTGTACAAACTTGGAGAATATTGTCCTTTCGGACAATCTTAAGAGCATAAGCACTAATGCGTTTTATAACTGTAAGTCATTAAAACACATAGTAATACCATCTTCTGTAGAGAAAATTGATACAAGAGCGTTTTACAATTGTACGTCGCTGGAAGATGTGCAGCTTTGTGAAAATCTTGATTCGATTTCTGATGAGGCGTTCTATAATTGTACTGCAATAACGGATATAATTATACCATATACGGTCGTATCAATAAGCAGCAGTGCCTTTAATAATTGTGCAGCATCACTGGTCATCAAGGGATACGCTGATTCATATGCACAAGATTATGCAAAGGCACGCGGATTTGCTTTTGAAGCGTTAGAAGGAAATATGCCGGATGCAGTAAGAGCGAGCGGAACTTTAGGAAATGATTACACATGGGAGCTTACATATGACGGCACACTTAATATTTCTGGTATAGGAGAAATGCCGAGTTACAGCAGAGCCTCCGATTATGGGTGGTATCAATACAGTACATATGTAAAAAACGTAATTATAGACGAAGGCGCGGTAACGGTTGGCAGCTATGCATTCAGCGGATATACAAATTTAAAGACCGTGTCGATGCCATCTACGCTCACCTCAATAGGTAACAATGCTTTTTATAACTGCAAAATTCTGAGGAGTGTTATTATACCGGATAATGTCACTAATATCGGTTCATATGCTTTCTATAAATGCAGTGAATTGGAGCAGGTAACGATGTCAAATAAACTTCAGAATTTGGGTGACTACTCATTTGCAGAGTGTGTGATGCTGAAAGAAATAACATTGCCTTATACTGTAACGACAATATATTCTAACGCATTTGACAATCATATTTCGTCCTTTACTATTAAAGGTTATGCAGGTTCTTATGCAGAAAATTATGCTGTATCGAAGAATATACCATTTTCTGCGATAGATGAGGTGATACCGGATGTTATAAGAGCGAGCGGAAGCTTCGGTGATGATTTTAGATGGGAATTGAGCTATAATGGAACGCTGAGAATAACTGGAACAGGAGCCATGCCAAGCTATTCAAGAGCATCGTATTATGCATGGTATAGTTACAGAAATTACATTACGGCAGTCGAATTTGGTGATGGGATAACTTCAATAGGATCTTATGCACTTGAGGAATACATATATCTGCAATCGGTGGAAATGCCGGATACTTTAAAAACAATAGGCTCATATGCGTTCAGTGGATGCAGTAAACTGGTATCAATATCCGTTCCTAATAGTGTTACGAATATCTCAGATTATGCTTTTAATAATTGTATTATGCTTGCAGAAATAGATCTTTCAGATAGACTGGAAAGCATGGGTGCATATGCATTTTCAAACTGTACTGCGATAGAGAAAATTGAAATACCATACACTGTTACAAGTATGAGCAGCAATACTTTCAATAATCATCTCGTAAGAATGGTCATAAAAAGCTATCCGTCTACATATGTGGAGGATTATGCAAGAGCAAACAATATAACATTTGAAGCACTGTCTGATGAAATGCCATCTGAGATTTATAAAGCAGGAGTGATAGGTAATAATTTTTCATGGTCGATTACGTACGGAGGAACGCTTACCGTATCGGGAAATGGGGCGATGCCGAATTACGGAAATTCTTCGAGCTATACATGGAGAAATTATTCTGCGTATGTTAAAAGAATAGTGATTGTAAACAGCGTCACAAGCATTGGCAGCTATGCTTTTGCTCAGTTGAACAAAGCTTCGGATGTAAGCATACCTGAAAGTGTAAGAACGATCGGGTCATATGCGTTTTATAATGACACAGCGCTAACAAATGTTCTCATTGCTGACGGGATAACATCCATAGACAGCTATGCCTTTGCAGGATGTACCGCTCTTGAAGAAATAGAGATACCTGCGACGGTACACAATATAAATTCATATGCTTTTGCTGACTGCAGTAAGCTTTCTGAAGTGATACTAAGCAACGGTATTGAATCAATTGGCTCATATGCATTTTCCAATTGTGTGTCTATGTACGAAATATTTATTCCGTATACCGTTACAAGCATAAGCAGCAATACTTTTAATAATCATTCTGCAAGGCTTGTTATAAAAGGCTATACGTCAAGCTATGCTCAGGATTATGCAGAAGCAAACAGCATTGCATTTGAGACTGTGAGTGAACAGAAACCGGATGAAATCAGAATAAGTAAGACTCTCGGAAATGATATTGTATGGGAGCTGACTTACGGAGGCGAATTAAGAATCAAGGGAATAGGCTCTATGCCGGATTATTCATCATATGATTGGAGCAGCTACAGCACATATATCAAGAAAGTGGTAGTACAAGGCGGAATAACATCTATAGGCACATACTCATTTGCCAACTTGTCAAATCTTGAAGAAGTGATAATTCCGTCTACAGTAAAAACCATTTCCGCATATGCATTCGATAATGCAAGAAGCTTAAATAAAGTTGATATTGCTGACGGGACAACAGTGATAAAGGAATACGCATTCAGAAACTGTATTGCTCTTGAGACAATCAATATGCCTGAAACGCTTGAATCAATAGGCTCATATGCTTTTTACGGATGCTCCGCGCTTAATAATGTGATGATACCGGAAAATGTTTCGGTAATAAACAGTTATGCATTTGCCGACTGTACAGAGCTTACCAACATTATGATCCCGTATAAAGTGGTAAACATATATTCAAATACCTTTAATAATCATCACAGGGATTTAACGATAAGCGGCTATGCTGATTCATATGCTCAGGATTATGCCGATTCAAACAACATCATGTTTAAAGCAATTGAATCAGATTATGATGAAGCAAGAGCCAAAGGTACAATAGGTAATGATTTTACTTGGACGTTAAGCTATGACGGGACGCTTACAATAAGCGGATTGGGGGCGATGCCGGCGTATTCATCATACGATTGGCAGGCGTATTCAGCATTTATAAAACATGCAGTGATCAACGAAGGTGTGACAAGTGTAGGCACGTATTTGTTTAACGGACTGACAAAGCTTAGTGATGTGCAGCTTCCGTTAACAATAAAAAATATCGGCAGAAATGCATTTTATGGGTGCACGTCGCTTACATACATTGATTTGCCGGACAGCGTAAAAAATATCGACTCATATGCGTTCGCTAATTGTACCGCCTTAAAGATAGCGGAATTTCCGGACCGTATAACATCCATCGGCAGCTATGCATTCAACGGCTGCGGCGGATTTGAAAAATTCTATTATGACGGTTCCGAATTGGAATGGAATCAGGTTACGATAGGAGGACATAATACACCGCTTGAAGATGCACAGGGAATATTTAATTCCGACAATGTAAATTATGATGATTTTACATTTGCAAGGTCGGAGGATACAGTTACCGCGAGCATTACAGCTGTAAACGCGGTTTCCGGCGATATGCTTGCCGTTGCGGTATATAATGCAGATGGTACGCTAAAAGGTCTTTCGATGCATTGCATAACTGAAACTGATAATATTATATCTGTTTCGGCTAACTTTGCTGAAAACGAGAAGGCAAGAGCCTTTATATGGAATAAAAATATGGCTCCATATATAGCTGCGCAAGAGATCGTATATTGAAACCTGAAACAGAGGATTTACAAATGATGATAATATGTGCTTGGACCGTTCTGCCGGCCCAAGCACATGTTATCGCACTTGAATTCAAATTAAATTTTATACTAATATTTGCATTGAAATTTAAATGTGATACAATACCGATAAGTATATTATAGTTGTTAAGAAAAGGAGGATTGTGATGAACCAAAGGATTGCAAGTATATTTGTAGCAATTATTATTGTTATTGGATTGTGTAATACACAAATATTTGCTAATAATGCAGCTGTGTCTCCAATGATTGCAGCAAGCGAGTGCCATACAGTCTTGTTAAAAAGTGATGGAACAGTTTGGACCTGGGGAGATAATCGATGGGGACAATTAGGTGATGGGACATTTAAAAACAGCTATACACCTGTAAAGGTTGATATTGACGATGTTGTCCAAATTGCTGCAGGTACATGTTTTGATGCTGGAAGATATGATAACGCTGTCACTTATGCATTAAAAAACGATGGAACAGTATGGGCTTGGGGACGAAATCAGAAGGGGCAATTAGGTATAGGAAATTATAATAATCAAAATACTCCCGTCAAAGTTGATATTGATGATGTAATCCAAATTAAGGCCGGCCATAATTTTGCATTAGCGTTAAAAAACGATGGCACAGTATGGTATTGGGGCAATACATTTTATTTTTATGAAATGGGGCTCTCAGCAACGACTATTCCTCGTCAAATTACGGCGATTGACAAAGTAATGCAAATAGAAGTGGGTACTTATCATATGCTTTATCTAAAAGAGGATGGTAGCCTATGGACTCAAGGTTGGAACTGGTCAGGGCAACTTGGAGATGGTACAACAAACGATAGGTCATACCCTGTAAAAATCAATATTGATAATGTTAAATTGTTATGCGATAATAGTAATACAGGATATAGTGTTGTAATAAAAGATGATAATACCTTGTGGGCATGTGGGCCTAATACGACTTATCAAATTTCTCAAACTGTTAATTATGAAGCGTCACATTGCGGGGCGTACGAACCCTATTTTAGGCAGGTGCATAATGAGAAATATTTGCATTCAAGCTATGGTTCTGGACATGCTATTGCTATTAATGAATTGCATCAATTGGAGACGTGGGGTAGCAATAAATACGGACTTCTCGGGTTGGGTGTTGCAAATGATATGGTCTCTAACTCGAGTAACATTATTATGGAAAATGTACTAACCGCGAAAGCTGCACTTTTATTTACAGTAGCAATTGATCAAAGTGGAAATGTATATACATGGGGGCGAAACAACTATGGACAATTGGGTAACGGCACCACTAAAGATGTGTACTCTCCTATAAAGATTGACATTAATGTTTATGGGAATTTAGATGGAGTCTCCTCCAATTCCACCTCGGAGGGCGCGCCTATTATCACCTCGGCTTCGCTGTCATATAACGGAGTGACATATGACCTGTTTAATCAAAGTCACAGCGTGGACAAGGACAGCGCAGAAATAATGAGCGTGGAAGCATATGTAAACACCAACGGCTGCGAAGATGTTCACGTATACATCACACAGGGCGCCGGCAAATCTGTGGAGATACCTCTTAACGCATATACAGATGTCAAAATAGGTGAGGAATTTTCACCGGGAGAGCCTATATATATGCTCGCGGTAGATAATGCAACAGGAAAATCCAGCTCAAAGAGAACAAAGCTGAGCGTTACGGGAACGCAGATGTTTGAAGGAGGATTATCGACAGAAGCAATAGATCTTTTTGATGATTTCAGTGTTGAAATCCCGGAGAGTGTGCCTATATTGGGCAAGGAAAAGATAGGCTTGAGCTTGGGCTCAATAAGCGTGGATGCTGAAACAGACGGTAATGAATTCAAGGTTGCATTAGGCACCGATGTATTTGAGCATAAGTTAGACAGTAACGGAAATTGGCAGAAAGAAGCATGGCAGGGGCTTAAGGAGGGCTTTAAGGAAGCAAAAAATTCAGGCCTTGAAAATTCCGTGAGATACCTGAACGCATATGGCTCAGAAACAAATCTTGATATTAGTAAGGGTGTATCGGGTAAGGCAAATGTAAGCGGTTATCTCGAAGGCTATTTTGATGAAAACGGCGGCATGCATGTATCCGAGGGCGGTATTATTGTTGAGGGAGAAATCAAGTATACATATCAGGGCATGGTCGTTGTTTATGTAGTACCGCTCTATTATGAGATAGGCGCAGGCGGCGGTTTGGAATTTGTCGGCGGCGTAAGAGATCTCGTGTCAGGCGGAGGATTGCAGGGCGCATTTACAGGATCGCTTGCTCCTTCAATATCATTTGAAGCAGGCGGAGGAGTTGGAGTGCCTAAGGTGCTTACTGCAGGAGTTTCGGGCAAGGTAAAGGCAGAGCTTGAGATCGCACTTGATAAGATATATCAAAAACTGGACGTTACCGGCAGTGCCTCATTCAAGCTGACGGGACCGTTCGGAATCCCTACATACCAGAAAGATTTTGCAAAAGGGACATTTAATATATATGAAACGGGAAATCCCAATACATTGCTCGGCAAAGTAGGCTTATACTCGGAGGAATATGATATAAATAATCTTTATGCCGGTATAGATATCGATTCGCCGATAGGTACGGCGCCTCATGATGACAGCGTTCAAAAATGGGTAGGCGATAAAGAGCAGGTTCAGCTGATGGCTGATTATGATTATACAAATCAGACCGTACAAGTTCTTGAGGAGGATTCATACGAAAATATCGCGCCTGCATTTGCACAGATGGGCGGCAAAAATGTTATTGCATGGATCACCGATAATAAAAACAGACCTGACGAAGATAAAACAATGCTTGTTTATTCCGTTTTTGAGAACGGAGTATGGTCGGCTCCGCAGGCAGTTTATGATGATGGACTGGCTGATTACTCGCCTGTGATGAAGGACGGATATATTGTGTGGCAGAAAGCAACAGACCATATATCGGCTGATATGACGTCACGCGAACTGGGCGAGATTTGTGAGTTATACCTTGCCAAGTGGAACGGAAGCAGTTTTAATGAGCCTATACGCGTTACAGAGAATTCTCTGATTGATCAGACTCCTGTGCTTGCGGTGAGCAATGGGGAGCCGGCGGTGGTTTGGGTGCAGAACAGTGCAAACGATTTTACCGGTCTTACGGGAGAAAACAGGATAATGTCATATGAGAACGGCGAAACAACAATAGCGGTCACCGAGGAAAATGTTGTCACATATATTGATTGCGCATATATTGATGGTGAGCTTGATATCGTCTATGAAACAGACGGTGATAAGGACTTATATACTATCGACGACAGGGAGATATATACAGTATCCGAAGGGCAGATCACAAGCAATGAACTGCCGGATACTCATCCCGTCTATGCGGATTTTAACGGTGAAACTGTTTTATTCTATTATTCAAACGGTAGTATAGTGTATATTGAAAACGGTACAGAAAAAACTGTCATAAACGGAACAGCCTCAACAGACCAGTTTACGGTCGTATCAAACAGCGGATCGGCCGCAGTATTGTGGACGGCTGTCAGTGACGGCAGTGCTGAAATACACGGCTCTTTATATGATGGCACAATGTGGAGCGAGGATGTCAGAATATCCGATCTGGGGCAAAGGATAAAATACCCCTTTGCTGTTATGAATGCTGACGGAAGCATATTTGCCGCCTTTAACAGGACGGAAAAGGTATCTGACGGCGGTGATTATTATGTTGACGGTCAATCTGATCTGTGTACGATAAATATCGTCCCGTCATATGATCTGGAAATAACAGATGCGTATTTTGATGAAGCTGCTATGACGGCATATGCAACTGTGAAAAACAGCGGAGAACTGAGTATAGGCGGATTTAATATTACACTGACAGACAGCGATGTTGTTTTCGTGACCGATGAATTAAAGGCAGGGACGTCTGTTGATGTGGAAATACCGTACAGCGTCCCCGATGATATGTCCTTAAGAACAGTCGCACTCGGTGTTGAGCTTATCGAGGGTGAGGAGTATAACATAGAAAACAATACTGCCGAATTTGAGATAGGACATGCCGATATAGTAGTGAAAAATGTAGCTGTAAACGAGACCGGAACTGAAGTCACTGCGGATATATCAAATGAAGGCTATGAAAATGCACAGAATGTACGGGTACAAATTCGAGAAGACAGCGCAGATGGCGAGATCCTTGCAGAAAAGATATTAGAACTGTCCATCGGAGGTACGCAGACAGTAGTATTTGCAGTTGATAAAGAAAGCATGCTTCTGGATGATGAGAGAAAGCAGCTCTATGTAACGGCAGAAGGTGATTTTTCAGAGATATCGCTTGGGAATAATGACGGGTATGCCTATATGTCAAACATATCATCCCTGCCGGATTATGAGACTGAGATACTGAATTACAGTGAGATCAACGGTGAGTATATGATCAATTCAATAGCTAGAAACAATACTGATTCAGCAATCACATGTCAATTGTATTCGGCAGTATATACTGCTGACGGGACATTGAAAGCCTGCGGAATTGAAACGGTTTCTATTGCCGCGGAAGATGATACAGGAGTCGATATATCTGTGCCGTGTATCATCGAGACGGGCGACACAATAAAAACCTTCATGTGGAATGAACAGGTGCCGTTATGTAAGGCATCGGAATTGACTGTTAAGTAATAGAAATGAAGCAGCGCGGATTTGAATGACCGTGCTGCTTTGATTTTTTTAAAAATATAGTGACTGCATCAATACGTTTGATTCTTGACATTGAGTGGATATTATGCTATTGTATAGTTATATATTAAATACTTGAAATTATGTTATTGGGGATTTTATACAGAACACAGAATTGTTTGATTTGATACGGGGGATGAGATTTCATGCGGCAAAAAGTATTTTTGATTACTGTTTTAACGATATTAACCTTGCTGTTAACATTGAATGTTTTTGCGGCAGAGAACAGTACTGTTACTTTAATAAACAAGGGTGAATCGATAGAGTTATCAGAGCCAATAGTTTTTAAAGATGAAACATATTATATTTCGGTTGAGGACTTGCAGGCAGTAAATTTAAGTTACATTATTCGTACTGGTGAGAAATCATGCTATATTTTTAGGTTGTACGGAGATTACAGAAGATCTGAACTGAAGTATTGTTTGTCAGATATAATGTGTGTAGATGAAGTATATTACTTGCCTTTGAATGAATTGGCCAACGCATATTCGGATATTTATGAGATAGATGAAAAAAACCACAGTATCCGATTGTGGATAAATGATTATACAATGGATACCTATAATGTTACTGTCACTGTCCCTGACAGTGTGGCGATTCCGGAGAGAGGATTGGAGTTAACTCTTTATCATGGGACAAGTCCTAATGCCGGCGTAGCAATGGGATCAATTTGTGGCTCTGAATATGTTGGTTATGAAGGGACTAATACAGATATCCCTTTAGCAAGCGATATTACAAAACTAAGCGGTATTACAATAAAAGATAAAGTAATAATACCATTTACCGATACAAGGAGAACCGCAGAACTTAAATTTAATATAGTCATGAGAAATAAATTTTATGGTCACACAGGTATTGGAAGTGGTCAAGATTTGAATTCTGGAAACTCGAGCGCTGCAGGAATTTTCACAATAAAGCATATAGGGTATTTCATCGATAATGGAGAGTATATTGGTGGAAACCGTGTTAGTATCAATGAGTACAAAACAGATATTGAACTCATAGTAGATGAAATATATCAATTGAAGCACATACGCGGAAACGTTATTATTCCTGTCCAGGATATAGTAGTGGTAGAATAAAAAACGTACAGGTTAAAGCTTTCGAAAAATCAGCATATGTGATATAATATAGCATATGAGGAGGCAATAACATGGCTACACAGAAGAAGTATTCACAGGAGTTCAAAAACGAT
>CALXRY010000022.1 GCA_944390955.1 uncultured Clostridia bacterium | reverse complement strand
ATAACTTCCACCCTGGAAGCCACGTCGGACAGGGCGTTGAGCGCGGCATAGAGCTGATAACAGAGCTCCTTAACAGCGTACTTAAGCCGGAGATGACAACGACCGTTCTGCTTGAGACCATGGCGGGAAAGGGCTCCGAGGTCGGGCGCTCGTTTGAGGAGCTGCGCGAAATAATCGACAGGACGGAGCTTTCCGATAAACTCGGCGTATGCCTCGACACCTGCCACGTATATGATGCCGGCTATGACATCGTAAACGACCTTGACGGAGTTTTAAGCGAATTCGACAGGATAATAGGTCTTGACCGCCTTAAGGCGATACATCTTAACGACAGCAAAAATCCGTTCGAGTCGCACAAGGACAGGCACGAAAAAATAGGCGAGGGCTCGCTCGGCATCGAAGCGATAAGCAGGATAATAAACCACCCTGCGCTGCGCGATCTGCCGTTCTATCTTGAAACACCGAACGAGCTTGACGGATATGCAAGGGAGATAGCGCTCTTGAAGAGCCTGCGGAAGTGATCTGCTCACGGCGGCTTGCAGACTTTTTATTCTGCCGCATTCATATTCAAAAAAGGGGTTTAGTGCGAAACCCCTTTAAACCCCCGCACAAGCTTTAAAAAGCTTGGCAAACACAGCTCAGACACCCATCATACCGTTCGCGTACTTCGTAACCCGGTGTTATCTCAAACCGTCGCGAACGGGCGATGGAACTCGCTTAAGGAAACTTTCGCTCCGCGAAAGTGATTTTAATTATAGCAGCACATTTTTTGTCTAAGCAGCAGACTTTTTTTATACTGCAAATATCAAATTTAATTTGATATTTAAATTATTTTGAAAAAAGGATTGGTAAAAAGATTGAAGAAATTTATTTTTATTTTATCGATATTGATCTTATTAGCACCGTCTGTATATGCGAAATTTTCCGATGTGGAGAGCGGAGCATGGTACAGCGGCTATGCCGAGCGTGCGGCCGGTGAAGGCTGGTTCTCGGGTTTTGATGACGGGAGCTTCCGCCCGGAAAAGCCTCTAACTCGCGCCGAATGCGCAAAGGTAATATATTCGCTTAAATACAACAATATTCTGCCCGCGGTCTCCGCAGAGAATTATCCCGATGCTGACGAGGGCGCGTGGTACGCTGTATATGCAAGGCTGAACCGCGCAGAAGATCTCATACTGTGCCCGGACGGTCTTTTCCGCCCGAATGACAATATGACACGCGAGGAGGCGGTGACAGCCGTTATGCGACTTTCCGACAGCCTTTACGGAAGCAGAGAATATACGGATGATGAATTGCATGCTACGGAAATATTCCCCGATTTTCAGCTTGTCGATCAGGAATATGCCGAATATATAGCCCGCGCCGTTTCAGACGGGCTCATGACAGGCATTGACGGATACCTCGAGCCGAAGGGTCCGATAACGAGGGCGCAGTTTGCGAAGCTTATCGTCACATCATACCGTCCCGAATGGCAGACGGGCTCGATACTTCCAGAGGACGGTTCTATCGTATGGTCGGACACGCGGATATATTCGGAGCTTATGTATCTGCCCGCATCGATGGGATATGTCGATTTCTCGCAGTATAAGCTCGCATTCGATTATTACGGCGCGGACGGCGCAAGGCTGCTTAATTCCGGCTGGCTCACCGAAAAAACATACCTCCCGCCGGGGCTCTACAGAATAGTCATTGCAAAAACCGACAATTCTCCGATAGTTCCGTCCGAGGGAGCAGCGTTCGGAGTTGAATATAACGTCACGACCTTTTCCGGCACGGACGTAAAGAAGATCGCACACAGAGGACTTTCTCTTGAGGCTCCGGAAAATACTATAGAATCTCTCAGAGCCGCGGCATGGGCGGGCTTTAAATATTCCGAATGCGACGTGCGCTGGACTGCAGACGGCGTTCCGGTGCTGCTGCATGACGAGACGATAGACCGCACCTCAAACGGCAGCGGCCGACTGTCGGAAATGACATTCGCCGAGGTGCGGCAATACGACTTCGGATCATGGAAATGCGAATGCTGCGCCGGAGCGCGCATACCGTCGTTTGAGGAATACATAGCCGAATGCAGCATACTCGGTATCCGGCCGTATGTAGAGATCTACGACAGCGAGTCCTTCACCGCAGAGCGCGCACTCGGGCTCATAGAGACTGTCAGGAAATACGGCATGGAAAACCGCGTAACGTGGATAAGCAACTGGATAAGCTCGCTTCAGCGGATAAAACAGGTCGACCCGACGGCTGCTCTGCGGCTGCTGTTTGTGACTATCGACATGGACGTTCAGTATATGAAGCAGCTCATATCGATAAAAACAGAAACGAACGAGGTCGGCATCGACGTTGATATGAATATGCTCGACGCAGAAACAATCAACAGGATAAGAGCCGCGGGCTTCAGCGTCGAGTGCTGGAACGCCGGCGACGGAAGCGCATATATTGACGGTGTGACGGGGCTCACCTGCGACAAACCGTAAAAAATCATCAAAAAATCCTTGACAAATCATAGGATATGATGTATTATGATAACAGACGAGACGCCCAAAGGGGCATGAGACGAGATGAGAATAGACGAGAATATTTTGATTTTTGTTGATTCCGCTCTGTCGCTGTATAATTTTGACAGAGCTTTTTGTTTCTCGTCGGAATTCAAAAAATTTTGATGAAAGGAACGTGTTTTCAATGGCGAAGATACCGTACAAAATCTATTTAAGCGAGAGTGAGATGCCGACGCAATGGCATAATGTCAGAGCAGTGATGAAGGAGCTCCCCGATCCGTTCATAAATCCCGCAACGGGCAAGGCATGCACCTTCGACGACCTGAGACCCGTATTCTGTGATGACCTCATTGAGCAGGAGCTCAATACAAAGGATCTGTATATCGACATCCCGGGCGAAATAATGGACTTCTATAAGATGTACCGCCCGTCACCGCTCGTAAGAGCCTACAACCTCGAAAGAGAGCTCGAAACTCCGGCAGAGATATATTACAAATTCGAGGGCAACAACACCTCCGGCTCGCATAAGCTCAATTCCGCGGCAGCGCAGGTCTACTACGCAAAGAAGCAGGGGCTCACGCACCTGACCACCGAAACAGGCGCAGGGCAGTGGGGCACGGCGCTTGCGATGGCGTGTGCGTTCTACGGAGTTGACCTAAAGGTATATATGGTAAAGGTCTCCGCAGAGCAGAAGCCGCACAGAAAGAATGTCATCCGTACCTACGGCGGAGAGGGCATCCCGTCGCCGTCGGATACGACAGAGATCGGAAGAAAGATACTTGCCGAAAATCCCGGCACAGGCGGCTCGCTTGGCTGTGCGATCTCCGAGGCCATGGAAACGGCTCTTAAGACAGAAAACTGCCGCTACGTGCTCGGAAGCGTGCTGAACCACGTGCTCCTGCACCAGACGATAATCGGTCAGGAAACGTACGCTGCCTGCAAGAAATACGATATTCAGCCCGACATTATAATCGGCTGTGCAGGCGGCGGCTCGAACCTCGGCGGACTTATCTCGCCGTTCATGGAAGACAGGATACTCGGCAAGACGAATACGCAGTTCGTTGCTGTTGAGCCTGCGTCCTGCCCGTCACTTACAAGAGGAAGATATGCCTTTGACTTCGGCGATACGGGAAAGACAACTCCGCTTATGAGGATGTATACTCTCGGCAGCGGCTTTATACCATCGCCTAACCACGCCGGAGGATTGAGATACCACGGCATGTCGCCGATACTTTCAAAGCTCTATCACGACGGCTACATGAGCGCCGTATCATATGAGCAGACAAAGGTATTCGACGCCGCAATAAGATTTGCCCGCGTCGAGGGCACTCTTCCCGCTCCGGAATCATCGCACGCGATAAAGGCCGCGATAGACGAGGCACTGCGCTGCAAGGAAACTGGCGAGGAAAAGACTATCCTGTTCGGGCTTACCGGCACAGGCTACTTCGACATGACCGCATACGCGGCATACCTTGACGGGGCCATGACCGATTATATCCCTACGGACGAGGACCTCGAAAAGGGTTTTGCTACATTGCCGAAAGTTGATTTTTAATTATATTCAAAGAGCAGTCGCGCGCTGCTCTTTTTGCATGAAAAATAATTTTTATAAATCTCCAAAAACATCTTGACAAATGTAGCTACAGATGCTATACTGGCTATAGTAGCTACAAGTGTAATTACACTGAAAATTTTATATGGATAAGGGGGCTTTTTTATGTCTGCCGCAAAACAAACAATTACCGATTCGGAATATGAGATAATGAAGATACTGTGGAGCTCCGATAAAAAGATGACGGTTGCGGACGTCTTCAGGGAGCTCAGGGGGAACGACTGGACCGCGTCCACCATTTCTACCTTTTTGCAGCGGCTTCTGAAAAAAGGCGTTGTCGGCTGCGAAAAGAAGGGCAAGACCAATTTATATTATCCTCTGCTCAAGCAAAGCGAGTATGATATGAGCGAAACTGAAAATTTTCTGTCGAAGATATATAACGGCTCTGTCAAAAATTTTATCGCGGCGCTCTATACGAACAAGAAGCTTTCAAAGGACGATATAGACGATCTGCGGAATATGTTTGAGCTGGAGGACGGCGATGCTTGAGCTTTTCAGGACGGTGCTTGTGCTGAGCCTGCTCGGCTTCGGGATGACGGCTGTGCTGCTGCTTTTGAAGCCCGTCACAGCTAAAAGGCTTCCAGCAAAATGGCAGTATTACGCATGGGTCGCGGTGCTGCTTGTCATGCTCGTACCCGTATATAAGCTGATACCGCGCAGCGAAGCTCAGCGGCTCCCTATATTTTCGCAGCCTGCGGCAGAGGAGCGGCAGGCGGGCACAGCCTCGCAAGACACAGATACAGTGGTGATCGAGGGCGCGCCCTTTGAGTACAGAGAGATACCGATCGGCGCTGAGCGCCGTATACGTCTGCCGGAACTGATAGCCTATATATGGCTTTTCGGCGCGGTCCTGTTTTTGACCGTCGTAACGGCAAGCTATATCGTGTACCTGCGGCGCAGGCGGAAAAGCGCTGTGCTGCTTGACGGCTTTGCTCTGTTTGAAGATGTAAAGCGGGAGCTGAACGTCAAGCGGCGCATCAAAATAAGGATGTCGCCCGACGTCAGCTCTCCGCTGCTCGTCGGTGTATTCCTGCCCGTGGTATATATCCCGTGCAGAGAAATACCCGACGAAAATATGCGGATGGTGCTCCTACACGAGCTTATGCATTACAGGCGGAAGGACCTGCTTATCAAATGGCTTTCGATATTTGTAAACGCGGTACACTGGTTCAATCCTCTTGCGTATCTGCTGTGCGCGAATGTCGGTCAGGCCTGCGAGGTCTCCTGCGATATGGAGGTAACAAAAGGCATGTCAGACGCAGAACAGAAGCTCTATATGAAAACGATACTTGATTTAGCGGAATAAAACGAAGGGAGATGAAATATCATGCTTGAAAACCTATACACAACAAAAATGAATTCAGACAAAAAGACGCTGCAGCTCAGATTCTCAAAAATACGCTCCAAGGGCGGGCGGCTCTCAAAGCTCATGGCGGCCGTTATGTCGGTGGCGATAGTGGTCACTATGCTCGGCGCGACCGTCGTTATGGCGGCGGTCGGCTCGGACGGTCTCGAATACTGGGACAAAAACGAGATATATTTCCGCGACGGAGTTTCGTTCTCGGTAAACGTCAGCGGCAGGGATGTTCCCGCGTGGGTATACGACGGTATTGCCGGATCCGACGGCAATATCGATATTACCGTAAAAAATTATGAGAGACGCTCAACACGGGGTACCGTCAGCCTCTATATGATGGCTGAGATCAGCGGCTCCGAGGGCAGCGCCTCGCTCGCCTGCCCGACCGGCGGCGGCTTCAACTCAACTCAGTTTCTTTCATTCGGCAGCGAACAAAGAAACAGCTTTGCAAAAAGCTATCCCTACTGCACGCAGTACAGGTTTATAGAATTGACCGATGACAGGGGCTTTGCGGATTTCTGGTCGCCGTTTGCCGGGCTGATGAACAACAGGCCCGAGCAAAGAAAATATGTTAACGTAGTTCTGCTGGCAGAAGAAAACAAAAATTTCGTCAACGGCTATGTTGATCTTTTCACCGCAGCTGAGGAGGACTCCGAAGAGGTGACCGATCACTACCGCGCTCCGGTCATGATAAACGCCGATAGCATTTCATTTATAGGCGACTACGAGAGCAATCTTACCGACACAAAAAAGTCGAAAGCCGCAAACGAATACTTCACTTCGTTTGAGACTGCGTATGAAAATATAGCGACAGATAAGGTGAATATCTCGGTCGGCGGCATAAATCAGGAGAGCATGGCTGTAAACGTGAGCACAAGCCTTGAGAATGCCGCAAAAACCAACATATACATATATGACGAGAATAATTACCACGCTTCTTTTATGAGCTCGGATCTATGCACCGACAGGCAGTATATCATGCGTCCTGGCGAGCTTATGCGCATTTCCTCCGACGGCACGGAAGAAATATATACTCTGGGCTTTACCGCTCCCGATTTTACCTACAGCTTCCAGAGCGGTAAAACGTACAAGATGCAGGTCATCCTGCTCGATGAGAACCGCACCGTTCTCTACCGCTGGCAGGAATATGTAACGGTGCAATAGCGCGTACAGAATGTGTCGTATTATCAGAATATACAGAATGAGCCGGGGCAAAACGCCGCCCCGGCTCATATGTTTATTTTATTTTCATCAGCCTTATCTTTTGACTGCCGCGCTTTAAATTTTCAAATGGTCCGACAGTCGGGGCTTCGGAACGTAAATTTCCGAAAAAGTCGGTATCAAAGCTGATATCGCTTCCGTCGGCGGCTTCAAATCTCGCCTCGGATATCCTCGGCACGCCGAGCTGATACGTGTCTATTATATTTGTCTCCGGCTCAGAAATATCAGAAGGGATATTTATTTCCATATACATATCCCCATTCTCCTCAAATATCATTATCTCAGAGTTTTCCGAGGAGACCACGGCGCACCGCTCTCCATCATACGGCTCGGCGCCGTTCAGATAGCAGTTGCTGCCGATATACACCGGCTGCTTGACGTCTATATAATTTTCAATATCGCCGCGACCGTTTTCCATTACAAGCTCAATATATTTTTCCATCGAGTCGGGATATCCGTTATATATGGACGTGCCGGTTTTCCAGTGATCATCCTCATCTTCGGCACTCCCCGCAAAGATATTCTGATAGAATCTGTCGTCGCCGCCGTATACAACGGCCGTACCGGCAACATCGGTGGAATGCGGAATATGATACGGCGTGGATCTGTCCCTAACGTCATACCTGTGCATCGACCCGCAGAACAGGTTATGTATATACGCGCCGCCCTGAGCCGCATTACTGAAGTTATGTCCGGAACCGAATATATTGTTGTCGACGATATGCGGTCCGTGCGTTACCTCTATCCATATATCGCGTTCGTTATGGTGATACAGGTTGCGGCTCACGCGCACGCCCTGCGCCTGCCAGTCCAGCCATGTCCCGAGCCAGCAGTCATGTATATTATTATTCTCTATAACGGTATCTATCGCCGCATGGAGCTTTATGCCCGCTATCTCATACCCGAAAAATTCATGCTTGTTCCCTATATTGTATATGTGGTTTCCGTATATCCGGCTGAAGGCTCCGCCCATATGTCCCACGATCGCATTCTGACCGCAGTCATAAATAACATTGTTTCTTACTATATGAGAGCCTATCCGCTCCCTGCTCCAACCGATATGCAGCGCCTTGAATACCGTCTCAAGCTGATACTGATACCCCGGCTTAAAATGGTCGTGCGTGTAACGGTTATCTCCCGTCGTTATCTCCTTCCCGAGGCTCACCGCGCTGCATCTTGCATCATGGAATATATTATCCTCGATTATCCAGCCCTTGCTCCAGTGGGGCCCTATCATTCCCGGCTGATCCGCCGTCGGCGGCGCCCACGGGCACGCTGCATGAGACATCTCAAGGCCCCTGACCGTGATATAATCTATCCCCGTCTTTTCGGGATAAAAGCAGGTTTTTCTTGTGTTTATCTCAGCCGTCTCTTTATTCGGGTCCGCATCGCCGAAGTTCGCATAAATATGCGTGTATCCTCCCTCCGCACAGCAGAACCACTTCATTTTGCCGTTCATGACCTGCTCAATACTGCCGGCCTCGGTCAAGGCCGTTCCGTTGAGATATACCTGTCCTGTATGCAGAGGTCTGTCGACGGGCGACATGAGCCAGTCGCCGTCTATTATCTCCTTATACGGGTTCCAAGCGCCGAAGAAGCTGTCAGGAAGCTCGGCATGCCACAGCATTCCGCCCTCGTTCTGCCATTCGGAGATCTGCTCTGAGCCCTTTATAATGACCTTTTCATTTTCCGCGGCGCGGTAAACTATCCTTTCGCTTTCGCTCCGTCCTCCGTTTATAGGGTTTACACTTTCGCGATACACGCCCTCATGCACCGTTACCGTATCGCCCGGGCGGGCTTCCGCTGCCGCACGCGATATTGTCAGGTACGGCTTATCAAGTGTTCCGGGATAGCTGTCATTCCCTCTTTTTGAAACATGAATCTCTCTGTACATTTTGATCTCCCTTTTATTTATATATTTTTGCTGAGGTAATATTTTTACCGTCATATATTTATAGACCTTCTTGAAAGCAAAAAAGCAAGCCAATACAATCAAATTTATAATCGAAATAAATAAAAAATTTTCTGTTCAAAGAGTATATCACACCCATATAAATTTGTCAATGCGGATTTCTCGGGAATATACAGCTCCCGCAGTCCAACAATTTATATTGAAACTATGGGAATATTATGATATAATGTGCAAAAGGGGGGCAGTAGAATGAAGGAACAAATAACTGTGAAAAACATACAGCGTATAATCATTCTCATCGTCATAGTCATAATTCTTATTATCGTGGGTATATTGGGGCGCATAATTTTTATGACCATCGCCGGTCCGATTGATGATCATGATTTATATACAGTAGTTTTTTATAATAATACAGAAGATTCTGTAGACAAGATCAATCTGTACCTTTCCATGGGTGATGATAAAATATCATATTGCACGGAAAATGATATACTTCCTAAAGAATATCGTAAGATTAATATAGATATACACAGTGAAACATTGTCTGACATCAACTCAGCATCATATAATGTTGATATAGAATGCATACGCAGCGGAACGGTGATCGCCGAAAGTGCCGCAGGATATTTCACTTCGGAATTCGGCGGTTTTGCCGTAGCTGAGCTAATCCGGAACGATACCGGCTATAAACTGCAGATAGAAAATGACGATAAAAACAGAGAATACAGAAAACTAAGAAAAAGGCACGATGGAAATATTAATGAAACATCGTGGTTTGATTAATACAATTACACTATAAGATTTGATATACCGATACGGGCGGAAAGCTATGTTTCCGCCCGGGCCAATAGCACCATCATCAAATGCGGCTCCACCATATCTCGGAAAGTCTTTGTTCAATGCTGCATTGATTGCTACCTTTTATGATCATGTTGTCTCCGCCTTTTATTAAGAAAAACGAAGCGATGGGAAACATCATTTCACTGTAATATGTGCAGTCGCAAGGAAGCTATGCAATACCATATTCGCTGTATCAATTTTGGGTACCCTTTCCGTTAATTTCATTATAACATAAATAAATTACTATCATTAAAAACGATAATTAATTCATTTTATATTATATATCGCTCAAAATGATTATTTTTCTGGACTTCCTATCGAAAAAATATTTATCCAAGAGCAGTAGTGGCTTTAATCATTATAAATAACCTTTTTATTTATATAGTCATAACACAATGATTTTTGACTTCTGAAATAATGGTCTCTGTTGTTACCTACCCTGGCAATTTTTAATAATCCCAAATTTGTATCAATACTTACAACGTTAAAGCAGTCGTACGTTCTTGTGCCTCTTACTCTCTTGCCGTCGCACCAGCCGTCCCAATTGGTAGCGCTCGGAACTGCCGTGTTCAAAACACCTGCATCTGTCATACCGAACAAATCATGATGAACATGGCCCACAAAGTTTGCAATATAAGCTCCGCCGTCTTTTATAAAATCCACAATAACATCTTCGAACGGCATTTTCTCTCCTTTGCCGTGCAAAGATTCATAATCATTGTACGTATGGAACGTAACACCAAAGGTATCATTTACATGCCCGGACGGCTCATGCATCGCTGTGATTACATTCATATTCTTCCTCTTCGCATCCTCAAGAGTTTTTTTCAGCCAAACAATTTGCTTATCAATATCGTAATACAAATCAAGCACAATCATACGGATGTTTGATTCAAGGAAATCCTTGTAATACGTCATAGAATAATCGCAATCAAGATACTCCGTCCCTTCTACCGATTCATCGTTCATAGGAGCAAACAAAAGCCTATGCGCAGACTCCTTTGTATTTTTAATCCACTTCCGCGTTATGATAGTATCATGATTGCCCACGCAGTTGTAAATCGGACGCTCGCATTTAAGACCGTAGTTATAAAAATCCACATACAGTTCTTGATTATTGCCACAGAAATCTCCTGTATGTACAGCAAAATCAATATATTCCTTATAATAATTTATATATTCCGATATTCTGTTCCACAAATCAAGAACAGCATGAATATCGGAAAAATGCACAAACTGAAGTGGTTTGAATTCATCGTTGAATTTTGCCCTAAATGCCTTTGTGCGCGTTGCCGATCCTTGAACTATAAGCGATTCGACATCACGGTTGAGGTCAATTATATTATCTGATACGATTAGCATTTTAGTGTCCCTTTCTTAAATAATATTATCTTTTTACCATATATTAAAAGGCATTGCCGATGCTCATCAAATAGGTACGTCTTAGTCTTGCATTCTTTTGGGCTTTGAAATTTTCATATACAGGCCACTCACAACCGTATGATTACTAAATCTCATATTGCGCCTATCCTCAACACTGTACCAGTCGGCAAACGGAACGCGGTTAAGAATATCGTTTATAAAACGCATAATTGGAAGAATCATCATTTCAAAATCACTGTTGTCATCCGCCAATGCATATCCTTTATTTCGGCTTGGTAATAGCCTGCCTCAACAAACACCATTTTGTAAAAAATCTCGATGATATTGCGGATTTCATGGTTTGTCTCTTCCTTTTATTTATTGCAATTTTCCT
>CALXRY010000021.1 GCA_944390955.1 uncultured Clostridia bacterium | reverse complement strand
CAAAGAGGTAATCCCTATCCTTGAAAACGAGGAGAACGTCGTGCGCCCTATAAATTTCCACGGCTCATGCCCGGGCTCGGGAGCGATGATCCTGACCGCGCCGAGCGGAGCAAGGATAGGCGTCATAAACGCCATAGGCAGGATATATATGGATCCGCCTACGGACTCGCCGTTTGAGGCTGTGGCGGAGAAGGTCAGTGAATTAAAGTCAAGGACCGACGCCGTTATCGTTGATTTCCACGCCGAGGCAACGTCCGAGAAGCAGTCGATGGGATATTTCCTTGACGGTACTGTAGGAGCCGTATTCGGAACTCATACGCATGTCCAGACTGCCGACGAGCGCATACTGCCGAAGGGAACGGGATATATAACGGATCTCGGCATGACGGGACCTGCCGAATCGGTCCTCGGGATGGATTATAATATCGTTGTGAAAAGATTTCTTACCGGAATGCCGCAGAAGTTCGAGATAGCGGCCGGTCCTGCGCAGCTGAACGGCTGTATATTTGAGCTGAGCGACAAAACGGGACTGTGCACGGGAATAGAAAGAATTTTTATAAGACGTGAAAATTAAGGGATCGGCTCGATATGAAAGTTTTTGATTTTGACAATACGATATATGACGGCGAATGCTCGCTTGATTTTTTTCAAATATTGCCTTAAAAAGAAAAAGTCACTCATAAGATATATGCCGATGGTAACGGCAAAGGCGATGAAGTACAAGGCGGGCTTTATGCCGATCGAAGAGGTGTACGCATTTTGCGAGGTAATGCTCGGCGTGTTTTTTGATAACTGCGGCGATATAAATGAGATCGTGCGTAGCTTTTGGAAATCCCATGAGAAAAAGCTCAAGCCGTTTATGCTGCAAAAGCTCACACCGGACGACGTGATAATTTCGGCCTCGCCGAGATTTCTGTTCAATGGTATCGCAGGACGGCTCAATGCCGGAAGCATCATCTGCACCGAGATAGATGAAAAAAACAGAAAAATAGGCTTCCTCTGCTATTCGCAGAATAAAGTCAAGGCGTTCAGGGAGAGCTTCGGAGAGGACGCCGTCATAGATGAATTTTATACCGATAATATGAACGATATGCCGCTTATAAGGCTTGCTCAAAAGGCTTTTCTTGTGAGCGGAAATGATATATCGCCCATTGCCTGAGCATTTTGCCCGGGCTTTTTTATTATTCGGTGTTGACAATGCGCAGTAAATGTGGTATCATACATCAGTACGATATGAGATAGTACGAAACGGGACTGTTTAAAGGGGCTGGTATTATGGATGGCAGCAGGCGGCGGTTTGAGCGGTTTTTTGCGGCATGGACAGCTGTGGATTCAATGTATGACGAATATGCAAAAGAAGTGGGAATAACGTATACGCTTCTTATAGTGCTTGATTTTTTATATTACAGTGAGGGCGACGTAACTCAGACGAATATATGCAGCGCATCGTATTGCCCGAAGCAGACGGTAAATTCGGTAATAAACGGTCTCCAGAAGAAAGGCTATGTTGAGCTGCATGAGCTGCCGGGCGACAGGCGAAATAAGTGCGTAAGGCTGACGGCTGACGGGCGTGAATATGCCGAAAGGCTGCTGTCAAGAATGTGGCGGGCAGAAACGGCTGCGGTTGAAATGCTTGACGAAGAGACAGCCGAAAGTATGATACACGGAATAGAGGAATACACGCGAAATTTTAAAAAATATCTGAAAAAAACGGATTAAAGGGGGCAATAGGATATGGATTCACATAAATTTTTTACTGAGACAAAGCCGGGCAGGCTGTTTTTTACAGCGGCACTGCCGGGATCTGTGGGGATGCTTGCGTCTGCGCTGTATCAGCTCATAGATGGAATATTTGTCGGAAGGCTGCTTGGAAATACGGCGTTTGCAGCGCTTAATCTTGCGATGCCGTTTGTAATTATAAATTTTGCGCTTGCCGACCTTATAGGCGTCGGATCGTCGGTGCCTATATCGATAAGCCTCGGGCAGGGGCGCGATAAAGAAGCCAACAATATTTTTACGTGCTCGTGTATAATGATAGCGCTTATCGGGTTTATCGTCGGCGCGTTGTTTTATGCGGCGGCTCCCGCGATGATCGGCTTTATGGGCGCGGACGGCGAGTTTGCGGAGCTGGCCATTCAGTATATGCGCGTATACGCGTTATGCTCACCGGTGACGACTATCGTATTTGCGGTGGATAATTATCTGCGCATATGCGGTAAAATAAATATGAGCATGGTCATAAATATCATTATGTCGGCGCTGAGTGCAGGTCTTGAATTTGTATTTCTGTTTGTATTTAAATGGGGGATATGGGGAGCTGCGCTCGGCACATGCTCGGGAATGGTTGTGTGCGCCATAATAGCGTTTATACCGTTCCTGCGCGGAAGGATGAGATTGAGGTTCTGCCGTCCGCGGTTTACGGGCGCAATGATAAAGCGCATAACAGCGAGTGGAATGCCAACCTTCCTGAATAACATAGCAGGGCGAGTGACCTCGATAGTCATGAATATACTGCTTGTGCGCTGGGGAGGAGAAAATGCAGTTTCTGTTTACGGGATACTTATGTATGTAGACGGCTTTATTCAGCCGCTGCTCTACGGTATGATCGATTCACTTCAGCCGGCGGTAGGGTATAACTGGGGCGCCGGCATGTATAAGCGCGTGCGTTCAATAGAAAAATACTGCTTTTCTGCGGGAGCGGTGCTGTCGTGGATAGCTGTTGCTGTTATATTCATCTTTCCGGAGCAGCTTACAATGCTTTTTACAAGCAATACAGAGCAGAGCTTTGTCGGTGAGGTCGTGTGGGCGCTCAGGCTCTTCGGCGCAGGCTATATAATACGTTGGTTCGCGTCGGCAACGCAGAGCTATATGCTGGCAGTTGAAAAGCCCGTTCCGGCCACGCTTATATCGGTCTCGACCGCGCTCATCTTCCCGCTGCTGCTTATTGCACTGCTGTGGAATATGCGGCTTACAGGACTGTGGCTCAATTTTACAGGCACGGCCGTGCTTGCCGCAGCCCTTTCGGTAGTCATGTTGTTTATGTACAGAAAGGAATTATTCAGGAGTTGAATTTAGGGACTGTCGCTTTTAGTGGCAGTTCTTTTTTGACTGTTGTGCAGAGCACTGCATGGTGTTAGTCGATTCGCCGAGAATAACTGAAAAACTGACATCATAGTCTGTAATTTATAATGCAAATGAATTTCTGCCGTGGTATAATGTAAAAAAGAAATAAATACAGACGGCTTTAAGGAGCCGTAAGCCGTACCGATACGGCAGAAATGGAGAACAGCATGGAAAAATTCAGCTTGGACAGGGATTGGAGATTCTTTGAGGGAGAAATAGATGCGAGTGCGAGCACTCATACAGAGTGCTATATGGCAGCAAAGGCCGGAGGCGCAAGGGGAGGAGGCAGCCCCGATATAGATCTTTCGGGATTTGAAGCTGTGGATCTTCCGCATGATTTTGCGGTCGGTCATGAGTTTGATGAAAAATACGGACCTGCGAACGGCTATAAGGCACGCGGCAGGGGCTGGTATTTCAGGAAGTTCCGCCTTGAAGAGGAGGACGCGGAAAAGGAACTGTATATTGAATTCGGAGGTGTGGCAACACACTGTACCGTATATCTGAACGGCTCTGTGGTATACCGCAATTTCTGCGGATATAATTCGTTTTTTGTAAATATAACCGATATGGCGGTATATGGCGATAATGTAAATGTTCTTGCGGTATGCGTTGATGCTGATGTTATTGAGGGCTGGTGGTATGAAGGCGCCGGGATATACCGCCATGTCGATCTGTATAAGAGCAGCAAGCTGCATGTAAAGCCGTGGGGAGTATTTGTCAGGACGGAGAAAAAAACGCCGGACGTGTGGGATGCGATGACGGAATGCGACATTATAAACTGCGGTGATACAAAGCGCACGTTTACACTTATCTCAAGGATCGCTGATTCGACAGGGAACATAGTCGGAAAGGAAAGCACCGTTTCGGTGCTCGGCCCCGGAGAAGAGATCAAAATAATCCAGAATATACTGACGTACAGCCCGTATATATGGGATATAGATTCTCCGAGACTTTATAAGATGATAACGGAAATATACGAAAATGATGTATGCATAGACAGGGCGGAAAATAAATTCGGCTTCAGAACGATCGGGATAGATAAGGACAACGGCTTTTTCCTTAACGGAAGGCGCGTACAGCTTTACGGCACATGCAATCATCAGGATCATGCCGGAGTGGGAGTGGCCGTTCCGGATGCGATCAACGAATACAGGATACGGCTTCTTAAGGAGATGGGGTCGAATGCCTACAGGTGCTCGCATGGCAATCCGTCAAAAGAGATACTTGATCTTTGTGATAAATACGGACTTCTTGTAATGGATGAAAACAGGAATTTCAATACCTCTCCCGACGGGCTTAATCATGTCCGGGATATGGTGCTGCGCGATAGAAATCATCCATCTGTGGTGATGTATTCCATCTTTAATGAGGAGCCGCTGCAGGGAACTCTTATCGGCAAAAAGCTTACGAGGCGCATGAGACAGGAGATCGAGAAGTATGATGATACGCGTTTTATAACCGGAGCGATGAATGGCGGTGTGCTTGCGGAAAACGGAGCGGCTTCGGAGCTTGATATTGTGGGCTTTAATTATATAACTGCACAATACGATCCATTCCGTGAAAAATTCCCGGATAAGCCGATGCTCGGCAGCGAAAATAACAGCGCCTTTGAAACGAGATACGTTTATAAGACGGACATGGAAAAGCATGTTATAGACAGCTATGATTCATATGCTGCTTCATGGGGCAATACGCACCGCGACGGCTTTAAGCAGGTCGATACGCGAAAGCATATAATGGGAATGTTCATCTGGACGGGCTTTGATTACCGGGGTGAGCCGACGCCGTTCGAATATCCGTCCATAGGAACGCAGTTCGGAATAATGGATACCTGCGGCTTTAAGAAGGACGCGTTTTATCTTAACAAGGCTTTCTTTACCGATGAACCGATGATACACATCGTGCCGTCACACTGGAACTTTGAGCGCGGGCAGACTGTCAAGGTCATGGCACATACGAACTGCACGTATGCAGAGCTGTTTTTAAACGGTAGAAGTCTTGGCAAAAAAAGTGTTGATAAGTATGACATGTGCGAGTGGAGCGTGGAGTTTGAAGATGGGACGCTTGTTATGCTTGGCTTTTCGGACGGAGCCGAAGTGTGCCGTGACGAAATAAAGACGGCAGGCGAGCCGGCGGTTCTGACGGCCGGATCATCGAGAGATTTTCTTTATGCCGACTGCGGAGATGCCGTAGCTGTCAATATATGCGCTGCTGATGCCGATGGTGTAAGGGCTCTTACTGCCTGCAATAAGGTTAGATTTACAGTTGATGGCGGCAGAGTTATAGGCGTTGGGAACGGCGATCCCAATTCACATGAGGCCGATAAGGCTTCTGAAAGATGCCTGTTTAACGGGATGTGCCAGGCGATAGTTGTTCCTGACGAAGGAGTCAAAACTGTGACCGTAACAGCCGAAGCAGATGGCCTTAAATCAGTTTCTATACTTCTTGAAGTGAGGCCGTCGCCTGTTGACAGGAAATATATCGGATCCGTAAAAGAAAGGTATATTTCAAAATGGAGAAGAACCTCAGCACTTTCGGAAACTATGCCGGACGCGACAAAGAAGCTTGAGGATAATGATATGAACAGCTATGAGGTCTTGACCGTTGGGAGCGGCTGCGACGAGCTGTTCGATGAATGCGAGGGCTACGGAGTTTATAAAACGAGCACGGAGCTCCCGGAGAGCAGAGCATATAAGCTGGTGTTCCGTGAGCTTACGGCAGATAAGGCATATATCTATATAAATGGCAGTCTTGTAAAGGAGTGCAGCTGTCAGTACGGAAGCAGGATAGAGCTTCCCGTAGGCGGCGGCAGTCTCAGCATAGACGTATGCCTCTACAGCAAAAAAGAGAATAAGGCGGGTATATCCAAGCCTGTTGTTATAGTGGAGTAAATCTTGATCTTTAGACTAAAAAAGCTTCCGACCTTTTCGGTGCGGAAGCTTTTTTAGTGATTACTTTATTTCATCAAGCGCTATTATATTAACATTATCCGAGGTATATCTTTGCTCCATAACATCGACAAGCGCTCCGACCGTATCGAGGCTCGTCATAAGCGAGATCGAGGCCTCTATTGACGCTCTCCTTATCTTGAAGCCATCGGAATGGAAGTCGTTGCCCTTTTTCGGTATATCGATTATAAGATCGATCATGCCGCTTCTGATTATATCAAGAACATTCGGTACTCCCTCGGAAATTTTGCGTGCTGTCTGGACGCTTATTCCGTTTCGTTCGAGCAGGCGTGCTGTACCGCCCGTTGCGACAAATTTACAGCCCATTTTGTGCATTCGTATTGCAAGCGGAAGGAAGTTTTCCTTATCGAGGTCTCTTACGGTTACAAGTATCGTCGAGCCGGGGCCGGGAATTGTCGTACCTGCGGCCGTAAAACCCTTGTACATCGCCTCGAGGAATGTTTTTCCAACACCTAATACCTCACCTGTTGATCGCATTTCCGGACCTAAGCTCACCTCAACACGCGGCAGCTTTTCGGTGGAGAATACGGGGACTTTTATTGCGACCGCGTTTGTGGACGGGGCGATACCTGTTGAATAGCCCATTTCCTTAAGCGTTTTTCCGAGCATTATGTTTGTCGCTATATCGATAACCGGCACGTTTGTGACCTTTGTGATATAAGGAACGGTACGGCTTGAGCGCGGGTTGACCTCTATTATATAAAGTTCGTCCTTAAACTCGATGAACTGTATATTTATCATTCCTATTACCTTGAGTTCTATCGCTATCCTGTACGTAACGTCCTTTATCTTTTCTATGATATGATCGGGAACGTGCTGAGGAGGATATATCGAGATCGAGTCTCCGCTGTGGACTCCTGCTCTTTCAAGATGTTCCATGATACCGGGGATGAGCACATCAGTGCCGTCGCATATCGCGTCTACCTCAAGCTCGCGTCCGCCGAGATAGCGGTCGATGAGCACCGGATTTTTCTTGTCCTTTTCAAATGCGTCGGTGAGGTATCTGACAAGGTCTATCTCATTTCTTGTGATCTCCATGCCCTGACCTCCGAGAACGTATGAGGGACGAACAAGCAGCGGATATTCAAGCTTGTTTGCTTCCTCAACACCCTCGCGCACGCTCCATACGGCCTTGCCCTTAGGACGCTTTATATGGAGATTCTCGAGCATTTCGTCGAATTTCTCTCTGTCCTCTGCCTCATCGATATATTTTGGCTGTGTTCCGAGAACGGGAACGTTCATACCGGCAAGGAAGTTGGCAAGCTTTATCGCCGTTTGACCGCCAAACTGGAGTATAACGCCGTCCGGCTTTTCAAGCTCTATGATGTTATATACATCTTCCTCGGTCAGCGGCTCGAAATACAGCTTGTCTGATGTGTCAAAGTCCGTAGAAACAGTCTCGGGGTTGTTGTTTATGATTATCGTTTCGACTCCGGCCTTCTTGAGCGACAGGACGCTGTGTACAGAGCAGTAGTCGAACTCTATGCCTTGACCGATCCTTATAGGACCTGAGCCGATAACGATTACTTTTTTCTTATCTGACGGCTCCGACTCCGTAACATCGTCATAGGTAGAGTAATAATACGGGGATACGGCCTCAAATTCACCGGCGCAGGTATCGACCATCTTGTATACCGGTCTTATGCCGAGCTCTATCCTTTTTTGATAGATCTCGTCGCCGCCGCAGCCTATGAGCTCGGCAATGCCCTTGTCGCTGAAGCCCATTTTCTTGTATTTTTTCATTATATCATATGTGAGCTCGTCAAGCGAAAGTTTTTTCAACGCTTCCTCAGCGTCAACTATATTTTTTATCTTGTGCAGGAAGAACATATCCATGCCTGTTATTTCCGAGAGCATATCAAGATTGTAGTTTCTGCGGATAAGCTCCGCAAGGTCAAAGAGCCTTTCATCATCCGGGACGATAACACGTTGCTTAAGCTCCTTCATAGATCGCTTCTTTGAAGATTCGCGTTCAAGCGTATACTGCTTTATTTCAAGAGAACGGACTCCTTTTAAAAGCGAGCTTTCAAACGTGCTGCTTATAGACATTATTTCGCCTGTAGCCATCATCTTTGTACCGAGGTTTCTTTTTGCGCCGAAGAATTTGTCGAACGGCCACTTTGGTATCTTTGTTACTACGTAATCTATCGCAGGCTCAAAGCACGCATAGGTCTTTCCAGTAACGGCATTTTTTATCTCGTCAAGGTTATAGCCGAGGGCAATCTTTGCGGCGATCTTTGCTATCGGGTAGCCCGTCGCCTTGGATGCAAGAGCCGATGAACGGCTCACTCTTGGGTTGATCTCAATAACGGCGTAGTTGAAGCTGTCAGGGTCAAGAGCAAATTGAACGTTGCAGCCGCCCTTTATCTCGATGGAGTTGATTATATCTATAGCGGCTTTTCTCAGCATCTGATATTCCTTGTCGGCAAGAGTAAGCGCCGGAGCAACGACTATCGAGTCGCCCGTATGGACGCCAACAGGGTCGACATTTTCCATCGAGCATATCGTTATGCAGTTCCCAGCGCCGTCGCGCATTACCTCAAACTCGATCTCCTTCCAGCCCTTTATTGATTTTTCAAGCAGCACCTGACCTATTCTTGAAAGATGCAGGCCCTGTGAAAGTATGCTTATGAGCTGCTCCTCGTTTTCGGCAATTCCGCCGCCCGTTCCTCCGAGCGTATACGCGGGACGGACTATGACAGGATAGCCTATTTTTTCGGCAAAGGCAAGGCCGTCGTCGAGGTTGGTAACGATCTCTGACGGGGCTATCGGCTGGTTTGTGCGTTCCATAAGACGCTTGAAGCTGTCTCTGTCCTCGCCCTCTTTTATGGATGGTATAGACGTTCCGATGACCCTTACACCATATTTGTCGAATATTCCCTTGTCATGCAGCTCGCACGTAAGATTGAGACCGGTCTGACCGCCCATTCCGGCGATAACTGAGTCGGGACGCTCCTCGCGGATTATTCTCTCGATATATTCAGCCGTGAGCGGCTCGATATATGTGCGCGACGCCATGCCGCGGTCTGTCATTATCGTTGCGGGATTGGAGTTTACGAGGACAACGTCTATGCCCTCTTCCTTTATTGCCTGACAGGCCTGTGTGCCGGAATAATCAAACTCCGCAGCCTGTCCTATTATGATAGGGCCCGAGCCTATTACGAGTACCTTTTTTATTGATTTATCCAAAGGCATATTATTCTACCTCCTTTAAGAATCTGTCAAACAGCTCGCCGCTGTCGAGAGGACCGGGCGAAGCCTCGGGGTGGAACTGAACGCTCTGTATCGGCAGCGTTTTGTGACGTATACCCTCGCAGGTTCCATCGTTTACGTTTATGAAGGTCTCCTCAACGTAATCAGGATAGTCGGTGAGGATATAGTTGTGGTTTTGGCTTGTTATATACACATGTCCGGTTTTAAGATCCTTTACTGGGTGGTTTCCGCCGTGATGCCCGAATTTCAGCTTTTTTGTTTTGCAGCCGAGAGCAACCCCTATTATCTGGTGCCCCATGCAGATGCCGCATATGGGATATTTTCCGCTAAGCGCTTTTACTGTGTCAGCGGTT
>CALXRY010000020.1 GCA_944390955.1 uncultured Clostridia bacterium | reverse complement strand
CCCCGTCGTATATATCCTGTTTAGAACGGCTCCCGGCGAATCTGCCTGTTTTAATGCTTACGCCTCCGCCTATCATTATTATCGGTGCATATCCCTGTTTCCACAGCTCCGCCGCAGTTTCTGCTGCCTCCGGATGCGAGCCGCCGACCACCATTATCACATCTGATGGCTGCGGCTTGTCCTCCACAAAAATAAAATCAGTTATCACTTTGATATTTCTGTTCATCATCCTTACCTCTTGTCTGAAATCATGTGTAGCTTTGTATGCAAATATTTATGTTGACACGCTATCTTTTATTTTCAGCGAGGCAAGTGTTGTATCTACGCTTTTTATGTTTTGCAAGATACTGTCACGTATCTTCGGAACAAATTCATCTGTTTTAATAAATTCCAGAAAATCATTATACGGAAGCCATTTATAGTCAATGGTCTCACCCTTCTGCAAGCTTATCTGCTCGTTTCCTTTAACAAATGCAACAAAACATTTGTATATCGCCGGATGCTTGACTTCTGTATATGCCAAACAAAGCTGTGTTTCCATCACTATAAGCCCCGTTTCCTCATTTAATTCCCGAATCGCGCCTTGCATGGGTGTTTCTCCTTTCAAGATCGACCCGCCCGTGTTTTCCCACTTCAGCGGATAGGTTTTATTCGCAGCACGCTGCGTTATCAAAACCTTTCCGTCACTTGAGAAAACATATACTTCAACAACAATATGATATACGTCATCCGGCACTTGCTCATTACGAAACAGATCATATCCCAATTTATTTTCCTTTTCGTCATATGCATCCCATATTTCAATATTCTTGTCCATGCTTTTTCTCCATGATATACCTCTGCACCGTCATTCCCAATGACTTATAAAACTCCAATGCCGGTTTATTAAAATCCCACACCATAAGCTCAACGCTGTCAGCTCCGAACCGCCATGCGCGCCGTACCGCTTCATTATACAGCGCTGTTGCTATTCCACGCCTGCGATAGTCTTTTCTTACGCAAATAACCTCTATATATCCTCTTATTCTCGGAACGATACAGGAATTTTTCGACGGTTCTCGTATAGCCATAGTGCATATCCCTGCCAAATCGCCGTCCAATTCCGCACCCAACAAAACATAGTTTTTATTCCGAAGCAGTGCGTCAAGATCCCATACCATTGAAGAATCTGATTTTTCAATTTTATTATATATGTCAGGGCGTTTTTTCACATGATGATCATGTACTTCCAACATCAGAATATTAAACTGCTCAAAATCCTTTATTGTTAATTCTCTTATCTTCATTTGTTTCCCTCTCTCGATTTATTTCTCCCCCAGCACTTCTAAAAGCTCTTTTACCGAGCCTTGCAGCTTTTCCAATTTTTCATCATCTACTTGGGCGACCTGTCCTAACATACCGGTCACAGCTCCCGCAATAGTATCTACCGTCACTTCGCTTGCAGGCTTATCTTTTAGTTCGTCCTTTATTTGCCTGAACTGCTCCGATGTTACCGAATCTGTTTTAGTCCCGCTGCTGATACTCTTTTTAATATCCCTCAAAATCGTAAGAAAAGTATTTTTTATCTTCTCCGATTCCGCCTCATGCTGACCTATTTTCTGTGATTTAAGGGCTTTAATGTCCTTTTTGATCTCGCTTTTATCTGTTTTCTTGTAAAAATCACTGAGCTCAGCCGCGGCAAGGTCTATGATCTCATTTCTGCTTACTATACCTGCGGCGATACTATCGGAGAAATAAGATTTTATCAGATACAACAGATATGGGAACCGCTCGTGCTCAATCAGGCAGTTTAGGACATCCATATCTATATTTCCCGACAGAATTGCTTTAACTGCGCCATTTGACAGCCCCAACTCGCTTATATCGTGATTTTTGGGTTCTTTTATCGTAGTCAGACCAAGAATATAGTCTGTGGACACATTCAGCGCCCGTGCCAGTTCTATAAGAATATCACTGCTTATATTCTTGATTTTTCCGTTCTCAATTCGGCTTAACTGTGACGGCACTATCCCTGTTATTTCACTCAGCTGCTTTTTCGATAAACCGCGTGCTGTTCTTAAATCACCTATAATTTCTCCCGGCGTTCCCGGCAAATACATACGATCAACTCCTATAATCGCATTATATCATATCCTGTGCAGAAATGCAATATTTTTTGAAACAAGCAGCTTAAAATGCCATAATGCAGTATAGCAATGTGGTTAAAAAAATGTGGTATAATGGCAGTATGAAAGGAGGTATGGTTATAAATAAACTATCCAATATAGAGCGTGATAAAAACTGTTCTTTGCCGCGCATGACGCCAGGGCAGAAAAATAAAGTCTCTGCGATGATCAAAAGGCTTTGTTGCAATTATGCAAATGGTGAGTGTATAATCTTAAACTGTGACTGCGCACAGATAAACTCATGCTCTGTCATATGCAAGTGGTTCAGACAAGCGATACTGCCACAAGATGAAACGCTGTTAGCGGAGATCATAAAACCGCTTAACAGAAAACGCTGTACCATATGTGGCAAAGCATTTATTGCAAAGTCCAACAGGGCAAAATATTGTTTAGAATGTTCAAAGAGTGAGCGAAGAAAGAAAAAGGCCAGGAATGAACGTAAATACAGAGAGCTTAAACGTGGTCATTTAGAGGATTGAAAACCGCATAAAACCTACGATTTTTAGCGCCTGATGCATAGGGCTTGTGTAGTTACATTACTTCCCCTAAAATCGGGTTTCTAAATGACCACAAAATCCAAGAGGAAAGGAGGATTTTTATACGGATAATTCAACAGCTGAGATAATACATAATCAAGAGGTCTCCCAAAGCGATATAGATATGCTCGC
>CALXRY010000019.1 GCA_944390955.1 uncultured Clostridia bacterium | reverse complement strand
TTTTCCTCGGTATAGCGTATCTCCACCGACTTTTTTGCAAATTCGGGATTTTCGCCGAATCCGATAAGAATATTGTATGAAATGTCCTTTATCTCGGGATCGTCCTTTACAATGTCATACTGCTCCTGTGTTAAGAACTTAAATCCGGCATGGGCGCTTGTTCCAACCTGACGCATGGTGGAAAGCTGAAAGGCGTCCATAATACTGACTCCGATGGTGAACAATGTCGTAAACATTACAGCTGTCAGAATGACAGCCAAAACCGCGATGACGTTCCTGGTTCGGTTATTTTTTATCGAGCGTCCCGACAGGCGGCGGATACATTTTCTGCTGTTGACATTAAGCATTGTGATCACCTACAATCCTGCCGTCTTCAATGCGGATGATCCTGTCCGCCATCTGGGCAATTTCTTCGTTATGTGTGATCATGACGATAGTCTGCTTAAACTTATCGCTTGTGATCTTTAAAAGCCCGAGAACGTCAAGGCTTGTCTTGCTGTCTAAGTTTCCCGTCGGCTCATCGGCAAGGATGATCGCTGGCTTTGTGGCAAGGGCACGGGCGATGGCAACTCTTTGCTGCTGTCCGCCGGACAGCTGGTTCGGCAGACTGTCTGTTTTTGAGGTAAGTCCCAAAGTCTCGATTATATTGTCAATATGCGCCTTATCCACCTTGTTGCCGTCCAGCTCAATCGGCAGGACGATGTTTTCATAGACATTGAGCACCGGCACAAGATTATAGCTCTGAAAGATAAACCCTATCTTTCTGCGGCGGAATATGGTAAGAGCGTCGTCTTTCAGAGAGAATATCTCTTTGCCTGCTACTTTAACCGTCCCCGATGTTGGTCTGTCCAGTCCGCCTATCATATGCAGAAGCGTTGACTTACCGCTTCCCGATGTGCCGACGATGGCAACAAATTCTCCGTCCTCCACAGAAAAATTCACACCGTCAAGGGCTTTCACCATCGTGTCTCCGCTTCCGTAATATTTTTTCAAGTTATTCGTTTCAAGTATTTTCATAATACTGCCTCCGTTTCATCCCCATAAAAAATGGGCTCATATTTGTTAAGCTCTCCTTAACTTCATGATCCCATTATAGCAGGCGATTCTGTCTGAAATCTGTCTGAAATCTTACAGTTTTGACAGATTTGAATTTGTTTTCGGCAAAAAAACGGAAAACGTTGAACCTTGGTTTATCTTTGATGTCACTTTGATATAACCGCCTTCTCTGGAAAGTATCTCACGGGCAAGATAAAGCCCTATGCCTACGCCCTTTTCCTGCGATACCCTCGGAGAACGGTAAAACCTTAAAAAAACTTTCGCTGTTTCCTCTTCGCCCATGCCTATGCCGCTGTCCTCAACGTCTATGCGTATAAACATTTCGTATTCCCGCGCGCTCACGCTGACCTTGCCGCCCGCAAGAGTGTATTTTATCGCATTATCTAAAATATTAGAAAGCGCTTCAAGCGTCCATTTGAGGTCAAAGCAAGCCGAAATGCCGTCTGCCTTACCAATGGACAGATCGATATTCTTTTTCCGAGCCTGAGCTGCAAAGTCGAGTGCATCCAAAAGTTTTCCGACGCTTTCTTCTTTAGGCTGTACCGTTAAGATGCCGTTTTCAAGCCTTGACGTCTTTACAAGAGAGGCTATCAGGAAGCTTAGCTTTTCCGTCTGTTGTTCAATCTGGTCTGCAAGCTTTTTCGTATTTCCACTCAGCTCAGGCGCTTCGCCGAGGAGCTGTGTGTATAAAAGGATATTTGAAACAGGCGTTTTTGTCTGATGTGAAATATCGCTTACCAAGGTCTTTATATTATCCTTTTCGCTTGTTATCTGCCTTTGTGCAGTCTTTCCTGCGGTAAGGTAACGATACATTTTTGATTCCAGTCTGGACAGGCGTTTTTCACTGTACTCACATTCCGAAAAGCTGCCGTTTGCTGCCGACTCTATCATATCGTCAAGGCGTATGAGCAGTCTTGACGTCCGTATGTAAACGACTGCAAGCACGCCAAGAAGAATCATGATAACAGCTGTCAAAAAATAAATCATATTCATTTCTCCCATACATAGCCTATCCCGTAGACAGTTTTGAGCGGTATCCCAGGAAGCTTTTTTCTCAGCCTTTTCACTGTGACCGACAGCGCGTTTTCTTCCACAAATTCCGCGCCGTCCGTCCACACTCTATCTATCAGCGTGTCGCGAGAAAGCGTCACGCCGCGGTTGGCAACTAAAAGCTTTAACAGCCTCTGTTCGGTCTTGCTCAGCTCTACCGGCACATTGTCCGCATAGAAAAGCATATTGTCAAAATCAAAGGAAAATGCGCCTTCTTCAAACTTATTGCCGTCGCTTTGTCTGCGGCGCGCGACAGCATTGATCCTTGCCCGAAGGACTGCAAGTGAAAATGGTTTTGTGATGTAATCATCCGCGCCGCTTTCCAGTCCCGACACAATGTCGATTTCCATATCGTTTGCTGTCAGGAATATGATGTGGACGTTGCTCGCCTTTCGTATCTCGCGGCAGAAATTGATCCCGCTTCCGTCGGGCAGATTTATATCAAGAATAACAAGATCAATACTCGTGTCAAGCTTGCTTTTCGCATCCTCTATGCAAAAAGCCTGTATAGTATTATCGGTATTTAGTGACAAGGCGATTCCGTTATTTAAAGCTGTATCGTCTTCAACAATCAATATTTTCATATTTTATATGCTCCTCTGTTCTTATTCCAATGCCGCTGTAATATTCCTCAAATAACACAATAATTTGCGGCTATCATATTATAATATCCGCATAGGGCTGTTCGATTTTTATAAATACAAAACCGCCCAGATTAAGCATAAAACAAATCCGAACGGTTTTACATCTATCTTGACCTCATGTCAATAAATATATCATTGAAATACAGCTGCAGTTTCTCAATTATTTCCGCTCTTTTCTCAAGAGCCTTTTGCATTTCAAAGTCCTTCAGCTGTATTCTTGCGGCACCATGAAAATATCTTATTCTAAAATCACTAAATCCAAGCTTGGATAATACGTCCTCGCTTTTTTCAATTTTGGCAAGCAGTTCACGGGTTATCCTCTCCCCTGTCGGGATTCGCGTGGCAAGACAAGCATAGGACGGCTTATTCCATGTAAACAGTCCCGCATCCTTCGACAGTCTTCTGATATCGGATTTTGTCAGTCCGCACTCTCTTAACGGTGAACGCACCTCCAGCTCCTTAAGCGCTCTCATACCTGGACGCTCATCAGCATTATCGCTTGCATTCGTTCCATCAATTATAACGTCCAAGCCGTCAGCCGCCGCACGTCTGCATATTGCATCGAATATATGCCTTTTGCAGTAATAGCACCTGCTTTCTGGATTTGCCGCTACCTCTTTGTATGATAAAATATCAAGCTCTATAACATTCAGCTCTACGCCTACAAACTGTGCGGCTTTTACTGCATCGTTATATTCAAACGCAGGCTGAAACGGTGTCTTTACAAAATACGCTCTTACATCCGCTCCATATTTTTTAGCAGTGAAAAGAAGATATACTGAATCCACTCCGCCTGAAAAGCCGAGAGCTATTTTTTTATTTTCTTTGAAAAAAGCTTTTAGTGTCCCCATTTTGATTTTAGTGTCCCTTTGGTTTGTCATGCACATACATAAAAAACATTAAGCCGTTATGTATCTTGATACGGCTGCATGTGCGCATTTCTGCGCGATCTCTATTTCTTCTTTCGAAACAGGCACATCAAAATCACAGAATGTATTTCCGATACAGCTCTTGCCCGTTAATATCTCATACCACACAAGCCCCAGCGTATATCGCCCGATTCCGAGCGAGGCATGAAACGTATCGCGGTGTATATGATCAACGCCGGCTCTTATCAGCTCCTGAAATGCCTCTCCGCACGGTATTATCTGCACTCCTCCCAAAGACTCTGCCGCCTTTTCGTATGATGCCTTCAAATCCAGAAACATATCGGCTTGATCTTTGTAACCCAGCTCATTATTAAGCCTTGCGCTTCCCTGCTCATACGCCCACGTCTGATGGATCATGAACTTAGCCTTCGGAGCGTGAAATGCCGCATACTCCGCAAGCGCTCCGAGATACGGCACATATGTTTCATAATCCATGCTCTGGCTGCTCACCTGCTGGAACGTTACTACGTCCCATATATCGCTTTGGAGCGCCTGACGTATCGATACCTTTATTCCCGTTCTGTCACCGTTATACTCAAAATCATATTCCGCCGCATCATTATTCATATTTACATAATGTCTTGAGAGCGGGCAGCCTCCTATGTAAATATTCACTGTTTTCATATCACAGCCTTCAGACTTTGCGATCCCATGAAGATACCGCATGGCATCATTTGAAAAGCTGTTTCCTATTGCAAGCACTTTCATAATAAATCCTCCGTTTCTTTGGATGCTATTTTATTATGGTAATCAAAAATCATCTCTGCTCATTTAACTATTATACTATACCTTCTTTTTTGTGTCAACTATGTTTTTATGTTCACGGGCCTTGTTTAAAAAACGCAGTATTATCTTTCCTTAGGTAACGTGGCAAATTAGACGTTCTGTTCATGTTTTTTTACCTTGTGTGTTGAATGTTCAATACTTATATACAGTGCTAACACATGCTTGACAGGCATATAGATCCATGCTATACTGATAGTAAAGCTATAGTGGGAGGCAAGTTAATATATGGAATTTCGTGTTTTAAGATACTTTCTTGAGGTTGCCAGACAAGAAAATATTACTGCGGCAGCGGAAAGGCTTCATGTTACACAGCCTACACTTTCGAGGCAGCTTATGGATCTGGAAACGGAGTTGGGAAAAACGCTCTTTAACCGGGAGCACCGAAGAATATCGCTGACGGACGAGGGAATGCTCCTCAGGAAGCGTGCTGAGGAAATAGTAGAGCTCGTGGATAAAACAGAAGCAGAGGTAATGCGCTCCGGCGATAGCATAACCGGAGACGTGTATATCGGAAGCGGCGAAACCGAGGGGATACGGTTAGTCGCAAGGACGGCAAAGCAGCTTCGTGATGATGGCTATGACATACATTTTCATCTGTTCAGCGCACATGACTTGTCAGTCTCTGAGCGGCTGGACAAAGGGCTGATCGATTTTGGTATATTTGCCGAGGGTGCCAATCTTCACAAATACGATTCGATAAGGATACCGTATACCGATACATGGGGCGTGCTTATGCGGAGCGACAGTCCTCTGGCCGAAAAGGAATATATAGAGCCTAAGGACCTGTGGGAGCTGCCGCTCATAGTATCGCTGCAGGCTGACACAAACAACGAGCTTTCCGGTTGGATAAAACGCGGCAGGGACAGGCTTAACATAGTTGGGACATATAATCTGCTTTTCAACGCTTCGATAATGGTAGAGGAAGGTCTTGGATATGCGCTTTGTTTTGACAAGATAATAAACACCGAAAACAATGACGCGCTGTGCTTCAAACCGTTAAAGCCGTCGCGTACCGCAAAGCTCGATATCGTGTGGAAAAAATATCAGGTATTTTCAAGGCCTGCCGAGCTGTTCCTAAAAAAGCTTCAGGAGAATTTTGATCAATAACAAAACAGACTGACGTAAATAAGTGTTTTGACTGCTTGATCGCATCAGCCCGTTTTGCCATTCCAAGAAAAAATTCCGGCGGCATCTTCCGATGCCGCCGCAGAGCATAATAGATATGTAAAAATATCAGTTAAATGCTTCGTTTAAGAAGGTCTCGATCTCATCGAACGGGATAAGATCAACTCTGTCGTAAAGGTCTATGTGCATAGCTCCGGGAACGATCACAAGCTCCTTCGGCTCTGCCGCCATCTCATAGAACTCCTCGCTCATTGACCTCGAATGAGCAATATCTCCCGTTATGAACATAATCGGACACGGTGAGATTTCGTCTATATGATCGAGCAGCGAATAATTGGAGAACGGCAGCATGCTTGTGTTTGTAAACGAACCGCCTGAATTCGGATGCCAGCCGCGCTCAAGTCCGTAGAAAGTCCACCATTCAATATTTGTTCCCGTAAGGTCATCAGGAAGGTCCTCAAGAGGCGCGTCTTCCGGATATGTTCTCGTATATGCCGGAGTGCCGTTTTCAAAATCTGCCCAGCGCTGCTGCGAAAAACCATCTATCCACTCTTCCCTGTCTTCTCCTTCAAGCGAATTCCCCATCGCACTTATATCGTACATAGCCGAAGTCACCACAGCCTTGATGCGTGTATCCATTGCCGCCGCAGAAATTGCGAAGCCTCCGCTTCCGCAGATGCCCAATGCCGCTATTTTTTCACGGTCGACATAATCGAGCGAACCGAGAAAATCAACTCCCGCACTGAAATCCTCCGAGAATATTTCCGGCGATGACAAATGTCTCGGCTCACCGCCGCTCTCGCCGTTATATGACGGATCGAATGCCAGTACCACAAACCCGCGCTGTGCAAGCTCGTTCGCATATACGCCGGGGCCCTGCTCTTTAACGCCGCCGTACGGAGGTCCTATAACGATCGCAGGATACTGCTGTGTTTCATCAAGCTCGGTGCTTGTATACAGGTCTGCCGCAAGCTCTATACCGTAGCGGTTCGTATATGTGACCTCTGTTCTTGTTACATTTTCGCTGAGGTCAAAGATAAAATATCTGTCTTCCTGATCGATAAGCCTTGCAGCATTAGGATTTTCACCGACCGTTCCATTGCTCGTTATATCAACTCTGCCTGTCTCGCCGTCCCATGCAACGGTGTTGCCGTTTGCTTCGGAGATCGCCCTTGCCGGAAGATATGTCGTTCCGTTATAAAGAAAAGCGTCTACGCTGTCTCCGTTCACATCAGTCATTTCAATTTCGTTTCCATCCATAAATACCGATATACCTCCTGTTACATCGATCGTCTGCTGTATTCCAAATGCCGCTGCTGCGGCTGCGCTTGTGCTCACCGATACAGCGGCTATCACTGCGATTACTCTTTTTTTCATAGCTTTTAATTGTTCCTTTCGTTTTATTTAAGCCTGAATTTCGCGCGCTTCAGCTTTAGCTTGATCTCAGTATAGCACATAGCATTCTAAATGTCCAATACTTATATATTATATATTTATATGCCTCTCGGTTATAGGAAAACATATGCCTGAAAGCTAAAGTTATTCAACTCTGCTCCTGAGTCAGTTCATCTGTCAGACGCAGAATTTCGGGAGCCAGTTTTTTTCTCTGTTTTCGGGTGATATGAATATAAACCGGGTAAGCAGCTACAATGCCGGCCATACCGAGCAGGCCGACTATTATTCCCGGTATAAACCACGCATCTCCCCAAACCATAGTACAGCTCATACCCACACCGAGCAGCAGAGTGCTGACAGTCCCCAATGTGACAGATGCTATCGCTCCCGGTCTCGACGCGCTTGCATCCAATCTGCGCAGCTGCTCCATTTTGTTTTCTTCCTTTGAGAGATACTTATCTCTTATTTTTTTGATCTCCTCCTGCTGTTTTGCAGAATAAGTATAGTTGAAAGTATCTTTCCTGTCATCCATATAAATTACTTCCTTTCATTTGATGAGCTATAAATATTTTAAGCTGTTCCATCCGTCTCCCTCCTGAGTGTTACGGTAAAGGTGCTGCCTTTTCCCACTTCGCTGGCGACGGAGATATCCCCGCCTACAATATCAATAACCCGTTTGACCAATGCAAGCCCAAGGCCGTTTCCCTGAGTTGCATGTGAGGTATCTCCCTGATAAAATTTTTCAAAAATATGCTTGCCAACATCCGACGGAATACCGCAGCCGGTATCGGATACCTGTACTACAGCAAAATCCCCTTCCGATCTCATGGAAAGAGATATACTGCCATGAGGTTCCGTAAACTTGACAGCATTTGAAAACAGGTTGTTCCAGACGAGAGAAAGCAGCTCCGCATCAGTTTTTACCTTGACTTCCTCTTCTATATCCGTTTTGATTTCGAGCTCCTTGTCTTCCCACGCACTTTCAAAGTCAAGCAGGCATTCGCATAACTGCTCGCCCAGGTCATATGTCTCTTCATTCGGATAAATCTGCTGATTTTCCAGTTTGTTGAGCTTTAATATATTTGTAATGAGACTTGCAAGCCGCCGCGAGGTATTGGTAATAGCCTTGGCATATTCCATCCTCTTGTTCTCCGGCAGCTCTGGCTGCTGAAGCATGGTACCGTAATTCCGTATCACAGCCAAAGGCGTTTTCAGTTCATGGGACACATTAGCAATGAAATCTGTCCGTAGCGTCTCTGTTCCCGAAAGCTCCTCTGCCATCTTATTGAAATAATCCGCGATCACATCAAATCCGCTCAGGTCATCTATGCTGTGAAGCGATGGGAAAATTAAAAAAAAATCTCCCGTCATAATCTGTT
>CALXRY010000018.1 GCA_944390955.1 uncultured Clostridia bacterium | reverse complement strand
ACCGGAGCGATCCTATGCATGGCGGAAAAGCTGAGCGCCTTTGACAAGGATAATCTTATAGTGCCGATACGGCTGGTGTGATGGGATATAGTGACAAGAAATAAGGGAGGATATTATGGCGGATATAGCAAAGAAGCAATTAAATGATGAGCTGGATGGCACATTGTTGGAGTTTAAATTGCCAGAAACAGAGAGCATGACTGAGGTTATAGAATGCCTTCAATCATATACAACAAAATGTATATTGCCAAAATTGGAAGATGTTATGCCGTTTAGTGAGGAAAATCTTCTTGATATAATTGACCATGTGATTATAAGGATCTTCGTGGAGAAAAAGTATAATTACAGTATGGCAACCCAAAGAAAACAAAACTTATCAAGGGGAAATAACAATAACGATACAAATGCCAAAACACACACTACGTATAGTAAAATGAAAAAATTCTATAAGACAGTATTCAAAGACAAAAAATATCAGGCTTTTTTTCGATTGGATATAGAGAAAGAAGTTAGCAAACATTTACAAAGGAAAAAGTGTCAGATAGCCAATGATTATTTGGGGCTGTATTTTTTCTTTATGCTTAACAAGGTTTACTGTTATGCTTATGAGAAAGGCGATGATGCGGTAAATAAATTTTATAAGTCGATAGAGAAACACATATTAAGTAAGAAAAGGTTGGATGTAAAAAAAATACTCGATATTGCTTCGGATGTTTATGAAGAAGATATTGATGAAGAAGATGACCTCTATAAGTCTTATATGCATGCCTGTGCGCATGAGTTTGTGAGAATTATTATCAATATATGTGAAAGTGATAATGAATGTGGCCAGGAGGAATTATATGGCGCTGCATTTGCGACAATGGAAGTTCTGTCACATACAATAATTCCTGAGTACAAAATACATCTGGCACATGGGATAATGGAAAAAGTCAATAAAGTACTAATTCCGTGTATCAGCGGATATAAAGAGAAAAAAACCAAGGATTTAAAAAAGTCTGTAAAAAACGCAAAAAGGATAACATCATTAACAAAAGAAGAATATATTCTGTGCAGTAAATATGAGGCTGCTTTGATTATAATTTCCTTTGAATTGCATAGGCAGAATATTGATTACGATATGCCGTTTAAAGAGTATGCTAAAAACGTGATTCTTATGGATGATTACAGCTCGTGCAATGAGGCGCAAAGAGTGCGGTCAAAATATTCCCGCCCACGGCGCCGCATAAACAAAGCGATAAAAGCAATCGATAAAAACATTACTGTAGGAGATATACTTACTGCTATGCGTTTATGCGCAATGGTTTCATCTAAGCACATAAAAGAGTGTTTTATAGATTTTTGTGAAAGTGTAAATTCCTTAATCAAAGCCTATAGAAGTGGCAATATTGGCATGGTTGAGAAACTTTGCGCGAGCATATATGTGCAGGCATACTGCTTATGTATATATATAAAAATACGAGGAGATGATGAGTGTCTTGATACGAAAAATTTGATTAAAGCGATTGTCAATATACTAACATCTACAATAACAGATGAAGATGGTTACAAAATATCTCTTTATTGTCTTCTGACTTGGGGACTTGAACGCGGCATATCGAATATCTTAGATAACACATATAAGGATATTGATGAAATTAACATAGATGCCGCACGTGTCATGATGCTTGATATTATATCCAGTCATACGCTTGAATGTATGTTAAATATAAGCCCTACAAAGTACGTCTTAGACACATTCCCTTGTATGGACCAAAAAATCGATATCCTGAATTTGATCGATAAAGACGTGCTAAAAGAGCTTTGTAGGTTTATAAACATATATACCGATTTTATACATAAAACAATTGACGATTATATATCTGAGCAGCATGAGCTTGAAAGCATGCCGAAACTACTTTTTCAATATATAAAAGAACAAAATCTATTGAGTAAATTTAATGAAGCACATTGATGTTTTCCTGTGTCAATGATTTTGTCAAGTCTTTTTTGAAAAAAATTTATATAAAAAAATGGCTTAGCTATGCGATTTGCCGTTTTTTACAAAAAAATATTTATAAAATGTCTCAAACCCCTTGATTTTATGAGCGTTTGGGGCATTTTTTTGTTTCAAGAAATCGATTTTTGTGCACTTTTTTGGACGATCAAAACACTTTTCTCGAAAACCGGTATGTATAATAGAAACCACAGAACGGCAGCGGCTGCTTCCGATGATATCGCTTTATAATCCAGTCGATATAACGCCGGGAGCAGTAAGCTGTCTGAGTTTTACAACCCAAAGAAAGAGAGGCACACACCATGGTATCAATAAGAAACCCGGATGAAGAGTGCAGGCAGCTCAACGAGTTGCTGAAGGATTCGCCGTACATGATTAAGATTATCGATGGCAGCATGGTCATTTACGGCTCGGATCAGCATACTGCCGCTCCGGCGGCGGTGATCCCGAGAGATGCTGTTGAGTACATACATGAGGACGGCAGCCGCGATGCGGCGATATATGTTACGGCATTCTGTGACGGCCAATATCTTCCGCCCGTTGAATACAGAGGCAATATAACGCGTTTCAATGAGGTATATAAAAGCTGGGGCGTAAACAACTTCCCAATAATGCGCCCAAAGGAGCATACCGCAGTCATACAGGTATTTGCAATACTTGCGCGGAGCGTTGAGTCGCGGACCGTGTATGATTTTGGAGGAGGCTGGCTCGACGCTCAGACATTGCTCATAAACAACCTGCTTGTAAGAGCCGACAGCGTTTCAGAAGCCGAGAGCTCGCGCAAGGTCAGGAATCTTGAGTACATGCCGATGACCTTGGATTCTGCGATGATGTTCCTCATGGAACATTATATCCCCGCCGTCAATAACGGGCTGTATTCAACAACAATGCTGATGTTCCTGATTCTCGGGATACTGTACCCGAGGATAGCGAGGCACTCTGATATGCGTCCGTCCTTCGTGCTGTATATTTACGGCACAACGGGCACAAGAAAGACGTCATCGGCAATAAGTATGCTGAATCCGTTCAAGGAGGAAACTTGCTCGTTTGAGGATTCAAAGGCCGCTGTTACCGAACAACTGCGGAGCATCCCTCTCGGCTGCTGTATCATCGATGATCTGAAGACCATGACACGCGACGCTCTCGGCATAATCAATAAAGTCGTGAGAGTTGCAGGAGACTCAACAACGAGCAGTAAGAAGATGCGCGGCGGGAAGGTCGTCACAAAAGACGCTACATGCCTATGCGTCGTCACTGCGGAGGAAAAGCCCGCGGCACTGCAGGAGTCGTCTATAGCAAGGCTGCTCATGCTTGAATACGACGCGGGCACCGTTAATCTTGATGAGCTCGACTTCCTGACAAGTCATCAGACTGAGTTCAGGAGCGCAGTAATAGCGGTGATTCAAGGTATAATATCCGAGGAAGGATATATAGAACAGCTGTGCAGCGACTGCCGTGACTGCCGCCGTGAGCTTACGAGGAAATACTCGGACAAGCCTATACACGGACGGTATATCGATATGATATCATGGCTCTGCGCTGTATATAAACTTATCGAAAAAACGCCGCAGAACGAAAAAATTACTCTATATCCAAAGTATGAGGAAGAGATAGAAGCTCTTATCGTTAGGCAGTGCCGCGAATGGCATAAGGACCCCGTAACTATATTCGGAAACGGTCTTTTCGACCTTTACGGCGCCAACGAGGTAAAGCTCATCTCTGAAGGCGATTTTGCTTCAGGCAAAAAAGGCGATATCATAGATATTGGTTCAGAGTGGTTTATACTCAGCGGCACAGTGTTTTCTAAGCTGAAGAGCTGTAATACAGCTATAAACTTCGACGAGAAAGCACTGCGAAAGGCACTGTCAGACAAAGGTATCCTTGCCCAGCATAATGGCAAGAACACGATGGAATACCGCAAAAACGGTCATCGCTGTTCGGGATATCGGATAAGAATTAATATTTTAAAAAATTATTTAAATAAATAATAGGAGGAAACAAAAATGACAGAAAAAGCCTTAACTAACTTACTTATGTCGGAGAGATTCGAGAATGATACTGTAGTATCAACACTGGCGAAGGCCGGCATTAAAAACATCAACAAGAATACATACAAGAGCATACTCGCATTGCCGGCCATAAAAAACGATCTCGGTACGAAGCTCGAGATGTGCGAAAAGCTGGCGTTGGAAAACACGTATCCTGAGCTCTGTGTAGATATCATAACAGAGATTTTGGATGAGGAGCCCGACATTGGACACGATAGGGAGCTGGGCGATAAGCTGCGCCGCATCATAGACTTCATAGTCAGATGCGATATGAATAAAGACAGCCGGATAAAGCTTCGGGACTGCCTCGAGCAGCTTTATGCGGTCGGAGAATATACACTGGCCAAAGAAATCGTTTGTCTGTATAAAACAGAAGACAGCTATATAAGCTCACGGCAGCACCTGCCGGAGGTTATTCAAGCCAAGATGGCTATACTGGCCTACAGCGCAAATAAATATAACGTGCGCGACAACGCCAAGAAGCTGTCGGAGCTGTATGATCACGTCTTTGAATACAAGATCAAGGGCGCAAAAGGCGCCGCATGCTATTATATGTGGCTTTTCTATAAGCGTACAGGGCACCGTAGTGTGTATATATCGCTTAAAAATCAATGCCAATACAGAGATGCCGTGGAGGAGCTGCTGGAAATGGCAAAGGAGCGCTGCTACTGGTTGGCGGATTATGTTGAAAATTGAACTTCGCAACTTCGCAGCTTCGCAAATGGCTTAGCTATGCCGTTTGCAGCTTCGCCCAAAATGCGAAGCTGCGAAGTTGAAGCGAAAAAACGAAAGGATGATGTATAATGAATTCAACTGAATTACCAAGAATGATGACTGTAAGAGAGATTGCAAAAACGGGACTTCTTCCCGAAAATACGATCAGGGTCATGCTCAGGAACGGGCAGATTCAGGCTGTATATTCAGGGAAAAAGGCACTTATTAATTTTGATAATCTCTGTGAGTATCTGAGAACACTTAAGGTGTCCTCCTGAGGAGGATGGGCAATATGACACAGAAAACGCGCAAAGTGGCTCCCGGGATCAGAAAAAGGGGCAATAAATACGAGTTTAATGTGTCGGCAGGCTATGACGGAGCAGGAAAGCATATCAGAAAATATATGACTTTTACTGCTCCCGCGGGAGCCGGCGAGTCGGCTGCCGATAAGCTGGCGGTTGAGGCGTATGCCGAATTTGCACGGAAGGCAAAGGGGAATAAAGCCTTTTCGGGGAATATGAGATTTAATCAGCTGTGCGAAATATATTTTTCGGAATACGCACCCAACCGATTGAAGCCGGTTACTGCCGAGCATTATAAATCAAACGTAAAAAACCATATTGCTCCCGTCTTTGGCAATACGAAGCTCAAGGATATAGCGACTTCGGATATATCGGCGTTTCTTACGAGTCTTGACT
>CALXRY010000017.1 GCA_944390955.1 uncultured Clostridia bacterium | reverse complement strand
ATATGATTATTTCCAGTGCGACTATGAGGACCAGTACACATTTAAATATGTTACAGATCTTGAGGTTGCGTATATCCGATTTGTTGACGATACATACAGAGGCGGCTGCAATACGAGAGGAGACGGAACATGGATAGAAAACGGAACGCTTGACTATGATAGGGCCGATACGATAGTTGACGTCGTACTGCCGGAGGGAAAGAGGTTTGCTCCCGGTACAGCAATAACGTCCGATCGTATAACGATAAACTGCCGGCCTGTAAAGTGGGCTATCTGCGGCACGGATGACCGCGTAAGAGTAAATCTTGGACTGCTTGCATCAACTGTAAAATATACTATCGTTTTTAATGGTGTGTATTATAGCAGCGGTGCTGCCGCAGATGATATATTTACATTTACAACAGCTGAAAGAATAAGCCTCAGCGGCATCGGACTGTTAAAAAACGGTGCGTTCGTTAAGGATATGTCATCCGTGTCTGCGGGAGATGAGCTGGAACTGAAATTGTATTGCCTTAGCAATAATTCGGATGAGCCTGCTGTATTTTATGTGATACAGGCACTGTACGGAAACGGCGGAGCGCTAGTTGATGTAGGTGTGACCAAGGTAATGCTTGCAGCGCAGCAGGTACTTACAGAGTCAACGCTTGACATGACTGTTCCGGGCGAGGTGACAAATGCGGAAAGATTGTCGTTGTTTATATGGAACGGAGACGATGCTATGCCAATGACTCCAGAGGTAAAGGAAAGGTATGTAATTGAATGATAAGAACCTGTTTGCATAAAAGTGGACATTTGAGTTTTGATTTATTCAAAATAAAGTTATGATCAAAAATTTGTCATATTATTTATGTGAACAGATTCTAATGTGATAATTTATGCCGCCGTAGGCGGCGGAATGGAGATGAATTAAATGAAAAAAGGTTTAAGATTTTTTTCGACAGCTGTTGCTGCAGTGATGCTCGCAGGTTCTTTGGCAGCCTGTGGCGGTACGAGTGCTGATATACCAACTATTACATGGTATATGCCGAAGGCTATTGACAATACATCCTCACAGGAGCTTGTTGAGAACGAGGTAAACAAGATATTTGAGGAGAAGGCGGGGGCACGGCTTAAGCTTGTGCTTATAGATGCTGCTTCTTATGCAGAAAAAATGAACGTTATAATCAATTCCGGTGAAGAATTTGATATTATGTTTGTAGCGCCATGGCTCGCGGCGACATCGTACGAAACAAACGCACCGCGCGGCAGCTTTGCGGATATCACAGAGCTTATTGATAAATACGGCAGTGCTATAGTTGAAAAGGTCGATCCGCGTGCATGGGATTATGTAAAATATGATGGCAAAACTGTTATGATACCGTCACAGTGGAAGGTATATCAGCAGGTAGGCTGGGTATTCAAAAAGGATCTGGTCGAAAAATACAATTTTGATTATAAGAATGTAAAAAAACTGAGAGATCTTGAACCGTATTTCGATACGTTACTTGCAAATGAGCCTAATATTGTGCCTGTGTTTGACATCCAGTCTCCAAACTGGGGATATAGTACAATAACGTCTATGGGTGGCGGAAATTTAGTACTCTTTGATGAGGAAAAGGAAGAGTTCTTCTATTTAATGGACGATGAGAGAAATGTCGAGGATTATAGAATAAGACACGAATGGTATCAAAAGGGATATTTTCCCAAAGATGCAATAACACTTAATGCTTCCGAGGAAAAGAAAACCGGCAAATATGCCGTTATGAGAGATACCGGTGCCATAACAGAGGATGGTTCAAAATCAAGTGCAAATTATGGCTTCCCGTGTGTTGAAGTGGAAATAGAGAATCATGCGGTTGTCAGCGCGGATGATTTTAGAACTGGACAGGCGATAAGCAGTACATCAAAACATCCAGAAGAGGCAATGAAGATATTGAATCTTGTTTGGGAGGATCCGTATATTTCCAATACACTTGCTTATGGTATAGAAAATATAGACTATGTATATGAATCCGGCAAGGGAACCGACCATCCGACTGTCATACCAAAGGAGGGTGCAGACAGGACATGGACTCTGTGGCACAATTACATAGGTCCGCTTTTTGACCAGTGGGATTCTTCATGGAACTCTACAGAGGCGCTTCAAGAGATGCAGCAGAGGAATAAGGAAGCGGAAATAAGTAAAAAGGCGAGCGTACAGTTTGACACAACCTCGATCACAGCAGAGCTTGCTGCGTTAACAGAAATATGGCAGGCGTCTGAAAAGGTCCTTCAGTATGGTGCGATGCCCGACTTTGACAGCTACATTGCTGATCTTGATGCAAAGTGCGAAAATGCAGGCATACAGAAGGTCATAGATGAACTTAACAGACAGTATGCAGAAGCAAAGGCAAATTAGTGGCTGAAGGGTTGGGATATAATGAGAAAAACAAAAACAGTAAAAAGCTCACTTCCCCAAAGATTATCAACAGAGTTTGGCGCGTTTAGAAAAAACGCGCCGATGACTCTGCTTGCATTACCAACGATAATTATGATATTTATATTTAATTATCTGCCGCTTTACGGATTGGTGCTGCCATTTCAAAAATATTCAGCGGCACAGGGTGTATTCGGCAGCCCGTTTGTGGGACTTGAAAATTTCAAGTTTTTGTTTAAGACGGGAACGATATGGCCGGCGGTATTACATACAATCGGGTATAATCTTATGTTTATGTTGCTCGGTACAGCTATGGCGATTTTTGCTGCACTGCTTTTATTTGAACTTTCTAACAAGGCGCAGAAGGTTTTTCAGACGTCGCTTCTGATACCATATTTTCTGTCATGGGTTGCAGTATCATATATTGTAAACACATTACTGGATTACGATCACGGTGTAATGAATCAGATTTTAGAGATGCTTGGCATTGAGGCAAAGCTGTGGTATAACGAGCCAAAATACTGGCCTGCAATATTGGTTTTGACAAATTTATGGAAAACTATGGGATATAATGCTGTTGTATATCTTGCGGCACTAACGGGGCTTGATTCCGAATATTTTGAGGCTGCAAAGATTGACGGTGCATCGAAGGTTAAGCAGATATGGTATATATCTCTGCCGCTGATACGTCCGATAATCATAGTTATGATGATTTTGAGCGTGGGTAATATGCTGCGTGGTGATTTTGGTTTGTTCTATAATGTGACGATGAATTCGCCGCTGCTTTATTCGACAACAGATGTGGTTGATACTTATGTATACCGTTCACTCATGAATGTGTCGGATATAGGTATGGCATCAACAACAGGATTTATTCAGTCCGTAGTCGGCTTCTTCCTGGTATTGGGAACAAATCTTGTTGTCAAGAAAATAGAGCCGGACAGTGCGCTGTTCTGAGGAGGTTTTAAGCATGAAAAAAAACAAGATAAAAAATCGTGATGAGCAGATAGTTAGGGCATTTGCCTTTTTGGTGCTGGCGATATTTTCGGCAACCTGTATATGTGGCTTTCTGCTTGTGCTTGGCTCCTCGTTCCAGACTGAAAAGGAGATACAGCAGTACGGGTATTCTATTTTGCCGAGGGACTTTTCTCTGGAGGCATACAAGGCGGTATTTACAAGCCCCGGTATGATATTGCGCGCATACGGAGTAACATTGCTTACAACCGTAATAGGAACGATCGTGGGAGTATGGATTTCCGCAAGTGCAGGGTATGTAATATCAAGGCATAATTACAGATATAAAAATATTTTAAGCTTTTATATCTTTTTTACAATGCTCTTTAACGGAGGGCTTGTTCCGACATATATATTGATAACTCAATGGCTGCATATGAAAAACACCGTATGGGCGCTTATTTGTCCTTTGCTTGTTAATGCATGGTATATAATTCTTATGAAAGGGTTTTTCCAGGGATTGCCTAATTCGATGATGGAGGCGGCAAGGATAGACGGCGCTTCGGAGTTGGGTATATTTTTCAGAATAGTGCTGCCTGTGTCAAAACCGGTACTTGCAACAATAGCTCTGTTCTATGCGCTTGGATATTGGAATGACTGGTATCAGTCGCTGCTGTACATAGATGATCAGAATCTTTATAAGCTCCAATATCTACTTATGCAGATATTGAAAAAGGCACAGTTTCTTAATTCGGATGCGGCTCATTCTATGATGGGCTCAAGTGCATCGGGTGCGGAAATGCCTACACTGAATCTTAGAATGGCTATGTGCGTAGTTGCGGTAGGTCCTTTGCTTCTGGTGTTCCCATTCTTCCAGAAGTATTTTGTAAAGGGAATAACGGTCGGTTCTGTAAAGGGTTAGTTTAGAGGAGAAAATTATTTGTATGAACGGCGAAACAGAAAAAAAGATAGATGAGCTGCTGGCTTTGATGACATTGAAGGAAAAGATAGGACAGCTCAATCAAATTATATTCGATATACACGATATTGACGGAATAAAAGAAAAGGTGCGCAACGGTGAAGTAGGCTCTCTGATCTTTGCGGTAAGCGCTTTTGCCGGTCATGATGAATATCAAATGCCGGAGCTGTCTGTTCTGAACGAGATACAGAGGATCGCCGTTGAGGAATCTCCGAGCGGTATACCGTTAATTAACGGAAGGGACGTCATACACGGCTATAAAACAGGCTTTCCTATACCGCTTGCGATGGCGTCTTCCTTTAATATGGAGCTTGTTGAAAAGTCATATCGAGCAGCGGCAGAGGAGGCTGCCTCGGAGGGAATACACTGGTCATTTGCGCCTATGATAGACGTGTCTAACGATCCGCGGTGGGGCAGGATAATAGAGAGTGCGGGCGAGGATCCGTATCTGAGCGGGCAGTATGCCGTTGCAGCAGTAAAGGGCTTTCAGGGAGAGCAGCTGTCTGCTCCCGGCAGTATTGCGGCGTGTGCAAAACATTACATAGGCTATGGGGCTTCCGAAGGCGGACGCGATTATCACAGAACGGAAATATCCGATTACACGCTCAGAAATAAATACCTGCCTCCGTTTAGAGAAGCAGTTAAAGCAGGTGCGGCAACGGTAATGACGTCGTTTAATGATGTAAGCGGACAGCCAGTTGCATCAAGCAGATATATGCTTACAGACCTTCTGCGTTCAGAACTGGGCTTCAGAGGGTTTACAATAAGCGATTGGGAAGCAGTTAAGCAGCTCATGCGTCAAGGTGTGGCAGAGGACAGGAAAGACTGTGCGTGTCTTGCGATAAACGCCGGATTGGATATGGACATGGTCGACTTATGTTATTCTGATTTTCTCGAAGAGCTTGTAAATGATGGAAAGGTCGATATGGCTGCGGTGGACGAAGCGGTGAAACGTGTTTTGAGGATAAAATTTGCCGTGGGATTATTTGAACACCCGTATACGAAAAAGCTTGATGTGGATTATGATAAGCATATGAGGATAGCGTACGAAATAGCAGCGGAATCCATCGTACTGTTAAAAAATAATGGCGTGCTTCCTCTGTGCAAAAATTCGAATATATGCCTGGCGGGATGTATGTCCGATGAGCAAAAAGCTTTGATGGGAAGCTGGTCATCACCTGAATATGAGAATACCGTTACAATAAAAAATGCAATAGAGAAGATATGTAATACCGGTTCGTTTGGATGCTGCTTGAGTTCCGTACCTTATGAATTGCAGCAGACACTTAGGAATGCGGATATTGTTATATTGGCAATAGGTGAGAGTGAAAAGGTAACCGGAGAGGCGAGAAGTCTTTGTTATATTGAGCTTCCCGAAGATCAAATCAAGCTTGCCAAAACTGCAAAGCGCTTTGGCAAAAAGGTGGTCGGAGTTATATGCAGCGGCAGACCGATGGCTCTTGAAAGTGCAGAACCGTATTTTGATGCCTTGCTGTATGCGTGGCACGGCGGCAATATGGCAGGCGAAGCGATCGCCGATATATTGTTTGGGCGAGTGTGCCCGTCAGGTAAAACGGCAGTAACATTTCCGAGAAGGACGGGGCAGGTACCTATTTATTATAATGTATCGAGCAGCGGCAGACCGGTAAACGGATACTATGGCGAAGAGGAGATAAACAATTATGAGGATTGCCTCGGGAGCCCGATGTATCCGTTCGGGTACGGGCTTAGCTATACGACATTTAAATATTCAGACATAAAATGCAATATCGCTGAAATGAGCTTGGAAGAACTGCGCGGAGGCAAATGCTTTGAGGTGAGCATCGATGTAACAAATACCGGAAAATATGATGGCAAGGAAACAGCCCAATGTTATATACGCGATACAGTATCCGATATGATGAGGCCGATACGCGAGCTTAAAGGATTTAAAAAAGTGATGATCAAATGCGGAGAAACGAAAAAGATTATATTTAGGCTCGGCTTTGATGAACTGGGATATTATGATCGGTACGGGGCATTTGCAGTAGAGAGGGGTCTGTTTGAGATTTTTATTGGACCTAATTGCCTGACTGGAACTAAAATAACAATATGCGTAGATTAGCGTGAAACGACATGTGTCAGTGGGTAAGTATACGCTGAAAGAAATAAAATGGAGGGGAATATCATGATAAATAATCCAGATACTCATACAGATGTATTTATAGCAGGCGGAGGCCCTGCTGGAGTTTGTGCGGCATATACGGCTGCAAAAAACGGTGCAAATGTAATAATTGCCGAGCAGCTCGGAGATTTAGGAGGTATGTCCACAAGCGGACTGATGAGCCACTGGACTGGTGATTGCGGTAGTGTGCTGTATCATGAGATACTTCGGCGCAGCGCTGAACTTAACGGCGGTAAGTATCATGGAAAAATAACAAATACTATAGATCCCGAAAATCTAAAATATCTTTATTTAAAGATGCTTGATGAGGTCGGCGTGAAAATAATGCTGTATACTTTTGTTGAAGATGTAATAATCAGTGGTGACAATATTCTCGGAGCAAGTGTAATAAATAAATCCGGAAGAACAAAAATATATGCTAAAACGGTCATAGATGCAACTGGAGACGGAGATCTTGCAGCGATGAGCGGTGTTGAATTTATTTTAGGACGCGAAAATGACGGGAAGATGCAGCCTGCAACAATAATGTTTAAGGTTGGCGGTGTGGATTATGAGCGTGCCGTATTCCCGGCCATGTTTGAAGATACCGTATATACCGAAAAGGGAGAACTTCAAGCGCTCGCAAGAGAAAAGCTGCCATATCCGGCTGGACACGTTCTGCTTTACCCTACAACACTTCCTGGCATCGTTACATGCAATATGACTAATTGCATCGATATAGACGGTACAAAAGCCGAGGATCTTACACGTGCAACGTTTGTTTGCCGCAGTCAGATGAAAAAAATTGTAGAGTATTTAAGAGAGTATGCTCCTGGCTATGAAAAATGCTTTATTGTAAGTTCTGCATCTTTTATAGGTATAAGAGAGACGCGCCATTTTAAGGGTGAATACACAATTACGGCGCAAGATATTTTGGAGGCACGTGAGTTTGAGGATGCGGTTGTAAAGGATGCATGTTTTAATTTTGACGTTCACAATATTACCGGAGCCGGGATTGATAAAACGGGAGTGCAGAAGGAGTTTAAGCAGGAAAAGGGCTATACAATACCGTACAGATGCCTTTTGCCAAAGGGTAAGGAAAACCTGCTTTTATGCGGAAGAAACATTTCGGGAACTCATATGGCACATTCGAATTACCGTGCTATGCCTATATGTGCAGGGATAGGCGAGGCGGCCGGAGCGGCAGCAGCGATAGCGGCGAAAAACAATGTTTCGGTGAGAAATGTGAGCGCAGATGAAATCCGTGCTTTAATATTTTAGTAATATCGGTTAGCGGACATGACTTTTGAGGTAAGAGGAAATCAACTTTATAAGAACGGCAAGGCAATAAAAATCATATCGGGTGTGGTGCACTATTTTAGGAACATGCCCGATACATGGAGTGATATTTTCAGAAAGCTGAGCGCACCGGGTTGTAACTGTGTTGAAACATATTGTGCATGGAATATGCATGAGAAAAGCAGGGGAAATATTGCTTTGATTGATATTGGATATTGCGGGTTTTATAAAAAAGCGGCGGATGAAAGACTGATGGTCATTGTGAGACCTGAACCGTACATATGTGCCGAATGGGGCGGCAGACTGCTATGGTGGATACAGACCGATACGAATATGGAGATATGCTGCTCGAATCCTGCTTATATAAATTGCTTCGAAAGATACCTTTAAAGATTGTTTGAGGAAATGCACCATATTTTTGTGTACGAACGGCGGACCGATAATAATGCTTCAATGTGAAAACAAGCTTGTAATATTTAAGCCTGATGAAATAATGAGAATTCCGAAGGTCGAGTTTTGCGATGCTACGTGCTCGAGAAATACATAAAGACAAACAAATGGAGGCACACGAAAAAATAAAAATAATATAATTAAAAAGCGATACAGACAAAAAGCTCCCGATCTCAGGATATACGGTTTCTCTCAATTGTTTGGTTGTTCCTCTCTCTCCCTATGCCGTATATTCTGTGATGGGGAGCTTTTGTTATAAAATATATAAAATTTGATTTTATCATATGAACAACATTATGAACAACGTTGTCGAACCCTATATGATCAACGTGGCGCAAAAAGCGTATAAAGAGTACGCGAGGGGGAGCCTGCGAAAAAAGTCTGTAAATTTGAAGCCTTCTGTGGTAGAATATAAATAAACCACAGGAGGCGTTTTTTATGGCACGAAGAAGAAAATTAACAGAAGGAAAGAAAAACATTATTGCAGGTTTGATAGAAGAATATGATATTAAAACCGCCAATGATATTCAGGAAGCCTTAAGGGATCTATTGGGTGGTACGATCCAAGAGATGCTTGAAGCGGAGCTGAATGAACATCTGGGTTATGAAAGCTACGAACGCAGAGATAATCCCAATTATCGCAATGGCACTAAGCCTAAAAAACTTAAGAGCTCATACGGCGAAATCCCTATCGATGTTCCTCAGGATAGAAACGGTGATTTTGAGCCTAAAGTTGTTCCCAGGCGTAAAAAAGATATCTCCGAGATTGAACAGAAGATCATATCCTTGTATGCAAAGGGCTTGACTATGCGTCAAACATCTTCCATCATAGATGATATATACGGTTTTGAAGTAAGTGATGGAATGGTCAGTGATATTACAGATAAGATCATGCCTCAGAATCAAGAAGCTTGCAGCATATATAATCCTCGGAGTAAATGCAGACGGATACAAGGAAGTATTAAGCATAACAGTTGGAGAAAATGAGAGCGCAAAATACTGCCACTATGGTATAATAATATCGAACAGTAAAACAGTTTGAGGTGAAAACTTTATGTGAAGCAGTAATATGGAAAAGTTTTTTGCATTGACAAGATAATGTCGTATTATATAAAATATATTTCAGGAAATTTATCATTTAAGGTACGGAAAAAGAAAGGGGCAATGGTATGAAATTCAGAAAAATGTATATAGTGACATTATGCGGCATGATGCTTCTTGCAAATGCTGTGTCGGTATTTGCGGATGAAAATATATTGACAAAGCCGGTAATTGAAGCGTCGGACAATGGCTATAAATGTGCATCATCGTATAACGGATGCAACCATGTTTTTTCGGATGGGAACATATACGATGTTACCGGAAGGTATATTCTTGCCGCCGATACTGATTCGGGATTGAGTGATGACACGATGCTTTTGGATGAGCCTGACGTATTTGTGGGAGGAATAAACACCGGATTTGAAAACTGCATTTCATATCGGGCATCGGAAAACAGACGCACTTTCGGTGTTGATATAACAGGGGATGACTTTATTGCGAGGTCGTGTTTGGTGTTGACGCCCCATAATAAAACAAACTCTTGTCAAACAGAGAATATATCGTTTTATTCTAATGAATTTTTCAGCACAAGCGCAGGGGATGGAACATGGGATAACGGCGTATGGTCGGCGCAGCTTATGAACGATGCGGACAGCGATTATGTGAATATGAACAACAGCAACGGCAGCTGGTCATACTGTGATAAGTACAGCGGACATTGGAACGGCTTCAATGTTTCGGGTTCGGTGCTTCAAACAACCGAGGACATATCAGTGGATACGAGTGCCGTACGAACGTTCACAGCGCCTATGGCTGGCACAGTTACGATAAATGAAAGTATCGTTAAGGGCGGGGCAAGCGACACGTATATACGTATAGTAAAGGAGGATGCAAACGGGAATATCACGTCGGTATGGCCAGTCAATAGAGCAGAATGGCCGTATAACGGTTATAATTATTCATATGCGTGGATAGATGTTATACAGCCGGAAATAAGCAATATAATGCTTAACGCAGGCGACAAGCTTCATTTTGAAATGAAAAAGCAATACGAAAACGACAGTATGACATCGGTAACATGGGAAAACGGTATTACCTATACGGATTATCCGATTGAGGAGCTGCCTTATACAGACGGTAATATCCGACCCGAAAGTTATAAAATCAATTGTTATCTCCATACGTATGACAGAAATCAAGATGAGTTTGAATTTACAGCGCCCCGTAACGGCACGGCGGTACTTGAGGCGGGCACGGTGACCGGTGGGGGTTCAAACACGGTCGTTAGAATAGAAAAGGAAAGCGCGGACGGCAGCATCGAAGGCGTGTGGCCTGGGGATAGGGATATGTGGCCGGTTTGGGGCTATCAGTATTTGCATCAATGGACGCCGATAGATCGGCCGGACATAAATATCGATCTTATAAAGGGCGATAAAATAAGATTTATTGTGAAAAAAATAAACGATACGGATGAAGGCAGCCAAATAAACTGGGATAACACGCTTAGATATAGCGATATAATAATATATTCGGGCATTGCAAGCAGCAGTGATTCCGCTACAGCGGAAGGCTTTATAAATAACGGCTACGGGCTTGTGTGGAGCGATGAATTTTCGGGTAATGAGCTTGACAAAAGCATATGGCGGCAAAGGACGGAACAGCCTGATAACGACAGTACTATTATTTTAGAGGATGAAAGAGTTATAAAAGTATCAGATGGCGTTTTAAGAATGGAATCAATAAAATACAGCGACCCGAGTGATCCAAATATTGAATACGCATTTCCGCGTGGTATAACGTCGGGTTATATTCAAAGCAAACCCGAAACATATGACGGCAATGGTTTGGCTTACCGCTACGGCTATCTTGAAATGCGCGCAAGAGGAAAATTTACGCGCGGCAACGCGCTGTCATTATGGGGACAGAGCTTTAATCATCTTGCTGATCATGAGTCAAAACTGTCGGATATAGGCATGGAACTTGATGTATTTGAAACAATGGGTCATGCGGACGGCACGGCGCAGCCGAATCTTTGGCTATGGGGACCATGGGATAATGCGACATCATCACAGGAGTACGAGCCGTATAATTATTACGATCCGCAGACGGGGATGCTGCGAGAAAGCAACAGCAATATCGTAAGCTCGGATGTATGGCACACATTCGGTTTTGAATGGACGCCGCAAAATATTGTAATGTATTATGATGGAACGCCGTATATGACGTATGATATAACAAAGAATTTTTCGTCAAACCCCGGATTGACGGATGGGGAAGAAGGATTTCATTCTCCGCTTGACATTATAATAGGTGCAGCGCCCGTCGTGGATTCATGGGATGACAGTCTTGAAGTTGCGGCTGATACAAGCTGGCCGATGTATATTGAGATAGACTATATAAGACTTTATCAAAATGATAAGTTTACGCATACATATCCGGATGGGACTATTGTCGGCTCAGAGCTGTGGACAGGCGAAGGAGGGACACAATGAAACTGAAAGCAATATCATTTTTTGCGGCGGCTATGATTTTTGCCGTCGGAGCCTCTGCATTTGCCCAAACCGGTGCTAAAGACGGTTCAATAAATATGGAAGCGGAATATATAAGCGGCGATGTGAACGGCGATGGTAATATTGATAAAAGCGACTTTATTAAGCTTGAATTATATTTTTCGGGTGAAGATTACCGGATCATAAAAGGCGCCGCTGATATCACTGGCGACGGCAAGATAGATAAACGCGATGAAAATTCGTTGATTGATTTAATAGGTGCGAGCAGCACGGATATTTTGGAGCTTAACGCCGATGTGGAAACGGGGCAAGTAAGTGTTACTGCCGCCGGCATAGAAGATAATGCAAATGTATATATAGCCTGTTTTTCGGAAGACAAGGAGCTTATGAGAGTACAATCAAAACGGCTAAAAGACGGCAGGGCAAAAGCCGATGCTGAGCTTAGCGATACCTATTGCGTAAAGGCGTTTATATGGAATGATAAAATGCAGCCGTATTGTGAAAGCGGTATGCAAATTATTAGATAGTATTTTTGGTGGGCGTGGGGGGCGTGCGAAATTTTTTCTGTAAATTAAGCTCCTGTGGTAAAATTATATTTTTTTCAGGGCAGGGCATTCGTCCTGCCCAGCTACAATATATCATAAAAATTCCGGCATGTCAAGGGCGCCCCTCAGGGCGTTCATTGAAGCAGCTTGCTGCGTAAACCCTTGATGTGACGGTATTT
>CALXRY010000016.1 GCA_944390955.1 uncultured Clostridia bacterium | reverse complement strand
TTTTGCGGAACGCTTTATAACATCCGTCAAGTATCCTGCCGGAGCGCCCGCACCGGCTTCCGAGCCTTCGCCGCTCGTTGTGAAATATTCCGAAACGTCCTCCGCGCTGTCGAACGATACCGTTCTTTCCGGCAGTCCGCTGCCTACAAGAAACGCGTTCATCTTGGGCGGCTTCAGCTCCGTTTCCGTTCCCATGCTGCCGTCCTGCTTTGTCGACACGGCTCCGCTGTCGTCTGTTGCAACAGCATAAACGGTATGCGTACCGTCTGAAAGACCGCTTACCTCCTTTACCCATACATCGCCGCTCTTTTCGGCGCTTCCGACACTCGCCTCATCAACAAATATCTCAACCGCCGTAACCTCTCCGTCAACATCGTCTGCCTTTACGGTGACGGTCACACTGCCGTCCTCCGTGCTTCCGTCCGCTGGAGCTATCTCTCTTATCCACGGAACAAAATTACAGTCTATATGCTCGTCATCATCGCCGAGCATATACATATATTTCCCAGTATCGGTCCTGAACGGCGCAACGGCAAAGCCGCTTTCGTTAACAAGATTTATGTTTGAATAATACTGAGTATCGCTCTCATCCAACGACGGCGTGTCGCTCCACGCATACCTAACCTGAGGATCCTCGATGCCTGACGTATCGACGATGACCGTCTGTCCGTCGCTGCTTATCTCCGCTGATACGGCTTCAAACACTCCGTCCTCTCCGGCAGCCGTAAAGCCCTTTATCTCCTTACCGTCCTTCGATATGAGCTTATCATAAACATTCTTAAAATGGATTACGGTTTTTCCGTCTTCCGTTATTTCCATATGATCATAAGATGGTGACTGATATGCGTCCGTATCGTTACCCATCAGATAATGCTCAAACACCTTTGCCGCTCTGTCGGCTATAGGCTGCTTGTCCTGAGGATGTACCTCTGTTTTTCTTCCGGTATCGATAGAAACTACCGTAGTAACGTTTTCAAGCTTCTGTGATACCTGCCATTGAGCGTCACGCACCCCGATACCCGTACAGAAACCGCCTGTATTTGACGGAGTTCTGTTACCGTATATGATATTAAAATCAGCCGTTGGAAGCTGCACCACCACAAACGGAAGCTCCTGATCGTTCCATTCGTCTCTCCAGCTTTCGATCAGCGTTGTCAAAGCCTTTTCATAGTTATTGTTTTTATACCATGTGTTCCCTTCACCCTGATACCACATAACTCCGCCTATATTAAGCTTCTGTATCGGCTTGATATATGCCGTATGCCATTTTGATTTTGTCTGGCAGCTGTTGTACATCTGGTAAAGATCCGGATCGCTGAATGCGGACGACGAGCTTATCCATGACATTATATTTGAGCCGTCATATGCCGCACGTATCAGACCGATCGGTATTTCACCGCCGGTATTCTGATAAAGTCTCTTTCCTGTCATAAAGCCAGTTGCGGAAAAGTTCATTGCATTTTCCGTGGTTGCGGGCTGCCAGCCGTTTTCAGCAGTATTGCAGCTGTAGAGCCTTATATCGGGATAATCCGCATCGACCTCGTCCGCAAGCCATCTGAAGGAATTAAAATCGCGGAACATATTCGACTGTCCGCTCATCACGATCACCTCACCGACAGCGATATTTGTCAGCGTTATCGTATTTCCCTCCGACGTTATCACCATATCGGCAGATTTAAGCGCCTCCATCGAGGGAAGCTCAACGCTCCATACGCCGTGCTCAATTAAATCGCTTGCCTCTTCACCGTTAAACGAAACTGTAACAGTCCGTCCGCTTATTCCCGTTCCCGAGACCTTTATCGGCTTATTCCGCTGAAATATCATGTCCGAGGTGAATATCTCATCGACCGTCAGCTCCGGAACGGGCGTCGGCTCGGGAGTTACGACCGGTGTCGGCTCAACCGTCGGCTCCGGCGAGGGCGCTGCAGTCGCATTCGGATCCTGCGTTGCGGGCACGTCCGTCGGGCCCTCTGTCGGGATAAGCGACGCATCAGTCACCTCATACATGCCATCATCATTTACAAAGGCGGCAAGCCCGTCCGCCAGATAGTCAGAAGGGTCTGAGCTGAACGTTCCTCCGGTCACCGTAAGCGACGTCGACGAAGCCGCATTAAATCCGAACAGCCCCGTGTATGTCCCGCCATTTATCGTATATACAGACGCATCCGTGCTGTTGCTCGACATAACAAGCGCCTTGTTCGCCGCAGTACATGTATTTGTCAGCGTTGAATTTTCTATCGTTACATTTGCCGCTGCGCTGTCGGTATGTATAACGCCCTTTCCGTTAGTGTCCATGGTTATCTGCGTATCTTTTATTGCGAGATCGCCCGATGTTTTCCAGAACACGCCGTAATTATTTACCTTGCCCGTTATCGTACAGTTATCAAGCGTGACCGACGCCGTGCCGTAAGCGGCAATACCGCTGCCCGTACTTGTGATCGTTGTATTCTCAAAATCAAGTGTCGATGCATTACTTGCGGTTATGCCTCCCGTTTCGGCGTCCTTTACGGTATAATGACCCATAGTTGCCGCTATACCTGCCGTCGTTCCGTTTATCTTGCTGCCGGTAATATTTATTATATAATATGAATTAGCACTTGCTACTCCGTTTTTTGTGCCTGTCGTTTCAATATTTTCAAGATTGATGACAGACGGCGTTTTTGCCATAGCCTTGACGGCATAATTTCCGCTGCCGCTTATGACTCCGTTTTTGATGGTTGCTTCAAGCTCATAATTCTGAAAATTAAATCCATCATTATTTACCTTTACAACTGCTCCGTTCAGGTCCAAGTCAATGTTTTTCCTGATCTGAAGTGTAATATCTCCACAGTCTATCTCTTCAATGCCGTCCGCTACCTTGTAGCTTCCCCCGTTGGTTACCGCTGCCTGCATTTCTTCTGCTGTGCTTATCGAAATGACTTCCTCTGCCATAACATTGAATGATGAAAATACAGACACTGCCATTATCAAAGCAGTAACCAGTGAGACATGTTTTTTCATAAAAATCCTCCTCTTCTTTTAATTTTGACCATATGCAAACAAACTATAAGGTATAAAAATGCCTTGAAAATATTATACATTGTCCGTATTAAAAAAAATACGTGGTAATCTTTATCTGACCGTGTGATTTATTTCTAAAAATACATATTCTCAAATTTTATATAAAAGGCATTGATTTCTGTCTTTAGCGCATGATTTACACTCAGTATAAACTCACCACAGGAACTCTTTATTTTTCGACTGTAAACAAAAAAACACATCACTCCGAGTATTTATCCTTCTGCTGTACATAAGCCGTCAAGGGTAATTTTTATATAGAAATACCCCCTCAGAGCAGATTAAAAATTTTTTGTTACTTGGTGCTATGTCAAGATAACGGACACATTAAACCTTTATTTTTTGGGAAAATCAGCAAAATGCACAAAGTGGTCGCATTTATTCCACGGTTTGCTTGACAATGAGTGGATGGCATGATGTCCTGCGCCGGGGCGGTGCCACGAGGGCTGCGCAGCGGCATGAGCCTATCATGCCATCCACTCATTGTCAAGCAAACCGTGGAATAAAAGCTGCTATGCCGTCCTCTCGTAATACGCTCTTTCATGCTCCATCGGCGTTTTGTAATTGCAATGACTGTGTATTCTTTGCGTATTGTAAAATGCGTCTATATACTCAAATACAAGCCTGTA
>CALXRY010000015.1 GCA_944390955.1 uncultured Clostridia bacterium | reverse complement strand
TATTCAAAGCCCTTTTTTATCTGACCGCGCATAACGACCGTTTCGCCCTGCTTGAATTCCTGGCTGTCTCCGGCGAATCGTGCTTTTATGCCGCGGTCGTTCAGCACTCCGGCAAGATTTTCACCCCTGCCGCGTGTCGTCGCAAGAATGACTACCGTATATCCGTCCTTTTGCCAGCGCTTTATATCCTCGAAAAGATAATCTATCTTGCCGTGGAATGATATAGTCGTCTTTGTAAGGAACGATACAAGCGATCTGTATTTAAAATCGTTTGAGGTGTGCGTCAGAGTTTCAAGGGATATCACGGCATTTTTTGTCATTTTACTCAGTGCATCCTGATAACCGACAAAGAAGCTGTCCTTTTCGGGACCTATAACGCCTTTTTCCTTGAGCTCGGCGACTGTTTCATTTTTCTCCCATTCAAATGTTTTTCCGCGGTCGCATATTCTCTTAGGGTCGATTATGAATATCATGTTATTGTCACTGAAATAATCGAGAAGCGAGGAGATCTTACCGTAGATAAGCGATATATATTTGTCGAGCGACGGAAAATACCGCTTTTCTGTGAGGCTCTCAAGCTCCGCTGAGGCAGTTTCGATATAGTATTCGCTGTCGTCGCGTTTTTTTGCTGAATTTATGCGCTTCTTTACCGCTGCCGCAAGCGCTTCCCTTCGCTCATCGGTAATTATTGCCTCACGCACGGGAATGACGGCTGCCGAGTCTATTTTGTCGAGAGTGCGCTGTGAAACACGGTCAAAAAGCCGTATTGAATCTGTCTCGTTATCGAAAAATTCAATTCTTACAGGGTTTTCGTAATTCGGAGAAAACACATCGAGTATGCCGCCGCGGAGCGCAAATTGACCCTCGCCCTCGACAAGCTCCTCGCGGCTGTAGCCCATGATTATGAGCTTGGCGCAGAGCTCCTCAAGGTCGAATGCATCACCGAGATTAAAGCTTATCGTATGTTCCGCAAACTCATCCTTTGGTATCGTGTACTGCATAAGCGCATCAAGGCTCGTTACGGTTATTATCTTTTCGCCGTAAACGAGCCTGCTTACCGCGCCGAGCCTTTCGTTCTGGCTTCCGCGGCCGCTTGTTTCTATATTATAGAAGATATATTCCTTTGACGGGAATATCTGAACGCTGTCGGTATAAAAGCCGAGATCGGCCGCAAGAGCACGCGCCTCCATGTCGCTGTAGCATACGGCAAGCGCGTGCTTATCCTGCTCCTCGAAAAGCGAATATATTAATTGAGCGCGCGCCGATTCCTCCACTCCCGAAACGGAGAGAGGAGTTTTTTCAAGTCCGGAGCGCAGCTCCCTGTATTTTTCGTAATCATGTAAAATATTTTGGAAGTTCATATTAATCCTCTATTCACCGTCGGCGGCATAAAACATAACGTGGAAAAGAAGCCTGTCATCACTTTTGCCATGCAAAAGCCAGCCTTCGGCTGTCCGCCCTTCTTGGCGATGAGTGCAGATCGACGCCCAACGCGACGCCGACGTACTTTGTGTACTTCAAGTCGCGGCGGGTGGCGAGATGCGCCGCTTATTTTTCACGTTATCTGCCGTTATATTTATTCATAGCCGATCCCGTGCCGTTTGCGATTATTTCCTCGGCAGCGCCGCAGGCTCTTTTTATAGCGTCCTCCATCACGGGTATCTCCTCCTTTGTGAAGCGCCCGAGCACGAAGTCCGCAAGTTCATAATCCTCATGGCGCGGCGCCCCGACTCCCATGCGTATCCTCGGGAATTCGTCGCTCTGCAGCATATATATTATGGACTTGAGCCCGTTATGTCCTCCGTCGCTGCCCTTCGGGCGTATACGGAGCCTGCCCGCATCGAGATTTATATCATCGCTTATAACGATGATGTTTTCGACCGGTATCTTATAAAAATTCACAAAATCTATAACGCTCTCGCCGCTGAGGTTCATATACGTCTGCGGCTTTATAAGAAGCGTTTTTTCGCCGGAGATGATACACTCGCCGAAAAGCGCCTTGTATTTGAGCTTATTTATTTTTACGTTGTATTTATCCGCAATATAGTCTATTGTATGGAACCCGATATTATGACGCGTCATATCGTATTGACGCCCCGGGTTGCCGAGACCTATTATAAGAAACATTTGTATTCTCCTTTTATGTATTTAAATACTTTCGCGGAGCGAAAGTTTCATATAGCGAGTCGTAACGTGTGCGGAGCACCGTCAGGCCGCCCGTTCGCGCCGGTATTAGATAACAGAGAAAGTCACGAAGGACGCGGATGGTATGGCGGGTGTCTGAGCTATGTTTGCCAAGCTTTTTAAAAGCGTGTGCGGGGGCAAAGGGGGCCGCACTGACCCCCTTTAAAGAATGCAGCAATATAAAAAGTCTGTAAGCAGCCTGAAGCAGCGAACATCCGCTCCCTGCTATTTTATTATTTATTCAAGATTACTCTTGATATTATAACAAATTTTTAGTATAATAACAAGTATAAATTTAAAATAAGCAGTTTATTTTTGGCTGCGGAGCATATGGAGAGTAAATAAATGCATATTAAAGACATATTCGATTCAAAAAAACAGGTGCTGTCGTTTGAGATATTCCCGCCCAAGCAGGAGTCGGGGACAGATTCTGTAAAGGCCGCGGTGGACGAGCTTGTGAAGCAGCCGGTGGATTACATAAGCGTGACGTACGGTGCGGGAGGCTCTACCTCGAAAAAGACGGCCGATATCGCGGAATACATACAGAAGCGGCACGGCATGACCTCGCTGGCTCATCTGAGCTGTATAACTGCCGGAAAAGATAGTATAAAGGAAATGCTTGACGATATGCAGGCGCGTGGCATAGAAAATATCCTTGCACTGCGCGGAGACATGCCGAAGGACGGCGGTCCCGTTATGACCGATTACAGATATGCGTCGGAGCTTGTTACCGATATAAAGAAGCACGGCGGATTTTGCGTTGGCGGGGCGTGCTATCCTGAGTGCCACCCGGATTCACCGGATATTGAAAAGGATGTGGACAACCTTAAAATAAAGGTAGATGCTGGCTGCGATTTTCTTGTGACGCAGATGTTTTTTGACAACGATAAATTCTATGAATTCCGCGACCTTGCGGCAAAGAAAGGGATAAGCGTACCGATAACGGCGGGAATAATGCCGCTTACGCAGGCATCGCAGATAAAGCGTATGTGCATACTTTCCGGCGGAGCGTCGATGCCGTCGAAGTTTACGAGGATGTTTGCAAAATACGAGAACAATCCTGAGGCTCTGAAGCAGGCGGGCATCGCGTATGCGGTTGATCAGATAACAGAGCTGCTTTCAAATGATGTGGACGGGATACATATTTATACGATGAACAGGCCGGAGACGGCTCAGAAAATAGTGAGCGCAATAAACAGCCTGTTTTGATCAAATTGTGCCGCCCTACGGCGGACGGATGGAGGAAGAATTGAAAATTACAGATATACTGGGAAAGAGACTGCTGTTTTTTGACGGGGCCATGGGAACGATGCTCCAGAAAAACGGCATGAAGGGCGGCGATATTCCTGAGCTGCTTAATATTACGGACAGGTCGCTGATAGAAAAGATACACAACGGGTATCTTGAAGCGGGAGCAGACATAATAACGGCGAATACCTTCGGGGCAAATCCGTTAAAGGCCGAGGAACTCGGAGGCAGCGTCGATATACTTGCGGCGGAGGGCACGGCTATAGCAAAACAATGCGCCGAAAAATTTTCAACGCCGGTATAGTCTCGCTTCGCGGCGTTCGATATGGGCCCGACAGGAAGGCTTCTTGAGCCTTCTGGCGATCTTTCGTTTGACGAGTGCTATGAGAGCTTCAAGCGCACTGCGGAGACAGCCGAAAGGAGCGGCGCCGATCTTGTTATTATAGAGACGATGTCAGACACTCTCGAAGCAAAGGCGGCGGTGCTTGCCGTCAAGGAAAATACGGGCCTGCCCGTGTTCTGTACGATGACGTTTGATGAGAGCGGAAAGACGCTTACCGGAGCGGACGTTGTTGTTATGTGCGCGATACTTGAGGGGCTTGGAGCCGACTGTATAGGGATAAACTGCGGTCTCGGACCTGCGCAGATAGCCGTTATGATGGAGGAGCTTGCAAAATACGCTTCGATTCCTATTATGGCGCAGCCGAACGCCGGACTGCCGCGGGTAGAAAACGGACAGACGGTATATGACGTTGATCCCGACGAATTCGGGCGTGAGTGTGGAAAAATAGCTGCTCTCGGCGCAAGCGTCATAGGCGGCTGTTGCGGTACTACTCCCGGACATATAAAAAAGCTCATTGATTACTGCTCGGGATATGCTCCAATGATTGAAGAAAAAAATTATACCGTGGCCGCTTCATATTCAAGGGCGGTGTTCCTTGACGACCGTCCGGTCATAATAGGCGAGAGGATAAATCCAACGGGAAAGAAGAAGTTTAAAGAAGCGCTCAAAAATCAGGATATAGATTATATCCTTAACGAGGCATTCGTTCAGAGGGATGCGGGAGCCGATATACTTGACGTAAATGTTGGACTTCCCGAGATAGACGAATGCGCTACGATGGAAAAGGCGGTGAAGGCAGTGTCTGCGGCCGTTAATCTGCCGCTCCAGATAGATTCATCAGACCCCGTTACGCTTGAGCGTGCGCTAAGGATATACAACGGAAAGCCGATGGTAAATTCCGTGAACGGCAAAAAGGAAAGCCTCGATGCGATACTGCCGATAGTGAAAAAATATGGCGGAGTGCTTGTCGGGCTGTGCCTTGACGAGGACGGTATACCGCCGACGGCCGAGGGCAGAGTGAAAATCGCAGAAAGGGTCGCCGAAGAAGCCGCAAAATACGGCATAAAGAAAAAGGACCTCGTCATGGACGCTCTGACGCTGACTATCTCTGCCCAGCAGAGGGAGAGTGCGGAGACGATAAAGGCGCTTAAAATGATAAAAGAGTATCTCGGGATAAAGACGGTCCTTGGGGTATCGAACATATCGTTCGGGCTGCCCAGGCGCGAGCTTATAAACAGCACGTTTTTTGCGATGGCGCTGAACAATGGGCTCGACGCCTGCATAATAAACCCGTGTGCCGACAGCATGATGAATACGTGCCGCGCATACAAGGCACTTACCGGCATAGACGAGAACTGCGCCGGCTATGTGAGCACTTATGCCGGAACAAAGGCGCAGACGACTGTGACAACGACCGGCGAAAAAATTCAGGACACACCGGAGACGGAGCCGCTTGCCGATGTGATAATAAAGGGGCTCAAGGATCAGGCGGCGGCCGTTACGGCAAGAACGCTCGAGGAAAAGGCGCCGATGGACGTTATAAACAGCATAATAATCCCCGCGCTTGATCATGTGGGTAAGGAATTTGAAAAAGGAACTATGTTCCTGCCGCAGCTGATGATGAGCGCGGAGACGGTCAAGAACTCGTTTGCTGTTATAAAAAGCACGATAAAAAGAAAAAAAAAAAAGCAGGAGAGTAAGGGGAAAATTGTAATAGCGACGGTCAAGGGCGATATACATGATATAGGAAAGAATATAGTAAAAGTGCTGCTTGAGAACTACGGCTACGACGTCATAGACCTCGGCAAGGACGTGCCGCCGGAG
>CALXRY010000014.1 GCA_944390955.1 uncultured Clostridia bacterium | reverse complement strand
ATCGGAATCTATATCCCTCAATATCACATCCGCTCCGGACATTTCGCCCGTGATCGATGCTCTCGCAGACGCGCTGCCTGCCGTATCCTCGGCCGCGAGCACGCCTATACCTCCCGCGATCATACTCAGCGACAGCAGTGCTGAGATCAATTTCTTGTTCATTGGTATTACCTCCTGTCTGATACCTTCTTGAATTATTTCAGTTTCGCAATGTAGCTTGCAACGAACTGCTTTGCGCAGCGCGCATTTTTCGAACCGTAGTTCATCTGCCATACTACCGCCTGCTTTTCGATATCCGCGTTCATCTCTATGTCGTGCTTTTTGAGCATTTCACCGACGATATGCAGATACTCCTTCTGGTTCGGCGACGAGAAAACGACGGAGATGCCGAACCTCTCGGAAAGCGACAGAGTTTCCTGCATCTGATCGTTCACATGCACCTCGCCTCCCTCCCGGTCTGCCCAGTTCTCACGAATGAGATGGCGGCGGTTGGAGGTGGCGTAGATGAGTACGTTTTCGTTCTGAGCCTGGAGCTGACCCTCCATGGCTATCTTCAAGGCACGGTATTCTGTTTCGTGTGTTTCAAAGGTCAGATCGTCAAGGAACAATATGTACTTATGAGGCCTGTGCCTTAAGGTCTCCATAAGCTGCGGGATCTCCGATATGCTGCTTTTAGGTATTTCTATAAGCCTCAGACCCTTCTCCGCAAACATCGTAAGCAGCGCTTTTACGGACGAGGACTTCCCCGTTCCTCTGTCTCCGAAAAGCAGTACGTTATTGGCGCGCCGACCGTTAACAAGCGCGGAAGTGTTGTCTATCAGCACCTGCTTCTGGTATTCAAGCCCTATAAGGTCGTCAAAGGAAATGCCGTCGATCCTGCGTATGCCGTGAATCTCTCCGTCAAATTTGAACGCGTTGTACCTGGCAAGAACTCCGCTGCCGAGATTCCTGTAATGCATGATCAGCTTATCGAGCAACTCCTTTGCGCTTCCGGACGCGGTGATACCGCGTATCGAATCCTTATACGCCTCGCAGAAGCCCGTGTCGTTTCCGGACGGCGAATATTTCATATGCGCCGCACAGAAAAGCTTATCGTAAATACGCTCTATATCGAGCATAGCGAGCCTGTAGAGGTCGTCCCCGACTGCCGCGCCTGACTGCGCAAGCTCCGACAGAATATTGTCGTCGTTAGCCAGCAGTGACGCTATGTACTCCCTTATACCGCTGTCGGTAAGGCCCTCTTTTTCGGCGAACATTACTACGCTTCTTAGCACCCTTGAATTATCCTTCTCAAGAATGCCTCTCACGCATTCGTCATTTCCTATGTTACTGAATATTAGCAAGTCCACCGATAATCCCCCTCTTGATATTGCTCTTACCCTTTATTATACCACAAAGATTACAACATTGCAACATAAATATTAAGCTTAGTATTAACATTTTGTAATATTTCCGTAAACATGTTTACATAACTACTGCATCATTGATGAATTTATATAAAAAATTTAAAAATAGCTATTGCTAAACGACGGGAAATTATATATAATTATATCACCAATACATATAAAGGGGAGAGGTATTAATGGAAGAAATCAAAAACGCCATTAAAAGCGCCAGGACGGCTCTCGGGATAGAGTTCGGCTCGACGCGCATAAAAGCGGTGCTCGTTGACAGCAAAAACCGTCCGATAGCCTCGGGCAGCCACGACTGGGAAAACCGCTACGACAACGGCATCTGGACATATACGCTCGACGATATATGGACAGGGCTTCAGGACTGCTATCGTTCGATGGCGGAGGACGTAAAGGAAAAATACGGGCTTGAGCTGACGAATATCGGTGCGATAGGCTTCAGCGCAATGATGCACGGCTACATGGCGTTCGACAAGGACGGCAAGCTGCTCGTTCCGTTCAGGACATGGCGCAACACAATAACAGAGCCCGCCTCGGAAGCGCTCACAGAGCTGTTCGGCTTTCATATCCCGCAGCGCTGGAGTATAGCGCATCTTTATCAGGCTATCCTTAACGGCGAGGAGCACGTCAAGGACATAGACTTCATGACGACGCTCGACGGCTATGTTCACCGTATACTCACCGGAGAGAGAACGCTCGGCATAGGCGAGGCATCGGGGATGTTCCCGATAGACAGTACGATAAAAGACTACAACCCAACTATGATGGACCGGTTTGATGAGCTCATTGCGCCGAAAAACCTTCCGTGGAAGCTCAGGGATATTATGCCGAAGGTGCTCGTTGCAGGAGAGCATGCCGGAACACTCACAGAGGAGGGCGCAAAGCTGCTTGACCCGAGCGGAAGGCTTCAGGCAGGCATCCCTCTCTGTCCGTCAGAGGGCGATGCGGGAACAGGCATGACCGCAACGAACAGCGTTGCCCAAAGAACAGGAAACGTTTCGGCCGGAACGTCGGTATTTGCGATGGTAGTGCTCGAGCGCGAGCTATCAAAGGCATATGATGCGATAGACCTCGTTACGACGCCCACAGGCGACCCTGTTGCGATGGTGCACTGCAACAACTGCACGTCTGACATAAACGCATGGGTAAATATATTCCGCGAATTTGCCGATGCTCTCGGCGTTGAGATAAGCACCCCGAAGCTCTATGATACGCTGTATTTCAAGGCGCTCGAGGGTGATCCCGAATGCGGAGGGCTGCTTTCCTACTGCTATCTTTCCGGCGAGCACACGACAGGCTTTGAGGAGGGCCGTCCACTGCTTGCACGCACTCCCGAATCAAAATTCAGCCTTGCGAATCTCATGCGCGCAAACCTCTATACGTCGCTCGGAGCGCTTAAGCTTGGAATGGATATATTGTTAAAGGAAGAAAACGTTCGCCTTGACAGGATGTTCGGGCACGGCGGTCTGTTCAAGACAAAGGACGTGGGTCAGAAGTTCATGGCTGCTGCGATAGACACGCCCGTATCGCTTATGGAAACTGCAGGAGAGGGCGGCGCATGGGGCATCGCTATCCTTGCATCATATATGATGAACAAAAAGGACGGACAGACTCTTCCCGAATTTCTTGAGACAGAGGTATTTGCCGGAAGCGAGGCGTATACGCTTGAGCCCGATCCCGAGGACGTGCGCGGCTTTAACGAATTTGCGGAAAGATATAAAAAGGGACTGCCCATAGAAAGAGCAGCCATAGACTATTTAAAATAAGGAGAGATAATAATGCTTGAAGAATTAAAAAAACAGGTATGGGAGGCTAATTTAAAGCTTCCTGCTCACGGTCTTGTTACATTTACATGGGGGAATGTTTCGGGTATAGACAGAGAGAAAGGCTTGTTCGTCATAAAGCCCTCCGGCGTTGAATACGATAAGCTCAGACCTGAAGATATGGTCGTAATAGATATGGAAGGGAACAAGGTCGAGGGCGATTACAATCCTTCGTCCGACACGCCTACACACCTTGAGCTCTACAAGGCATTCCCCGAATGCGGCGGGATAGTCCATACGCATTCGCCATGGGCGACATCATTCGCTCAGGCGTGTATGCCTATCCCGGCATTCGGAACGACTCACGCCGACTACTTCTACGGCGAGATACCCGCGACACGCCTTATGACAAAAGCAGAGATCGAGGGTGATTATGAAAAGAACACAGGGCTTGTGATAATCGAAACGTTCAAGGACAAGGATCCTGCGGCTATCCCCGGCGCGCTTGTATCGAACCACGGTCCGTTCACATGGGGGACCGATGCGGACAATGCCGTACATAACGCAGTCGTGCTCGAGGAGGTCGCTAAAATGGCCTACCGCTGCATGACGCTCAATCCCGGGCTTCCGCCGATCTCGCAGACGATACTTGACAAGCATTACCTGCGCAAGCACGGCGCAAACGCCTACTACGGACAAGGCAAATAAGCAGCCAAGCTGTTGGCACATTAAATATAATGAAACAAATAACGATATCAAAAAACGACTCTGGTCAGCGGCTCGATAAATTCCTTACAAAATTCATGCCTTTGCTCCCGAAGTCCATGCTCTATAAATCGCTGCGCAAAAACTGCGTCAGAATAAACGGAAAGCATGTAAAGGACGGAGCGCGTATCCTTAACGAGGGCGATATTCTCGCCCTTTATTTCCGTGATGAATTTTTTGAAAGGGCACCCGTGGAAATACACGCCGGAGGAGAACTGAACGTCGTATACGAGGACGAAAACATTCTCGTTGTGAACAAGCCGCGCGGGCTCGTAGTCCATGCGGACGACAAAGGCACGGCCGACACGCTCATCTCAAGGATACTCGGCTATCTGTATGAGCGCGGACTGTATGACCCTTCAATGGAGCAGTCATTTACGCCGGCGCTCTGCAACAGACTGGACCGGAATACAGAGGGGCTTGTCATAGCCGCAAAAAACGCCGCGACACTGCGCATAATAAATGAAAAGATCAAGAGCCGGGAGATAAAAAAATATTACGTGTGCATAACCGAGGGCATTCCGAAAAAGCCCGCCGACACTCTCGTTTCTCACCTTTTACGCGGCGATAAGCGGGTGAATATCTCGGACAGTGGCGGCAGAGAGATACGCACAAAATACAGAGTGCTGCGCTCAGACGGCGGGCATGCACTGCTTGAGGTGGAGCTTCTCACAGGACGAACGCACCAGATACGTGCGCAGCTTGCGGCAATAGGCTGCCCGCTCGAGGGAGACGTGAAATACGGAGCAAAACGCACCGGAAAACCGTACTCGCTCTGCAGCTTCAAAATAGGATTCGCTTTCACCTCTCCCGCCGGAGAGCTTGAATATCTAAACGGAAAGACGATAGAGATAGAAACAAATTATAAAGTATAACGGAGAAGATATGGCTTTAGAAAAGAACACCGAATATGACATCTCAATAACGGGCACCTCCTCCGACGGCCGCGGAGTCGGCCATATCGGCGGAATGACCGTTTTCGTTTCCGGTGCGGTCGAGAGAGATACCGGGCGCGTGCTGATAACAAGGGTAAAAAAGCGTTTTGCCGAGGGAACTCTGACCGAAATAACAGCTCCGTCGCCGCACAGGATCGTGCCCGAATGTCCGCATTTTGGCATATGCGGCGGCTGCCAAACGGCAAATACCGATTATTCCTCCGAACTTAAATCAAAGGCAAACTCCGCCTCTCAGGCAATGCGCAGGATAGGCGGATTCACGGATTTCAAATTTAACAAAGTAAACGACGGACGAAGCAGCCGCTACCGCAACAAGGCGGTATATAAAATAGACTGTACAAAAGAACCCATCTGCGGCTTTTATTTTAAAAAAAGCCATGACATCGTTCCCATCGGCGACTGTCTGCTATGTGATCCGCGAGACAGTCTTATAAAGGCTGCGGTCATGAAATATATAAGCGAAAGCGGCTTCATCGGCATAAAACAGCTCTTTATACGCCGCGGCGCAAAAACAGGTCAGACGATGGCGGCTCTTGACGTATCAAAACACCCGCCTCGTACTGAACGCCTTGCGCAGCTCATAGCCTCGGCGGACGAAAGCGTTGCATCTGTCATTCTGAATTTTCCGGACGGCGTGAGTGAAACGCTCTTCGGCAGGGATTTTATAGAGGATGAGCTGCTTGGTATACGCTTTAGGATATCGTGCAGGAGCTTTTTTCAGGTCAATCCCGAAATGACGGAAAGACTTTATTCACAGGCGCTCGAATACGCGTCGCTCACAGGCAATGAACGCGTACTCGATATTTACTGCGGGATAGGCACCATTTCTCTCTGCTCGGCAAAATCGGCAAAGCACGTTACGGGAGTTGAAATAGTACCCGAGGCCGTGGAAAATGCCCGTGAAAACGCGCGGATAAATAATATAGATAATGCGGTGTTTCATGCGGAGAGCGCGGAGAGCATTGTACCGAAGCTCATAAAAGCCGGAGAACGCCCGGATGTTGTCATACTCGACCCGCCGAGAAAGGGCTCCGATGCAGCGACGCTCGCCGCAATACTCGATGCCGCACCGAAGCGTATAGTTTACGTTTCATGCGATCCCGCAACGCTTGCAAGAGATGCAAAAATACTTGCCGAAGGCGGCTATGATATAACCGCAGCCCAGGCCTTTGACATGTTCCCGAGAACTGCGCATGTTGAGACGGTGGTATTGATGTCAAAAAACGAAAAATAAAGACTGAAAAATGGCTTATTTACGGCATTTCTTGAGCTTGACATCAATTTCACTTCCCGGTGGCTTCCTGTTAAAGGAAACATATCTAAGAGGAAAACCTTAAATTTTCAAATGTCAAAATCACTGCCACAACCTACCTGTGAGCAGATTAGATGTTTTTACTTTACAGCAGTTTCGCCCACTCAAGGTTTAGAGGGTAGGTAGGCAGTGGAATGGATTATAGGCCCACATAGAGTAAAATTCTAACATTGAAATACAGATTGTATGTATGCTGTTATGAAGGGAGAATGTATATATGAATCAGGAAAATAATAAATTTGTATGTCCGGTTGACGAGGCAATAGAGTCAAAGCAACATTCCTATACTCCACCCATACAGAGTGCAGACACGTTATTTCATTTTGTTGACAAACTGGAATACTTATTACCAGTTATAGAGCAATTTGCAATTATACCTAGATATTGCATTGAAGATATAGATTACCTGCAGATTGGCATGAATAAAATAGCATATCCAATGTTATGTTTTTGTGATATCAATCTACATAAGATGCAGGAACATATTTCATTTTACGGTGGATATGGTATTGCTTTTTCTAAAAAATGGGGTATTGATAAGGGTATTCAACCAGTGCAGTATATCAATCCTAAATCAATTTTGAAAGAGGATTTTAGAAAGGCGTTTCAGGATTCATTAAATGCTGAAACGGAAGATTCAGCGCAGAATTTTTTATTATCGCAAATGTTTTATTTAAAGGCAATTGATGGGACAATGGAGCGAGATGGAGAATCTGTTCAAAAAAATTTCACTGATGAGTGTGAATGGAGATTCATACCTAATGTTAAATTGCTAGAATTGCCGCAAGCTATAACAGAGGAAGAAATATTTAGTAAAAATACATTGAATAAAGCTATGGCCTTATCCAATAAATGTTGGCTTAAATTTGATGCTGATGACGTAAAATATATAATTTTAAATAGTGAAGATGAATTCGAAAAAGTCGCAGAGGTTATAAAGAAAAAAAGACTTGATGCAAGTAAATGTGATAAGCTAATATCAAAAATTTTGATTTGGTCTGAAGTAAGGAGGGATTTGTAATGTTTTCTAATTTCAAAGATACTTTTATTAGGAAGCCACAATATACATCTACCCCACCTAAGGCAGTTATTGATGCAATTAGTACAGATTTGCCACAGGGATTTAAATATGTTTATGAAGATGATGGGTTTTGCAGACTTGACGCAGATAATGGCTTAAATATATCTGGCAAAATTCTATTATCAGAAGATGCCAAAAACGCTTTGCCCCAGGAACCAACTATAGAACAGCTGAAACAGTATTCATATAATTCACAGACTGATATAGCTATTGTACCCGAAGATGATGGATGTTTTAAAATAAATGGAAACCGTATAAAAGCTGAGGAGATTGTTAAAGCCCCGCTTAAAAATCTTAGCTTTGAAAAAATACGTTTCTATATGCAACCTAGTCCTTTTCCAGAACCGTTTGAAATGGTTTTTAGCGGAAATGGATATGATAAAACATTGCATATGCAAAGGACGCCGCATAAGAGTCTCTATACTCAGCGGTTTGAAAGTGTAGAAAAAGCTCCACTTTCAGTAGGCTATTATATAGATGTGCATGAAAAAAAATTCACAATAACATTCAACCTTTGTATGAAAAATGTGAAAACAGTTTTAGAAGTGTTATCAGCATATGAAATCTACAATGCATTTATGGATGGAAAAGGGAAAATTGGAGGCATACAATTTTCAGAGTCGATACAATCATCAGAAAAAAAGATATCTCAGGAAACAATAGATTTTTGGGGGAAACTATATAAACTAGAAAATGTATTTGGAATTTCTTTTGATATCAAAGATGGAATTACAGTAGGCGATGCAAGATGTGTAGAGGAAATATATCGTTGTATAGTCCAAAAAAAGCCGTATAAAACATATAAACAATATAATAGTGTAAAGGGAAAAAGCATACCTAAGGATTTATGTAATAATATGCCCATTGAAAAAGAAATATTCTTTGAATTCAAAGCTTATGGACATTATGAATTATTAGGACAGACAATTGAATTAAAAGGAGTATGTGGAATTTTCGGGGCAAGCATAAAAAATATGGTTCCTGTTGATTCGAGCGGTGATGGAGAGATTACGATGATGTTGCAACCAGCAGAAGGGAAACGAATGTATGAGTCAGTAATGCTCTTCTTGACGGATGAAGATGTTGAAAAATTTAGAAAAAATAAAGATCGTATAAAATTGATGGAAAACGCAGAAGAAATTACATTATTAGAATAAATATAATCTAATAATATTGAAATCAATTATTAAATACAAAAGACTCTCTATCACTGGTCATCCAGTAATAAAGAGTCTTTTCAAATCTATAGGACTCAGCCTTCAATATCAATTTTTATCCTGGATTTTAGCTCTACTGTGAAATGGTCATCCCAGACGGTTATCTGCTTGATCCAGCGTTTTACCAGTGTTTCGTCAAACTCGGTCAAATGCGTAGGCTGGTGGCGGATGAAATCCTGCAGCTCATTGATGCGGCGGATCTGCTCGTCACGGGCGGAGGTGTCCATGACGCTTTGCTGTTTCAGGTCTCGAAGTCTTAGAATTTCATCGGCAACAGCATCGTAGCTTTCTTTGTTGTTTGCCCTTTGGAGCAGCTCCTGCTGAAGGACCGCAAGCTTTTCATCAATTTCATCTGTCGCTGTAGAAGATGAACGAATTGCTTCGGCTATATTTTGCTGGAGCTGTTCCTGATATCCCGGCTTATCTCCCAGCAGTTCGTTAATGGCTGACAGAACCACATTTTCTAATACCGTTTCATCGACAGTTCTGGCATGACATTCCAATCCGGTGGATTCCAGCCTGCTGATACAGCGCCATACGATGGATTTACAGCCGCGATTGTTCCAGTGGATTCGTCGGAACAGCTCTCCGCACTCGCCGCAGATGACGATTTGGGAGAAACAGTGGTTGCAGCTGTAGCTGCGCTTCTTGCCATTGGCGCTGGTTTTAACAACACGTCTGCGGACCAGTTCTTCCTGTACACGCATATAGATTTCTTTTGGAATAATGGCCTCGTGGTTTCCTTCAACATAATACTGGGGCATAAGGCCGTTATTCTTTACTCTGGTCTTATTCAAGAAGTCTGTGGTATAGGTCTTTTGCAGAAGAGCGTCACCGATATATTTTTCATTTCTTAAAATCTTGTTAATGGTACTGGTGTGCCATCTCGTTCCGCCTGCGCCGGTGAGGATGCCATCAGCTTCAAGACCGGCAGCAATCTTATCCATACTGAAACCTTCCAAGTATTCTCGATAAATGCGTTTTACCACTTCGGCTTGTTCAGGGTCGATAACCAAGTTACCATCTGTATCCTTCGTATATCCAAGGAAACGATTGTGGTTAATTTGTACCTTGCCTTGCTGGTAACGATACTGCAGACCCAGCTTTACATTCTGGCTTAAGGACTGAGATTCCTGCTGGGCCAGAGATGCCATAATTGTGATAAGGACTTCACCCTTGGCATCCATCGTATTGATGGATTCTTTTTCGAATAAGACTGGAATATTCATGTCCTTTAGCTGTCTTATATATTTCAGGCAGTCCAGCGTATTTCTGGCAAATCGGCTGATGGATTTGGTGATAATCATATCGATTTTACCAGACTTGCAGTCATCAATCATGCGATTGAATTCGTCACGCCTTTTAGTGTTGGTTCCGGAGATACCGTCATCAGCATAGATTCCGGCAAACTCCCAATCGGGATTCTTCTGAATATATTCTGTATAGTGTTCTACTTGTGCTTCATAGCTGGTGGCTTGCTCGTCGCTGTCAGTGCTGACACGACAATACGCTGCGACTCTGAGCTTTGGCTTTTTATCCTGTCTGGCAGTGTTTCCAATCTGCCTTTTTGCTGGTATTATCATAACATTTCCCATCTAAAGCACCACGCTTTCTATTAGGCTGTACAGATATTCAGCCTGTTTTTGAGGGTTTGAATGGTATTTTGTGGCAGTTTTCATTGTAAAAGATATAGGTATCTTCAAGGGCTGCGGTTCCTTGTATAGATTGTTGCGGCCGAGCTTTGCAGCTCTGCGCCTTCGTTCTTCATGAGCGGCATAAAATATTTTGCTGTCAATAATAGGTGGATAAAAAGTATCACCAAGATAATGCTTGTTTCCGAGTATGTTCATTACCGTTTTGTGGTAGGCTTTGATTCCGGCTTCTTTTGCGGCATTTTCCAAGGAAAGACCACCTAGATAGCCGGAAAAAAGCGCTTTAATTTGTGTAGCGGCGGCTTTGTCGATAACAGCAACCCCGTTTTCAATTCGATAACCAAAGGGTGTATGTCCCATCTAATCACCAATCCTTTCTTTGAGAGTAAGTCCACATTTTAAAACAAATCCGATTTCACTGCGGCTGAATACCTGAATATGATCTACAAAGCTTGTAAAAAGCTCCTCATTAAAATTTTCCAGCATATCAGTTTGTTCTGCAAATCGAAGTAGTTTTACAGTTTCACTCAGCTTTGATACGTCTCCTGACATATTTGCGTTGATTACCTCAATATCTGCTCGGTATTCATCAGCCTGCGTAAGTAGTGCATTGTTTTCACGGTTATAAAGCACCTGGTCGATATAGCCTTGTGTCATAAGCCTTGTAAGTGTTTCTCTTTGCTCCAAATTTCGCTCTAATAAATTTTCTAAATGCTGAATACGTCCAAGTGCTTCGTCTCTTGAGTTATTCTCAATAGCTCTTTGATACGGCCGCAAGACTAGCTTATGGCTGTAGATTAACTTGTTAAGCATGGTTACAAAGGCAACCTGCAATTTATCATCGCGAATATATTTCATGGAGCAAGATGAAATATCTGAAAGATGAGTGTTGCAGCACCAAGCAATGTACTTTTTATATGCTCCGGAGTGAACCCGGCGTTTAAAGGTATTGCCACATTCGCCACAGATGATTTTCCCGGAAAAAGCATATCGTTTTTGATATTTATCGCTTCCTTTTTCGATGTTTTTTTCTGCGGCTCGTTGCGCAATAAGTTTTTGAACAGCATCAAAATCCTCATGGCTGATAATGGCGGGATGATGCCCTGCGGCTAAATACATGTCTAGTTGCCCAATATTTCTGTGACGCGTAAAACTTTCATCGGTAAAAGTTTTTTGGAAGACCGCATCTCCTACATATTTTTCATTCGATAGAATTCCCAGAATTGTGCTAGAGGTCCAGCGGCCATCTTTTTTTGATGGAATATTCTGTGCATTGAGCTCTTTTGCAATTGTCTCTGCTCCTTTGCCTGATAGAGCATCAGAAAATATGCGTTTTATGATATTAGCCTGCTTTAAGTCAATGGATAGGTTACTACCATTCCAAAGATAACCATATGGCGGATAACTCAATTTAAATGTCCCGTTTTGAAAACGCTGTTTTACAGACCATCTTATATTATCTGAAATAGATGTTGATTCCCCTTGGGCCATGCTGCTTAGGACTGATAAAAAGAGCTCACTTTCCATAGATCCGGTGTTTATGTTTTCTTTCTCGAAAAAAACTGTAACATTAAGCTGCAGCAGTTTTCGGATAAGCTCTAAACAGTCAGTAGTATTCCTTGAAAATCGGCTGATGGATTTTGTAATGATATGATCTATTTTTTTCGCTTTACAGTCGGCCATCAATCGAAGAAGTTCTGAGCGGTTTTCTTTTTTTGTTCCGCTGATTCCTTCATCATAATAAATACCTGCGAATTCCCAATCATCGCGAGAAGCAATATACTTCTCATAATGACTTTTTTGAGTTTCCAGACTTTCCAGCTGTGCATCGCTTTCGGTGGAAACCCTGCAATAGGCAGCAACACGTAGTTTAGATGTATGTGATGGAATACTTGCGATTTTAGTAATGTTCTTCATGTGTTACACCTCTCTTCATTAGTGTCATATGTTAACTCTGAAAGCAATAATAGTCAACATATTTTCGGCATAATTTCAACGAAAAGGGGTAAAAATGCATCGCGGTTTATTTTAGTTAATTTGTTGAATTCTGACAAAGAAATAAGATTGTTTTTTAATAGGGTCTCTGCAGTTTTTTGTGCTAAGTGATAGTCGTAATCCTGCTGTAATTCTGTTTGTGTTATCATGTTTTTTCCCATATTGAAATTCCTCCATTCTGAAAGCTATTCTCAATTCCTTTTGGAGGTGAAATATGGATTTTGACGAACTTAGACAAAAAAATAATCCCGCAGAGAATATTATCTCTTACGGGATTATATCATTCATTATTCACCGTATAATCCGGCACGGTCATTTATAACAAGCATTCGGAGCATATTATCGTCCAGGTTCAGTTTTCCTTCTTCGTCGCCCTTTAGGTAACCCTTGCGCATAAGCTTTGTAACGGTAGGCTTTGCCCAGTCCGGCATATTGTCATCAACCCAGGCGTAAATCATTCTATTTTTTAAAGCCGACACATCCGTTTTCAGCTGTGCCACGTCCTTTTCGATTGCGTTTAGTTTTTCCATATCGATCTCCTCCTCAGTCGGTCTCTTTTTAAATTCACTCCACAGCGCCCAGTTATTTTTGCTCATAGACGCAGGGCAGTTTTTACGGCTTGTGTCATAGTGACGAACCACTCGGTTTATGGGGATGTTGAGTTCATCCATCAGCTGTTTGGTAAGCCATACTGCATTATTAAATGCCGCATTGTAGTTGCCGTCACTGTTGATACAGCTTTCTATGCCCTGTGAATTTGAATTGGTGATTCCGTATCTGCCTTTTCCGTCACCGCAGTGCCAGGTGTAATAGGTCATATAGTCGTTAACCTGAAGTACCTGTGTATCGTCTACAAAGAAATCCGCACTTGCGTTTCTGTTTCCTCCGTTGAAATAGCGAAAGTGAGAGTCTGCGTTTGCTCCTTTTCCCAGATTTCCTGTATCATGAATGACGATATACTGTGGCTTTAGTGTTCGCTTCGTCCGGTTATATGCGATTTGCTTTTTATTTACTTTCATCTTTTTCATCCTCTTTCTGTTCACGGTCATGCAGCTGCTCCAGAACCTCCTTCATTTTCTTAGGTACAGGCAACCCCAAGTGCGCCGCATTTTCTAAGATGGATACACCTTCGTTTGAAAGATAGAAAAATATAACGGCAGTTCTTAAAACACTGCCGTTTCCTATCACATGAATATCTAAAATATTGCCAATGCCGACCAAAAAAGAAAATCAACACCTTACGGCATATTCCCTTAAATCCCACCTCGCTTGACAATGTCTTATCTGTAACAGCACACATAATGCCGGTTATGTAATCTAAAACGGCGAATGCTGTCAGTGCGTATAAAAGTCCGTCACAGCCGCCGAGGAACCAGCCGAGCCAGCCCCCGACCAAGCTGAATATCACTTGGATCGTACTCCATAACCCTTTCA
>CALXRY010000013.1 GCA_944390955.1 uncultured Clostridia bacterium | reverse complement strand
TTGCTGAGGACCTTCATATACGCTTATTCCCAATATCCCTTTCGGATCCTGATTTGACAAGCTGCATATTTGTGAAAAGTATTTGCCGTTTAAAATGTCTGCCCAAAATCCCGGTATATTTCTTTGGATCTCTTCCATATCCTCAACCAGCGGAGTGCGCACTCCGACGATACGCATCGGCGGTTTTTGCTCTATATGATATGCCATTGCAGTCTCTCCGGTCACCTTAACGGAAAACCGAAGTGCCGGATATGCGTTCAGCTTACTGCCGGCGTTTTTTGCTGCATTCGGCGTGATATTGTGGACGCTTTGAAATGCGCGGTTAAATGCTGTCGGAGAAGTATATCCGTATTTCAGAGCAACATCAATCACCTTAGCGCCTGTCCGCTGCAATTCAAAGGCAGCCTGTGTCATTCGCCTGCGGCGGATGTATTCCGACAGCGGAATCCCGGCAACATAGGAAAACAAACGCTGAAAATAAAATACCGAACAGCAGGCTATCCTCGCGGCTTCATCATAAGATATATCGTCGTCTAAATTCTTCTCGATATAATCTATCGCCGCGCTTAGATTTTTGAGCCATTCCATATATGAATCCTCCTCACATATAAGTATACAACTCAGCCGTGTATTTTTCCTCGCTTTCCATGTCCTCTTTTGTAAACTCATATACTGTCAAGCAATGAGAAAATAATTCTTACATTCTTTTTCGATAAAAGGAGACTGCAATCTCTGCTTTTTTGCGAGAATACAGTCCCCTTTTATGAGCTTGATTTTTTATAGATACTGCCGCATATCGACCGCAAGCTTTTCCTCCAGATTGATCAGCCGCTTTGTGATATCCTTGGTGTGTTCATCCGCCGCCTCATATTGGTTCAGATACCGGTTCAGTGACTTGACGCCCATGTTGCAGCCATCGGTGAGCAGGTCGGCAATCGTATTGTCCGACTCATCCATGGCAAGCATCGCGTTCGTCTTGACCCATGACATGCCCTTTGCCATAGGATTTGGTTCCTTGCCGTCGTCCCGGAACCTGTCCAGCTGTGTCTGTATTTGCTGCTCAAGCTTTTCGTGCTCGGCTCTGCAATCTGCAAGGCGGTCACGGAACCTTCCGTCCGAGACATGGTCCATTACATCGTCTATCGCGGAAACACCCATTTTGATACCGGCGTCACACTCCCGCAGCAGCTTTATAGTATCCTGTTCGATCATTTTCTCTGCCTCCTCTCATATGCAGTATGTCCCGATCTTAAAATAATATGAGAAGAATAGAATCGTCCTTTTTATGAATACAATTTGTAATATTCATCCAATATTTTTGCCAAAGCCTCCGGGGCTTCTTCGTTAACAACATGACCAACATTTTCAATGATCTTTAATTCTGCGTTTTTAATATTTTGCGACAGGAAATACGCCGATTTAATATTTGCACTATCCTTCTTTCCGCAAATGATCAGCGCGGGACACTTGATATTTTGCACCCTTCCGCCGAAATCCAAGCTCTTCATGGAATTTCCCAAAGCAAACGTATCTTTTTTATCAAACGCCATATTCTCAAAAACAGATTTCGGTAAGAATCTAAAAATCATATTTTGAAACGCAAACGCCGCCTTTGGAATCTTATACGGCGTGCCGATCAAAACCAGCGTTTTAACATTCTCCGGGAAGTCCAAGGCATAATTCAGCGCCAAAATACCGCCTAATGAAATACCACATAAGTGAACTTGTCCGTCAATTTTACCGCAATATTCTGTAAAGGAAGAATATAGGTTCGCATAGCTTGCTTTTTTCCCTTTAAGAATAGAAACTAAATTCGGGCACAAGATATCATCGTTGTTTTCCATATAGGAAATTGTTTCATTCCAGCTTTCTGCTTTATGTCCCGAACCGTGGATCAGAATCTTTGCCATATAAAGCCTCCCTTCAAATTTATTTTTCACTTTCATTTTTTTTCTGTCTTTTTAAACTCTTTTGACAAAAAAGCGCGTTTCTTCTTTTTCATCAAATCCGTTTCTTTTATAAAAATGATATGCGGGCACAGTCCTTTCTGTAAGAAGCGCAATATAAATAATGCCCTTATCTATCAAAGCTTTTTCTATTTCGGTCAGGAATTCGGTCCCAGTCCCGCAGCGCTGCTTTTCGGGAAGAATGCCAAATTCGTCGATCCAATATTCCGTTCCCTCGTACCAGTGCTTAACATGACCTAAAGCCATGCCTATCATGTTATCATCTTCAAATAAACCAAATGACAAAGAATTTTTATTCTCAATCATTTCATAAACGTACAAGTGCAGCTGTTCATCTGTCCATGTATCGTTCCATGGCTCTTTGGAAAAAATGTCAACCATAAGCTTTTTTACAGCGTCAATATGGTCAAGGTTTATTTCCCGTATATCCATTGCTTTGTCCTCGCTAACTAAATTTCTGTATTTCACGAACCGGAATTTATATTACCTTTAAACTATATACTGAGTAGGGCTAATTTATTTGTAATTTTCTCTTTTACTGCGGAAGCCGTATCCTTTATTGAAAGGCTTGTTGTATCTATTACATTCTGTTCGTATATTCCGAGATTATAAAATTGTTCCCACATCACTTC
>CALXRY010000012.1 GCA_944390955.1 uncultured Clostridia bacterium | reverse complement strand
GCAAAGAACCCAATAAAAATACCACAGATATGGAATAAAATCAAAAAGCCCGCTCTGGTCTTCGCAGCGGCAGCAGCGGGTATTTTTCTTGTGCTTTACATAATCGCCGCAGCCACGCTTCCCGCGGACGTCATTGCACGCAACGTATATGTTGACTCACTTAACGTTGGTGGGATGACATATGAGGAGGCGCTTGCCGAGATAACAAAAACATATCTTTTTGAAGATCAGAAGGTAACGCTGCAGTGCGGCGGCGAGACATTTGAGATAGACGGTGTAGACATAGGTCTTTCGGCCAGTCCCGAGGAAACTGCCGAAAAGGCGTTCAATTATGCAAAATCAGGGAACACGCTCACCGACGCTCTTAAGGGAGTAGGGCTTTTCTTCCGCAGGCATACTGTCGTGCCGGTGGCCGAAATAGACCAGACGAAACTTGACGATAAGCTGTGGCAATTCGGAGTTCAGGTATACGGAGAGCTTGTAGGCCATTATGTTGAGGTAAGGGACAACAACGAAGCGACGATATGGCCGGGACATACAGGCTTCAACAACGATGTGACACAGGCGCGCGAGGATGTCCTCAACGCCATTGCAAACGAAAGATTTACAAACATACCTGTAACGCTCGAATCGGCGCCTCCGTCGGATATTACGGTCGAACAATTTGATCTTGCAGTATACAAAGACCCTGTAGACGCATATTACGAGATAACAGACGGTGATGTAACCGTAGTCCCAGAGCAGAACGGGCGGTATATAGACAAAGAAAAGGTCGCGCCGATGCTGGCGACGGTAAAGGAGGGCGTTGAACCAGTTATAGTCCCGTGGGAAACATCGTATGCCGCGGTAACGGCGGAAACACTCCAGAGCAAACTGTTTGCCGATGTTCTCGCCTCATATAACACCTATTACGGCAGCTCCACCGCCAACAGAAGCGCAAACGTGGCAAGAGCCGCAAGCCTTTTGAACGGCGCCGTAATCGCTCCCGGCGGGATATTCTCGTTCAACGACAGGGTCGGAAAGCGTACAACCTATAACGGATTTTACACTGCGCCCGAGTACGTCAATGGCGAGACCGTTCAGGGAATAGGCGGCGGCACATGTCAGGTCAGCACAACGCTTTACTGCGCCGTACTCTATGCGGGGCTCGATATAGTTTCAAGGACGAACCATATGTTTACCGTATCATATGCGCCTCTCGGTCAAGACGCTACCGTTGCCGACGACGGCGTTGATTTCCAGTTCAGCAACAATACCAACTATCCGATAAAGATAAGCGCCTACACCGACGGCTCATCGATATACGTCGACATCATAGGAACGGCCTGGGATCCGGCAAGAGAAGTAAAGCTTGACCACTCAGTCTCCTACAGCTCCGGCGGCACATACGTATATTCAAAGAGATATATATACGAAAACGGAGAATGTATAACAGATGAGGAGCTTCCGTCAAGCTATTACAAGGCTCACGAAAGCAGCTCACAGTAAACGACAGTTTTGAGCAAAACGCCGCAAAAACAGCAAAGGGGAATCTGTATGTACTTTTTTGAACAAGAAAACAGACTGACGGCGAAGCAAAGAAACGAAACGATCACGATCGAGCCGTGGGGAACGAATGCTCTGCGGGTACGTGCAACGCAGAACGCAGATTTTTCGGGGTGCAGCATCGCGCTTTCTCCGGTCAAATCATCGGCCGAAATAACGATCGGCAGCCACGATGCCGTCATCCGCAACGGCAAAATAAGCTGTACGGTGCACGATACGGGCTGGATGGAATTCTACAGCGGTGAACGCCTGATATTTAAGGAATATTACAGAGACTTCAGCGGCGCAAACGAGCACAGCCCAAGCATGAAGATCACCGCACGGGAATTTAAGGCGGTAAGCGGGAACGACTACAGAATAACTGCGCGCTTTGAGGCAGTCCCCGGAGAAAAAATATTCGGTATGGGACAGTATCAGCAGCCCAATCTTGACCTAAAGGGGTGCATACTTGAGCTTGCTCAGCGTAATTCACAGATAAGCATACCATTCTATATCTCGAGCGAGGGCTACGGCTTTTTATGGAACAACGCCGGAATAGGCGAAGTCATGTTCGGAGCGAATTATACGCAGTGGCACAGCCTCTTATCGGAGGAGCTCGATTACTGGATAACTGCCGACGATACGCCGAAAAAGCTTTTAGAAAATTATACGGAAGTAACGGGACGCGCGCCCGAATTCCCCGATAATGCGCTCGGGCTGTGGCAGTGCAAGCTGCGCTACCGCACTCAGGACGAGGTGCTTGAGGTAGCGCGCGAATACAAGCGCCGCGGCATACCGCTCGACGTTATCGTCATCGATTTCTTCCACTGGATAAGGCAGGGCGACTGGAGCTTTGATCCCGAATATTGGCCGGATCCGAAAGCAATGACGGACGAGCTCAAGGAGATGGACGTGCGCTGTATGGTATCGATATGGCCGACAGTCGATAAAAAGAGCGTCAATTTCAAAGAAATGCTTGATAATGGGCTGTTTATAAGAACGGAGCGCGGCTCAATGCAGTGCTTTGATTTTCAGGGTGATACAGTTATATATGATGCGCTCAACCCCGAAGCGCGCAAATTCATATGGAATAAGGCAAAGGAAAATTATTATAGCTATGGCATAGATATGTTCTGGCTCGATGAAGCGGAGCCCGAATATTCGGCGTACGACTACGAGAACTACCGCCATTATACGGGGCCTGCGCTTAAGGTCGGAAACAGCTATCCGAGGGAGCACGCAATGGCGTTTTATGAAGGAATGAGGGCCGAAGGCCAAACAGATATAGTAAACCTTCTGAGGTGCGCATGGGTCGGGAGCCAAAAATACGCGGCGCTCGTATGGTCGGGAGATATACGCTCAAGCTTTGCGGCGCTGAGAGATCAGCTCAGCGCCGGACTGAATATCGGCATTGCGGGAATACCGTGGTGGGTATCCGATACAGGTGGATTTTTCGGAGACATCCGTGACGAGCACTTTAACGAGCTGCTTGTGCGCTGGTTCCAGTTTTCGACGTTCTGCCCTGTGCTTCGCATGCACGGCGACAGAGGTCCGCACGATATACCCAATTTATCCGATCTCGATTACGGCGGAGGGTTCTCGGAAACAGGCCGGCCAAACGAGCTCTGGAGCTACGGCGAAGAGGTCTATGAGATACTCAGGAAATACCTTGATATACGCCTCGGCATGAAGGATTACATAAAATCACTCATGGATGAAGCAAGCGAAAACGGCTCGCCCGTGATACGCACTATGTTCTATGAGTTTCCCGATGATAACAAATGCTGGGAGCTGGATGATCAATATATGTTCGGTCCAAAATACCTCGTTGCTCCTGTTATGTATCAGGGAATCACAGAGCGCGAGGTATATCTTCCGCATGGCAGCTGGAGGGATATCCACAGCGGAAATATTTTTGAGGGCGGTCGGACGATAACTGCTCCGGCTCCGCTTGAGATCATGCCGGTTTTTGAAAAAATATGACAGAACAGCGCGAATAACAAATCAATATACGAAACAAAAATGCGGCTCGGATCTCCGGCCGCATTTTTTATTTAAATTATATCCACGAACGGCGATATAAATACCGTTCGGATTAATATCTTGCGTTTTTTACGGCGCGCTCGGCGTCGCGTCTTGCGTCCCGCTTTGCTATATCCGCACGCTTGTCATAGAGCTTTTTGCCCTTTGCAACAGCCAGCGAAACCTTTACGAGCGAGTCCTTCAGATATACAGACAGCGGTATGAGCGTAAGCCCCTGCTGCTGTATCTGCCCTATAAGCTTGCGTATCTCCTTTTTGTGGAGCAGCAGCTTGCGGACTCTCAGCGGGTCCTTGTTGAATATATTCCCCTGCTCAAACGGAGAGATATTCATCCCCTTGACAAATACCTCGCCGTTATCGACAGAGGCGTACGCGTCCGTCAGGTTCACCTTGCCCTGACGCACTGATTTTACCTCTGTTCCGGCAAGCTCAATGCCGCATTCTATAGTTTCAAGAATAAAATATTCATGACGCGCCTTTTTATTCTGCGCGATCACCTTTATATTTGTAGCTGCCATATAATAATCCTCCGTTTATGGTTTTCGTATACGTCTCTTATTGTCCTCATACCTTCTCTTTCCGCAAGCATAGAGAAGCTGTGAATATGCGTCATCTCCCCTATCTACCCTCGGCACCTCCGCCGGCTTGTCATTTTCGTCAAGACAAACCATTGTGAAAAATGCCGTAAGCGCTATCTGCGTCGCTCCCGTATACAGATTCTCCGACTCGACCGTAACGAATACCTCCATCGAAGAAAAACCCGCGTAAACAACTCGTGCAGTGCACGTTACATAATCGCCTATGCGGACAGGCTTTTTAAAGCAAAGCTCATCTACGCGGGCGGTGACCACATTCGAGTGGCAGTGCCGCTGAGCCGCTATCCCGGCCGTTGAATCCATCATCTTTATTATCTCTCCGCCATGAACGTTTCCGGCAGGGTTTGCCTGATGCGGAAGCACCTGCTCGGCCGAGATCGCAATAGAGTCCTCCTGTTTCTTTATCATCATACCGGCGCCTCCTTTTTTGATTTTGTGTGCTTATTATATATTATACCACATTTTCGGCATTTGGTAAATAGAAAATTTAAAAAAGACCATAGAAGCTGCACATTGCGCAGCTTTTATAGCCTTGTTTTAATTTTCTGCAAGTTCTTCTCAATTCAATGTTTCATAAATTTCAATACACCCTTTGAGATCCCGCGCACAAACTTTTTATGAAAAGTTTGATCGAAAACCTACAACTCAGACACCCGCCATACCATTCACATCTTTCGTAAACTTCGGGGTTGTCTCAAACCGGCGCGAACGGGCGGCAGAACTCGCTATAGGCAGCTTTCGCTCCGCGAAAGCAATTTTAATGCGCGCGCACATTTCTCAATATGGCTCTTACTCACCAATGATAAGATAATTCATCGTCACATCGAGCGTCTCGGCAATCGCAGCTGCCTGTTCCAGAGAAATATTCGGTATCTCACTTCCGAGCAGGCGCTCAAACTCGCATTCGGTCATACCGGCTCTCTTTGCAAGCTGCTTTTTCGTCATATGGCGGCTATACAAAAGATAATGTATCCTCTGCATGTACATCATTTCTGTACCGTCCTTTTCCGACTGCGGCATCCTTAATTTGATGTGTTCGTATTGGTCGGCAGGAACGGAATGAGCCTTCCGGCAAATCTCGGCAGCGACAGCGTCTGCAGATAAACCTTTCCCGGTCCCGTCAGCGTCGACAGGAACAGTCCTTCTCCGCCGAACAAGATGTTCTTAAATCCCTTTACCATCTCAGCAGTATATGAAACACTCGACTCAAAAAACGCAATAGAGCCGCTGTCGACCTTTATCGTTTCGCCCGCTGCAAGCTCAAGCTCCTTGATGCTTCCGTCAAGCTCAAGCCATACCATACCTCTGCCGCTCACCTTCTGGAGAATAAATCCCTCTCCTCCGAAGAGTCCGGCCTTGAGTCCCTTTGCAACGTACGCGCTTATGTCAACGTCACTCTCCGCACACAGAAAGGCGTTTTTCTGACATATATATTCCTTTGAGCCGTCAAGCTCCACAGCACGTATCTCGCCAGGAAAGCTCGACGCTATCGTAATATTCTGATTATCCTCATTTGCAGTATACGTCGCCATAAAAAGCGATTCGCCCGACAGCATCCTTCCAATCCCCTTCAGGAAGCCGCCCTTCATGTTCGTGGACATCTCAATACCACTCGACATCCATGACATCCCTCCGGATTGCGTAAAGATACTTTCACCTCGGTCAAGGCTGATCGACACTGCCGGAAGATTTTGTCAGAAAATCTCATAATTCATATGAGAGATGGCCTCTCTATTGTATTATTCTTCGTCCGCAAGCTCCTCCGGCCGCTCAAGAGTTATATTCCCTATCTTTGCGGCTCTTAGCTCGTCGAGCACCATATTCGCTGCTCTTTCCATATCGACCTCGCCGCCCGATACTACAAAGCCGCGCCTGCGTCCTATTTTTTCAAGCATCTCATGCCCCTCAAGACCATCTACTCCGTCAAGTTTATATCTCGCACAGAGCGCCTCGGGATAATTCTTTCCAAGATATTCGCACAGGGAATACGCAAGCAGCTCGGTAT
>CALXRY010000011.1 GCA_944390955.1 uncultured Clostridia bacterium | reverse complement strand
CGGTTTCCAGAGGGTTGGGGTTCTCGGGGCTCAGTTTGTGGGAAAAAGCAACCCGGCCCCTTTCGCTTAAATTCATAACTACAGCAGATAATTTTAGACCTTCCCCGCCTTTCCATTCCGTGTATATATCCTCGGGATACGCTTTCCTATAACGCATGCTACCTCGTAGTTTATGGTCTCCAGCCAGCCGGCAAGATCATCTATGGTGATCCCCTCACGGCCGAAAATAATTGCTTCGTCGCCCCTATCAATATTATGGACATTTGTAACGTCAATCATACACTGATCCATACAAATTCTCCCGATAATGGGCACCTTGACACCATTGACCAGCATTCTTCCCTTTTTCGCTATTTTGCGGAGGTATCCGTCGGCATAACCGATTGGCACTGTAGCTATTTTAGTTATCGAATCGGTTATGTACTCCTTTCCGTAGCTGACGCCTCTTCCGGGCTCGACCTCCTTGACAAGCGTTATGCTTGACTTGAGTGTCATTGCCGGTATGAGGTCGAGTCTTGATTTATCCACCTCGTTCGAGGGGTACATTCCGTAAAGTATCACTCCCGGACGCACCATGTCAAGGTGCATTTCGGGATACATCATGATCCCCGCACTGTTGCAGATATGCTTTATAGGGATATGAAGACCACGCTCCTCAAGAGCCTTTACGACCCTCATAAACCTTTCAAACTGTAAAAGCGTATATTGTCTGTCGCTTTCGTCAGATGTTGCAAAATGCGAGAATATGCCTTCGATCTCAATATACGGAAGCCTTGACACCTTTAATATCTCATTTATTATCTCCTCATTGTCCCCATCGTCAACAACAAATCCGATGCGGCTCATTCCTGTATCGAGCTTTATGTGGACCTTTGTGACCTTTTCCTTCTTTTCAGCAGTATACGACAGGGCCTTTGCAAATTCATAATCGAACACATTCGGAGTGATATCAAAATTGATTATATCCTCCGCGTCCTCGGGACCCGATGCGCCAAGGATCAGTATCGGAACGTCAACGCCTCTGCTCCTTAACTGCTTACCCTCCTGCAAAACGGCCACGGCAAGCCTGTCGGCACCGTTTTCAAGAAGCGTCTTTGCAGTTTCCATAAAACCGTGTCCGTAGGCGTCGGCCTTTACAACAGCCATTATCTGTGCATTTTCATTCGTTATCCTTCTTATTTCGCGCATATTGTGCGCTATCGCATCAAGATCGACCTCAGCCCATGTTCTCTTTTCCATCACGTTTTACCTCTTTTGCTTTTATATAATAACATATTTCTGCGGCTCTGTCTATCTGTAATATATGGGACGGCAGATAGTGTCAAGAGCCTCGCCGAGCGTATCGGCAACAGCCGACGCCGTCACGGACTCAATGCCGCGCTTTTTCATCACAAGGTCGCCGCTTCTTCCGTGCAGGTACACCGCCATTGCTGCGGCCGCGGACTCTTCTATGCCTCTTGCCGCAAAGGCTGCCGTTATACCGGCAAGCACGTCGCCGCTGCCGCCCTTTGCAAGACCGGCGTTTCCTGTATTATTAATATACTGCAGACCGTACGGAGCCGTTACTATCGTGTGATGTCCCTTTAAGATAAGCGTGACCCCGTATTTTTCGCTGAACTCCTTAGACACTCCAAGTCTGTCGGAGCGTATCTCACCGACCGAAATCCCTGTGAGCCTTGACAGCTCCATTTCATGCGGCGTGAATATAAGCGGGCAGGTACAGCTTTTGAGCATATCCATATCCTGCGCCAGAATATTCAAGGCGTCAGCATCAACAATTACTGTCTGCTTTGCGCTTTTAAGAAGCTCCCTCAAAACAGCACGGCAGCCCTCGGACGTTCCAATGCCGGGTCCTATGAGCACCGCATCGGCCTTTTCCGCACGCCTTGAAAGCTCCTCCGCGCCTTCCGCCAAAAAATGTCCGTCCCCGCAGGCTATTGGAACAGTCATCACTTCGGTCGTCTTTGTTTCAAGTATTTGATTTATGCACTCGGGAGCGGCTATCGTCACAAGCCCCGCTCCGGCGTTGAGCGCGGCCGTTCCGGCCATATACGGCGCGCCCGACATTCCGCTCGAGCCGCCTATAACGAGCACCTTCCCGTAGTCGCCCTTGTGGGAATCGTTCCTGCGCTTTGGAAAGCGCTCCGCAAACATTTCGTCGTCCATGACCTCCGCCGCGGACTCCGCTTCGTTTATTATATAATCAGGGATCGATATCTTGTCGAGTATCACATCTCCCGTAAGATCTGCCGCCGGATATAAAAACATTCCCGCCTTATACGCCGCAAATGTAACGGTCATATCTGCTTTTACACATATTCCGCATATCTCTCCCGTGTCGGAGTTCATGCCGCTCGGCACGTCCACCGACATTATGAACCTTGAAAAGCCGTTTATCTTTTCTATAGTCTCGCGACTTATACCAGTGACCTCGCCGTGTATCCCTGTGCCGTATATTGCGTCTATCACAATATCATATGACGGGATAATATAATCGAGAACGTCCGTATCGTAGACATGCTCTAGATGCACGCCCATGCCTTCGATTATATCAAAATTTATCTGAGCGTCGCCCTTGAATTCGTCTCCGCAAACAAGAAACACCGCCGTATCGACTCCACGATTATAAAGATGGCGGGCTATTGCAAAGCCGTCGCCGCCGTTATTGCCCTTGCCGCAGAATACCGCAGCGCGTTTTTGCCGCATATCAGGGAATTTTTCAAACAGCGCGTTGACGCACGCTAACGCGGCGTTTTCCATTAATATTATAGACGGCATCCCGGCGCGCTCCGATGCAAGGCGGTCAATACTGCGCACCTGCCGAGCATAACATGCTTTCATTTTAATCTCCATTCTGCCGCAAGCGCCAGCACAAATAGTTATGAAAGTGGTGACCTGCGGCTGTTTTTGTGATATACTGTATCTAAGGAGAAAGACGCACTACAAAGCACGGTAGGAGGA
>CALXRY010000010.1 GCA_944390955.1 uncultured Clostridia bacterium | reverse complement strand
CCTCTGCCATTGGCACGCATACAGAATACGTAAAATAGGCGTTCAGTCCCATTCCCGATGCAAGCGCAACCGGATAATTTGTAAAAAACGCCATACAAAGAGTCGCAACCGCCGCCGACACTGACGTCGCAGTAAAAACCGCTCCCGGCTCCATCCCCGCATCAGCAAGCATGGCGGGATTGACGGCAAGTATGTACACCATAGACAAAAACGTTGTGAATCCCGCAATGATCTCCGTGCGCATCGTAGTGCCGTTCTCCTTTAATTTAAACAACCTCTCCATATTTATCCCCCTCTCAGAAATACATTATCATAGTATTTATACAAAGCATATCATATTAGCCGATAGTAATTAAATCTTGTGACAAAACAGACTATTTCGTGACAAATTGGACATATTTCTGCTGATTTTTTCGTATAATAAAAAAACGATCTCAAACGCCGAAACGTCTCAGACCGCATATATTCATAATGATATCCTTGCACTGAACCATCCGTCATGCGCGCCGTAATCGCTCACAGCATCATATTTTTCACAGAAAGCCTCGACTGAGCGCGTTCCGATGCCGTGATCCGCTTCAGAAGCGACCGGCAGCCCTCTACCGTCAAAGTGCACCTCGCCCGTATACGGGTTCTCGACCTGGAGCATAAGCCGAGGGTGCTCAATGCACTTGCAAATAATTATACGCTCTTCCTCCGGCAGCTCCGTACAAGCATTTATCGCGTTTTCGATAAGATTCGCAAATACCATGGCCAGCTCAGCCGGATCCACCGTCAAGACATCCGAAATCGCAAGTTTCGCCTCAACCCTTATGCCCTCGCGTTCCGCCTGAGAAAAATATGTGGTAAACACCGCATTGAGCATCGAATTTTCACACCAGCGCACGCTTGCAATATCGTCAAGCTGGCGCTGTGCAGCACCGATAAAATCAAGTATAGCCTGATTGTCCCCCTGTTCGGCAAGCGCGGAAAGCGTCGTCCATTTATGGCGCATATCGTGACGCTGAATGCGCATTGCCTCTTCAGCCTCACGGTTTATTTGCGCCTGACGTTCCATCGCCCCGATCTGAACGCTCATCAGGTCACGGCTGTTATTAAGTTCACGTTCCCGAAGCACCACCGCAAAAAACAGGTACATCAAGATATAGGCACAGGTGCATACCATTGCCACACCAAATATAACCACAGAGATCCGCAGCGGATTCTCATCAAAAAGATTATTTATCATATAAAGAGTCGTTGCAAATGTAACAGCTGGGATAAGGCACAGCACTCCCCAACCACGGTCGAGGAGCTTCAGCATCTGCATGTAGTACGGGCGGATAGCCCTCAAAACAAGATAAAGCATAAGATATGAAATACCGCGCACCAAAACATATGTCCAGCTCTCGTCATGCAAAAGGCCTCCGACCAACATAGCGACCGCATTGCCTATACACCCGAGCCACAGGCATGTGCATATATTAAAGACCACACGAAGCCCTTTATATCTGGAGCAAAACAACGTTACAAGTATGTAAGGTGCTGTTACCGTAAATACTCCCACTCGCTTATATATATTCCAAAAATCCAGGAACAATATCATACAAATATTAATGCATACAACAGCTCCCACGACAGCGAACCATATCAGTCTCCACCGCTTTACCGGCTCGCGGAATTCAGTCAGCATCATAACATAGCTGCCCAAAAAACCCTGTGTGACCAAAACCATCAATGCTTTCGATAAATTATAATATTCCATAATACCACTATCCCTCTGCCAAAATCAGCGTTCAACAACTATTGTAAGCATAACAAGATCGTCTTTACCCGTATTTATAATACTGTGCTCCGATCCCCTTTTGCAGATATGGCACGTACCTGCGGTGAGTATTTCTTCTTCCACGTCGCATACGGCCTTTCCCGTGCCCGAAAGAATGTAATTTATGTCGTCGCTCGAAGGGTGCGGATGTGTACCTATGGAGCCTCCTACATGTATCTTGCACAGTATGATCTTTCCGTTTTCGCTCATGTGCATCCCGGGAGACATAGTACCCGTACCACCGTTCATTCCGGGCACCTCAAGCTCTTTTATTTTATTGAAATCGATCAGCATATCTATCCTCCGCTCTGCCGTTTCCGGTCTGTTGTTTAATAAAGTATATCACAAATGGTGAAAAATTGCAACAAAAAACGGCATGACCCGCCGTGGTCTGCAGATAATGCCTTGAGCGAATCATGCCGTTATCTATAATATTAGGAGATGTATATACCGGATATATGATCAATTCTTCGCGGCTTCGTTAACGCAGCGAAGGGCGTTCAAACTGCGCGGATACCCTATATACGGCAGACACTGAGAAATTATTTTGATAAGGAACGCCTTATCATTTCCGATCCTCATATTTGCCGCCGCATGCGATGTGAGCTGCGGCTCGCAGCCTCCCTGTGCTGAAAGGAAGCAGAAGGTGATCATCTCGCGCTGCTTATAGTCAAGCCCATTACGCGTATAATAATCTCCAAAGCAGTTATCGGAAAGCCATTTATTGATATGGCGGCTCTCCTCCGGTCCCGACTGTGAAAAGCCGCGCATCCCGTCTCCAAAAATATCAACCTGCGCCTGCTCGCCCTTTTCCAGGCGGTCCTCAGCGGTCGTTGTGGACTGACCCTCCAGAGGAAGCTCTATGCCGCGCTCTGCCATTATTTCGTTTGCGGCCTTCAGGAACGGAAGGACTCTACCGATACCTAGATATGCCACAGCCTGATAAACGATTTCCTTTACCTCCACAGGCGTAACACCAAGATTCAGAGCCGCCGGGAGCATAACCCTGTATTCATCTATGCCCTGACATCCAATAAGCGTCGCAAGTATCGCCGTCATCCTCGTACGGTCGTCAAGGTCATCGTTGTTCACTACCTCGTCAAAGGCGAAATTATTAAAAAGCTCGACAAACTCATGATCTGTCTCCGATAGCTCCGAACAGCCCTCCGGAAACATTTTTTTATAGTATTCCTTTGCTTTAATATTCATGCTGATCCTCCTCTTATTTTTCGAATTCTCTTGCTACATCCTTCAATAATTCGCGGATAGGAAATAGCATACAGCCAAACCCAAAATTCTTTTTTACATTTTCAAATACCTGCATCTATATATAACCTCCTGCCTCTTAGGGAAGCCGGTAATTTTTATACCGACTTTCTTACCCATGCTTCTACCTTTTTGCCTGAGCTTGCCGCCTCGGAGCCGTGCACCGAAAGTCCGCGTTTTATATAGGCTCCTTTGCAGAGCTTTTTCAGATCGCGCTCGCTGCTTCCCATGCCACTGCCCTCATTGGTGCAAAACGGAAGGATACGCTTGCCCGACAGATCATAATTCTCAAGAAATGTAAACATCGCCATTGGCATCGTGCCCCACCAATTCGGATATCCGACAAAGATCGTATCGTAGCCGTCAATGCTGTCCGGATACGCCTTGAGCTCCGGACGCGCATCGCTTTTCAGCTCCTGCTTTGCCTCATCGGTGCAGGCATAATAATCAGCCGGATACTCCTTGACTGTCTCTATCTCAAACAGATCTCCGCCCGTAAGATTCGAGATCATTTCAGCCACGATCTCGGTATTGCCTTTTTCAAGATCTCTGATGCTTCCGCTGCAGTAATTTTGGCCCTTCCTTGAATAATACACGATCAATATATTTCTCATAGTACATGCCTCCTCACTCTTGCTTTTACATAATCAAATTAACAACAGCGCCGGACAAAATCGAAAACACGATAACATACGCTATGTACAGCACAAAACGCTTTACGCCGAGCACTATCTTCAGGGCGCCGAGATTGGTGATCTTCGTAGACGGTCCCGTTATCATAAAGGACGTCGCCGCTCCGACGCTCATGCCACCGGCAAGCCATTGCTGCAGAAGCGGGATAGTGCCTCCGCCGCACATATACAGCGGTACGCCTATCGTCGCCGCCATAAGCAGCCCGAAGCCCTCATTATTGAAAAGCCCCGCAAAATCCTCTGCGGGAACATATCTCTGGAACAGCACCGAAAGTATCACGCCGACCAAAAACCACGGGCCTGTAGCTTTGATATTCCTGCCTATATTTTTTATCAGCCGCATAAGCATATTCGGGTCTGTGTCGCGGCTTGCACGCTCCTCAAATTTAGTAAAATTGAAGAACGATCTGTCCTTGTAAAACACCCTTATAAGTACGCCTGCCGTGATCCCGCATAAAAAGCATGAAACAAACCTTATTGTGAGCACCGTCGGGCCGAGAGCCGCACTGTATATCAAAAGCTGAGGATTTAGCAGCACGGAGCTCATCATAAACGCCGCAAGATAATCGTCTCTCAGTCCCTTCTGCGAAAACGACGCCGCGATCGGGATAGTACCGTACATGCACAGCGGCGACGCTATTCCGAGAAGACTTGCGGGGATTATCCCGATGATCCCCAAATGCTTATCCTGAATGACCGTAAGCAGGCGGTGTATCCTTTCCTTTCCGAATACGGATATTACATAGCCTATTACAATACCGAGTGCCCAATACGGCAGTATCTGCCTGACCTGCAGGTCAAAATAATACCAAAAGTAAACGGCTTCTCTCTGTATGACGTCCATGATACCGTTCATCGCTGCTCTCCTTTCCCTCTATTACGATGCACAGGCGCTATTCGATCTCGACGAGCCGTCTTGCTTCGTTTATCGATATATTTTTTTCCTCGGCTATGCGCACAATGTCGTCATATTCAGTTTTTATACGCTTTACTCCGTAGCCCTCGGAGCGCTTCACCCTCACGCTCCCGTACGGTGTTTCAACGGCGTCCTCTGTCCTGCTGAGCACATACCTTCCGCAGACATGCTCGCGTATCCCGATCGTCGATGTGCATCTGAATATCGTCCCGATCATCTCTTCCTTATCCTCAGGCCTGCAAAGACACGAAAGCAGAGTTCCGGGGCGGTTTTTCTTCATGCCGACAGGTATCGTAAATACCTCGAGCGCGCCCGCCGCCAGTATCCTTTCCGATGCAAAGCCTATCTCCTCCGCCGTCATATCATCGATGTTGCAGCAAAGCTCAAGCACGCTGTCAGGAGTTTCCGCCGTTTCGCCAAGCATCACCCTCAGGCAGTTTGCCGTTTCAAAATCCTTCGTGCCCATGCCGTAGCCCGTTTTCTGCACTTTCATAACGGGCATATTTCCGAACTCATCAGCAAAATGCTTGAGCAGCGCCGCTCCCGTCGGAGTGCAAAGCTCACCTTGTACAGCTCCGCCGTAAATCGGTACGTCCTTAAGTATATACGCGGTCGCCGGAGCCGGAACGGGCAATATCCCGTGCGCACACCTGACCTTCCCGCTGCCAACATGCACCGGTGAAGTGATGATCTTATCGGGCGCAAGCTCGTTCATCAGCATGCAAACTCCCGTAATGTCGGCAACAGCATCCATTGTGCCGACCTCGTGGAAATGTATCTGGTCTATCGGTCTGCCGTGCGCATGGCTTTCCGCCTCAGCTATCAAATGGTAAACGGCAAGAATATCATTTTTTATCTTGTCCGTCAGGTCAAAATGACCGATTATATGCTCGATCTCGTGCATTCCGGTATGGCTGTGACTGTGAGCATGATGATGCCCGTGGTCATGCTCATGATGATGGTCATGCTCATGATCGTGCTCACGGCTATGCTCGTGGTCATGGTGATGATGATCGTGATGGTGCTCGTGCATATGCTCATCCTCATGCACGCCGTTCACCGAGACCTCAACGTGCGTTCCCGTAATACCGCACTTAACAGCCGTTGTCTTTTCTATTGTAACTCCCGGGATACCGAGCTTATTAAGTCTTTCCATAAAGCCGTCGGGATCGGGATGCAACTCAAGCAGCGCCGACATCAGCATATCCCCCGCGGCTCCCATGTTGCATTCAATATATAATGTTTTCATCTTAATCTCCCATTTTGTTTATCATACTTGCCTGGTACGCCGCGCCGAAGCCGTTGTCGATATTCACTACACTCACTCCGCTGGCGCAGGAATTGAGCATCGACAAAAGCGCCGCCACGCCTCCGAAGGCTGCGCCATAGCCGACGCTTGTCGGAACGGCTATCACCGGGCAGTCGGCAAGTCCGCCTATCACGCTTGCCAGCGCACCCTCCATCCCGGCAATGGCAATGACCGCCCTTGCGCTCATTATGTCACCCGTATGCGAAAGCAGGCGGTGGATACCCGCAACGCCTACGTCATACAGCCGTACCACATTATTGCCGAGCGCTTCGGCGGTAACAGCCGCCTCCTCCGCAACGGGCATATCGCTTGTACCGCCTGTAGCGATAACTATCTTCCCTTTCCGCTCCTTTGGCATCTCACCGGCAACGGCGATATGCCCCATCTCGTGATAATCAAGCACGACCTCTCTGTTCACCGCCTCGGCCTTATCCTTGTCAAGGCGCGTGATCAGGACTGTTTTCTGTCCGTGATCAATAAGGGCCTTTGTTATCCCTATGATTTGCTCCGTGGTCTTTCCCTCACCATAGATGACCTCAGGTACTCCCTGCCTCACTCCGCGGTGGCAGTCAGGCTTGGCATATCCAAGTTCGGCAAAGGGCTCCGCCTTTATATGAAGCACAGCGTCGTCAACGGAAACGCTCCCGTCGGCCACGCTCTGCAGTAATTTTCGAATATCATTTTGTTCCATATTTCCACACCTCCGCAAAAAGGCGGCCGCCGCATGATCTGCGGCAAAGCCGCCACTTTGTCGGTTATTATTTTTTTATCAGCGCTGCTCTTATACGTCCGTTCGGATCCTTTATCAGCAGCATTGCAAGCCAGATAACAAGACCGAGCGCCACAACTGAAAATCCCAGATAACTGTCGTTCAGCATATCAGCCGCCGCAGGCGCAAAAAATTCTGCGCCTAGCTCTATGTATTCGGCGACCGCGTCCACGAGCCACATAAGCGACGCACCCCAATACATTAGGCACAGCGAGCCGAGCTTCATATTGCTCTCAGGTCTTGTATACCATACAACGGTAGATATAATAGCGGCAAAAACCGTTATGAGCAATGTCATTACCGCTTACCTCCGCTTACAGCCTGATATGCTTTTGCAGGGCTCTTTTCAATTGAATTTGTTACCCCTACCATGACCGCCCAAACGGCCGTAACAAGCACGGCCATTCCGACTCCGGACGTCGCCATCTCAAAAAGCATCTCAGCCGCATCCGCAGGAGTTGCGGCGTTTGTCGGGAACGGGAACCACGGCGTTACCTCTCCGTGCCACACATGCTCAAAAGCAAGCAGAGCGCTGCCTCCCCAAAGCATATTGTTCAGCCAGTTCATTTTTTTAATAAACGGATTCCTGATCTCCGCCTTTGAATTTTTTGCTGATTTGTCAGCCCTTTTCTTTACAACAGTTGTCACTGCAGCCTCTGCTGCCGGTACTATAAAACAAGCCATTATTATATCCTCCTTAAAAATGTTTTGTGTCCGCCCTATGTTTTTATGCGTCTATGCTTACCAGATTATATGTCCTGCTTCCGAGACCTATCTCCTCCGCATGCTCCAATGTGTGAAGTCCGTTTCTTGACTCTATCCTATCTATCAGCGTACCGCTCTGGCTTCTGTCGGTATCATAAACGATATCGATGCACGCCTGATCAAGCGCCACAGGATCGTACGACGCCAGAATGCCTACGTCATGCATATCCGGCTCTGCGGGATTGCCGTCGCAGTCACAGTCAATCGATATATTGTTCATAACATTGATATAAACGACCTGACCGTCAAGATAATCGACAACGCCGGACGTTGCCTCAGCCATAGCCTCGCAGAAAGCATCCTGATCTCCTCCCATGAACGACGTCATGCTGTTGCCGCCGGTGTGTATCCAGTTTTTCCCCTCGCTTGAAGCGATTCCGATAGACATATTCTTTATCGCTCCGCCAAAGCCCGCCATGGCATGACCCTTAAAATGTGCCAGAGAGATCAGAGAATCGTAATTTGCAAGATTTGCGCCCACAAAATCCTCATGGATAGTAGTCCCGTTTTCTATCGGTATCTCCATAGAACCATTCTCGTCCATAATATCAACATCGGCGATCTCGGTAAAGCCGTGATCCTCGGCTACCTGATAGTGCATCGCTGTATTTGAACGGCTGCCGCCGTAAGCGGTATTGCATTCTACGATCGTTCCGTCAACGCTCTGAACAAGGTCTGCTATAAGCTCAGGTCTCAGGTAATTACTGTTGGGCGGCTCTCCTGTCGACATCTTGACCGCTACATTGCCTTCGGCGTCAAAGCCAAGCTCCTCGTAGATCCTTACAAGCGATTCCGGTGTGATCTCGGTCGTCATATAAACCGTCGGTGATGCCGCTTCGTCTGCACCGGCCGTCGCTGATGGCGATGCGGAAGGCGATTCGGTTCCCTCGGGAGCTGCCGAAGGAGCCTCCTCCGGCTCTTCGCCCGACGGCACCTGTATCGTTACCGTCTGCGTATCCTGCTCCCAGCCGACAGTAAAGCCAAGCTCTTCAGAAATAAACCGTATGGGCAACATTGTTCTGTCATTTATGACCTGAGGTGCAGCGTCCAACGTTCTCTCTTCGTCATTAAAATATGCAGTCGTGCTGTTTATGACAAGACGTATCGTATCACCGCTGTAATTGATCGCTGCAGTCTGGCTTACGCCGTCCCATTCAGCAGTTCCGCCGACGGATTCTATGATTGCTCTGATCGGCACAAGCGTTCTGTCCGATATAACCATCGGCACCGTGCCGCGTCCCGGGTCGATCTCCTGCGCCGCGCCGTTTACAGTCATTTCAGGATTGCCTATCTGAAGCATAATGGTCGTTTCTGTGCCGCTTTCATCGCCGTTACTGCAAAGTGCCGCTCCGGCAAATATCAGACAAACCACTGCAATTACGGCAACGAATATAAACGCTCTTTTTTTATTTGATGTTGTTGCCAATTCCATGCCTCCTTTGTTACTTATTTATACCTACACCCTAAGGGCGGACACTGCTTTTTATGCGTTTATTATATAATAGATATCCTGCAAAGTCAAATGCTTATAATAAATGACCATATATGCTTGCCAAGCATTTCATGGTTTACCGCCGGACGATTATAAATTCTCCAGCACTGCCGCATAGAGCTGTGCCGCCTCTGAATCGGTCAAGGAATCATAAAATACATACAAATCATACAGCGCTTTTTCATTATAGCCCTCTGCCGCCGAAAAAATGTCCTCCGCAGCTTCGAGCTCGGTCTGATTAAAAGTCAGCTCTTCAAAAAATGATATAAGCGAGGCAAATTCTCTTACATTAACGCTGTACCCCTGAAAATTAATGACTTCGACAGCAGGCTTGCTGCTACTGATCGGTGCAGCTGCTGTATTTTCATTTGTATTGATGTCATCGGTACCACCGGAGCATGCCGCTAAGGGCAGTACCGCTGCCAAAATTATTACAGATGCTATTATGTTTGTACCCCTTATCATGGCATCAATACTCCTTTACCTTTATTTTTTTTAATTATATCAAAAAATTTCTCAAAACAGAAGTTCCGATATGTTATTACAGCACAAAGCATAAGGTTATAACTCCTCAGGTTATCAAGCCACAATACGCTCCATAATTGTATATGCTGTTGCATTTTCATCCTAAACTACATATTATGATAATACAGGAATGTATATTCCTGAAAACATATTAGGAGTGACATTTATGGCAGAAAACACAGATATATGCTGTACAAAAACGACCTGCGGCTGTGTCGGATATGCGTTTGTTCCGGTTCAGGAGCTTGGTGAAACTTATGAGCCATGCAAGGCTCTTGAGAAAGGCTCGCTCTTCCCGGAGCTTGAGCTTACCATAAACGAATATGGCAAAATATGCAAAAGCGAAGGGGGAATTTCCTGATGGAATGCAACAACAGAAATGAGCTGCTCAAGCAGATACAGTGCTATAATTTTGCGGCATACGATATGCTGCTTTATCTCGATACACACCCAAAAGACAAAAAGGCCTTTGGGATGTTCAAAGACCTTGTCGAAAAAACAAAATCGCTCAGAAATGAATTTGAAAAACAATTCGGTCCTCTGACACCGTTCAGCACCGCGTCTCAGGAGTGTTTTAACTGGCTCGATTCTCCGTGGCCATGGGAAAAGGAGGGAAATAAATAATGTTCAGCTATAACAAGCTTTTGGAATACCCTATAAAGATCAAAAACCCCAATCCCCGCTTAGCCAATATCGTGATAACCCAGTACGGCGGACCTAACGGCGAGCTGGGCGCCTCCCTGCGATATCTTTCGCAGAGGTATACCATGCCGGACGACACCACAAAGGGATTGCTTACCGATATAGGTACTTATTATCCAAAATATGCTTCTCATCCGCAAAAAAATCAGGTAACTCCCTTCAAGCGCACATCTATTTTAGATTTATCATATACTATGATCCGGTCCAATACCTCTTTTGTTATATGGTCATTGAACTCCTCAAAATATACCAGCCTCCTTACAACCGAGCATATCTCATCCATAAGTCTGTCTTTATTTTCATCGGCGGCTTTTTTTTCACGCTCGGTCACTATTTCCTCATTCAGCCTGTCGATCTCGTTTTGATACTGTTCGTTCAGTCTCCGAAAATCCTCCTCGGTTATCCCGCCGTCATAATATGTGTCGATGTTCCGAAGCTTCTTTGATTTCAGTTTTTCGATTTTCTGTTCGGTTTTTTGGAAGTCAAACTGTTCCTTTTTCTGTTTTCGTATTACATCGTTTATTGATCTTGTGATTTTTGAGATAACCGCTTCCTTATCAAAAGAAACTTCTTTGAGCGCCTGTAAGACTGCGCTTTCCAATATATCATTCCCTATTTGCTTATTGTTACAGCCTATTGTCTCTCCGTTAATTTTGTGTTCTTTCCCATTTTTTATATTGTTGTAGCAGTTCCATATCTTGCGCTTGGTCCCGTCCTTGCGTTTTCTAAAATGTGCGACGTATCGTCCTCCGCAGCAGCCGCATTTTATCTTGCCCGAAAATGCATATCTGTTTGAATGTTTTGTATTGTCATGTTTATACTCTACCGATTTGCGTTTAAATTCGGACTGAACAAAATCAAAGGTCTTTCTGTCTATGATTGGTTCATGATGATCTCTGATAATGACCATTTCCTCCTCGCCGTTATTTGTTTTTCTTTCATGAGTCAGAAAATCAGGTGTGATTGTTTTCTTTTGTATCAGATCACCAACGTATTTTTCGTTTTGAAGAATTGTACGAATAGACTTGTTGGTCCACTCGCTTCTACCGTTCTTTGTTTTATATCCTTCGGAGCGCAGTTCCCTCGCTATAATGTGCAGTCCCTTCCCCTCAAGATACTTATTGAATATATGACGTACAAGCTTCGCTTCCTCTTCATTGACAGTTAGAACGCCATCTTTTAGGTGATATCCCAATATATTTCTTCCGAATACCACTCCCTGTTCCATACGTCTTTTCTGTCCCCATTTGACACGTTCGGAAGTCTTCCGGCTTTCCTCCTGCGCAATGCTCGCCATGATCGTCAGGCGCAGCTCGCCGTCGCTGTCAAGTGTATTGATATTGTCATTACAGAATAACACGCCTATGCCTTTTGATTTCAGCCTGCGCGTATATCGCAGAGTATCAACAGTGTTCCTCGCAAATCTTGAGACTTCCTTTGTTATGATAAGATCGATTTTGCCATCTTCTGAGTCTCTTATCATATCGTTAAATGCCTTCCTGTTTTTTGTATTAGTGCCTGTAATTCCTTCATCATGATATATCCTTACAAGCTCCCATTCCGGATTGCGTTTTATATACTCCTCAAAAAACAGCTTCTGACTTTGCAGAGAATTTTTTTGATCATATTTATCGGTAGATACCCTGCAATATGCCGCAGTTCTCAGCATTCATACTCCCCGCTTTCTATTTCCGAGATGCAATCTGCCTGCTCCCTCTCAGTCAACAGTCCCATCTCTCTCAGCGCCTTTACAACTCCTATCATAAGCAGCACGTCAAAGCCGTAACCATTCTCCACTGCACACACTCCTCACATCTTTAATTTACAGTAAAGCCTATGAAGGCAGCGGCACGTACTATTCCAGACTATGCGTCAAAAGCCGCATGTCGGCCCGTGACATCCAGTGCAGTACATACATAATATCGCGGCACCCCGGCAAAATCGGCAAGCATACGTATTGCCATTAATAAGACTAACGTTTTTGGTATGGAATAGTGTCATGCTGTTCCGCATTGCTTTTCTTTCTACTGTATGGAATCACCGATGGACTTCTTACGTAATAAAGAACAAGACGGCTTTAGCAGAAGCATTGTATTGGAATAAAAGAAAGCTGCCGGTTCTTCCCGACAGCTCCGGTATAAAATTTTATCAAAGATTATTTTTAAAAAAGTCAGTCATTTTATCAAACGGAATAACGTCTGTATTGTCATATAAATCCGTATGGACAGCACCTGGAATTATCATCAGCTCCTTGTTGCCAGCATAATGGTTATCCTTTATCATATCGGCAAATGCGTCTTTGCTGAAATAGCAGGAATGTGCTTTTTCACCATGGATAACAAGCACCGCGCTGCGTATCTCGTTGCTGTATTTGAGGATCGGCTGGTTCATAAATGATATGCAGCCGGTCACGTTCCAACCTCCGTTTGAGTTCAGTGAGCGCTTATGATAGCCGCGATCCGTCTTGTAATAGTCATGATAATCCTTGACAAAGAACGGTGCGTCCTCCGGCAGAGGATCGACTACTCCGCCGCCGAGCGCATAGGTCCCGTTTTTGTAATCCTTTGTCCTCTGCGCATTCAAAGCCTTTCTCTTTTCATAACGCTGCTCCTCGCTGTCCTCCGAGTCGAAATAACCCTTTGCGTTTACACGCGTCATGTCATACATCGTCGAAGCCACTGTTGCCTTTATCCTTGTGTCTATCGCCGCCGCGTTCAGTGCCATGCCGCCCCAGCCGCATATGCCTATAATGCCTATCTTTTCGGGATCGACATTATCCTGTACCGAAAGAAAATCCACTGCGGCCTGAAAATCCTCAGTGTTGATGTCGGGAGAAGCCATATATCTCGGTTCGCCTCCGCTCTCGCCAGTAAATGACGGATCGAACGCAATAGTCAAAAATCCTCTCTCAGCCATAGTCTGAGCATACAGCCCGGCGGCCTGCTCCTTCACAGCGCCGAACGGCCCGCATACTGCTATCGCGGCCAATTTGCCCGTATACGATATCGGACAATAAAGATCGGCGGCAAGCGTTATGCCGTAGCGGTTATGAAACGTCACCTTGCGGTGGTTCACTTTGTGGCTTCTCGGGAAGGTCTTGTCCCATTCTTCCGTTAATATCAAATTCTTTTCCATTCTAAAAACCTCCGTTCATTTTTTGTCATCTTTCTGCATGGAATAAACCATATAGTCAAGGCAGTCGATCATATACTGATCCCTATGCAGGTTTTCCAAAAGTGACAGCCTATGCAGTGATAGCAGCCGGTATTGCTCATTGCGCTGATGAGTTTGCTCCAATTCAAGAAATTGCTCTATCAAGCAGTCGCTGCACCCGGCATCCGACAAATTCCTTTTAATCTTAAAAATACTCTCATCCGACATAGCCGTCACCGCCTCATCTCCTTGTTGTTTTTATTATAGCACCGTTTATATAAAATAGCAAATACTTAGTTTCTATTTTATGATATGCTTGACAGGCATTTGGCTGGATGATATAATAACGTTTGAATATATAGACAGGAGGTAATTTTTATGGAGATCAGAGTGCTTCGCTATTTTCTTGCCGTGGCAAGGGAAGGCAATATTACCGGAGCAGCCAATTTTCTGCACCTGACGCAGCCGACTCTTTCAAGGCAGATCAAGGATCTGGAATCGGAGCTCGGGCAAAAACTGCTTGTAAGAAAAAGTCATCGTGTGACGCTTACTCCGGAGGGAATGCTGTTCAGAAAGCGCGCGGAAGAAATAATCGCAATGGTCAATAAAACAGAGGCGGAATTCACATCTATGGAAAAAAGCATGAACGGCGATATTTATATCGGAAGCGGAGAAACGGAGGCAATAAAGCCTGTTGCCGAGATAATAAAAAGGCTCAGGGATGAGCATCCGGGGATACGATATCATCTGTACAGCGGAAATGCTCAGGACGTTACAGAAAGACTTGATAAAGGACTTCTGGACTTTGGGATACTTATTCAGCCTGCCGATATTTCAAAATATGATTTTATAGATCTTCCTGTAAAGGACACCTGGGGCGTTATTATGCGCAAGGACAGTACGCTTGCAAAAAAAGCATTTATTGAGAGAGATGATCTCACAGGTGTTCCGCTTATCTGTTCAAGACAAGCCATACAGCAAACACACAGCACAAATGAATTCGCGGAGTGGTTCGGCGGTGACTTTGACAAGCTAAACATCGTTACAACTTTTAATCTTGTATACAACGCAACTATAATGGTCGAAGCAGGAGTAGGCTATGCCGTAACGATAGACAAATTGGCAAACACATCGGAAAACAGCAGTCTGTGCTTTCGTCCGCTTAAGCCAAAGCTGGAATCGGGATTAAGTATCGTTTGGAAGAAGTATCAAATTTTCTCCCCTGTAGCCGAGTTGTTTTTGGAAAAATTAAAGAAAGCGTTTTGAAAATTAAGAAACGACAGCAAAAATAATGGTCAGATTTATGCCGCTGCATAGCTGTAAGCTGAAATGTATCATACATCATTGACTTCTGTATGATATGCCGTTGAAAAAACATTCAAAGCTATTGACAAAATTTTATATATTTGATATAATTGGACGAGAAATTTGTTTCTATTTGTCTTATATCGAAGACTGATATGAAAACAAGGGATGGATTATAGATAGTTTTATGTATATGTTTTTATAAGGCCTATTTGACCTGTTTTTATGAATAGGATACTATAAGTTCCTTAAATGCGCTTGTCAAAAAATATTATAATTCGTTCAAGTTTTAGTTCAATCTGTACTTCGATATATTTATCTATTGTTTTATATACAAGATAGTTAGGATTGGGATAGACAGCTCAACGGCGTATTTGGGCTTGGATAACGTGAGGGATGATAAAATGGATAATGTAAACGAATTATGCTTTGCTTGTATGGAGAAAAAAGGTGACGGGGAGTTTTGCGTAAAATGCGGATTTAACAATAACACGTATGAAGCTCCGCCGCATCATCTCAAGCCCGGTACTATCCTTGCGGGAAAGTATATTGCGGGAAAGGCGATAGGCGAAGGCGGATTCGGGATCACATATATCGGATATGATATCAATCTTGAGATAAAGGTGGCAATAAAAGAATACTTTCCTAACGGCTTTGTGTCCAGGGATGTTGCAAAAACAGACACTGTGACGATATTTTCCGGCGCAGACCAGGAAGTATACGAGAGCGGCAGAGAAAAGTTTATAAACGAAGCAAAAGCTCTTGCTAAATTCGACAACTATCCCGGTATAGTTTCAGTCAAAGATTTTTTCTATGAAAACGGAACGGCATATATCGTAATGGAATATATTGAGGGCGAAACGTTGAAGGATTACCTTGGACATACCGGAGGCAGGATAAGCGCTGATGGTGTATTCGAAATGATGAAGCCTCTCATGAACTCACTTGCTCAGATGCATGCGCAGGGAATAATACACAGGGATATCAGCCCTGAAAATATTATGCTGACAAAAGACATGAATGTTAAGCTTCTGGATTTTGGAGCCGCAAGAGATATAAGCAGCGGCAGTCAAAAAAGCTTATCTATTCAGTTAAAGCCGGGATACGCGCCGGAAGAGCAGTACAGAAGTCACGGAAAGCAAGGATCGTGGACAGATATATATGCCCTTTGTGCAACCATGTACAGAGCTATGACAGGCATAGTGCCGGAGGAATCGCTCGAAAGAATGCAGAATGATACTCTGATGCCGCCGTCGCAGCTCGGAGTAAATATTGATCCAATACAGGAAAATGCGCTGATGCAGGGACTTGCTGTAAATGCATCGCAGCGGATACAGGATCTTGAGACACTGTGCAGCGCGTTGTACAACAAGGTCTCGGTTCCTGAGATGGGTTCAACGTATGAAAAGGATCAGCAGACAAGCAATAATAATTTGATAATCATAATTGCAGTCATAGTTGCGGCAGTAGTCGTATGTGCAAGCGGAATACTTATATTCATGATGAATTCGGGCGGCATCAATGAAGAACCCGAGCCATCACCTTCCCCTACGTCGACTGCAACCGCAGCGCCTACGGCAATACCTGCTCCGGTAATGACAAACGTTACCGCATCCAGCACAAGAGGAACCGACTCAGAAGGCGGACAGTATTCAAAGGAAGCCGTATTGTCTCAGGACAAGAATACAAAGTGGGTACCGTCGACCAGCTCGGGAAACGGAGTCGGACAATGGATACAGCTTTCTGCTGACAGTGATCAATATGTAAAAGGTTTGAAGATATTGAATGGCTATCATAAGGACTCTTCAACATGGGAAAAGAATAATAGGGTCAAGCTGTGCAGTGTTGCATTCAGCGACGGAACCTCGAGAGATTTTGTTCTGGATGATACTATGGAGATGATAACTCTTGATTTTGGAGGGATTGTAAAGACTTCGTCTGTACGGGTGACTATAGGCAGTGTGTATTACGGATCCAGATGGAACGATACTGCCATAACATATATCGGGCTATATTGATCGCAGGAGATGCTTATGGGTAAAAGAAATACATTGACAAGGAATGACGAGCCCCACTGCATATATCCGTATAATGCGCAGAACTTAGGCAGCCGGGAAGAACAGCAGGATTATTTTTCGTTTTCCGATATGTTCAATAAGGAGGAGACTGCGCTGATCGGTTCAGTCGCCGTTCTTGCGGATGGAATGGGCGGACTGCAGAACGGAAGCAGTGCAAGCCATGCGGCGGTAAATACATTTATAAATGTATTCAGAAATAGTGTATATGAGATACCTGATATTGCGGAAAGACTGTATTTTGCCGTTCAAAAGGCGAATGAAGCTGTAAAAGCGGTAGGAAATGCAGGCAGCACGCTGTGTGCGGCTGCAATAAAGGATTGGAAGCTGTATTGGGTCTCCGTAGGAGATAGCAGAATATATCTTTACCGCCATCAGACATTGAGGCAGCTGAATACCGAACACAATTTAAAAACGGCATTGAGATATATGGAGAAAAATGGAGCGACGGCAGATATAGTCATACCAAACGACAAACAGCATGGTGACATGCTAACAAGTTATCTTGGCATACCTAAGCTTGAGGAGATAGATATAAATCACGATGAATTCCCACTGTTTTTAGGCGACTCTGTCATGATATGCTCAGACGGATTATACAGGGCTGTCTCTGATGAGGAAATGGCTCATATTCTGACTAATTCCGACGAGAATGTATGTGAAAACCTTATAGATGCCGCACTGAGAAAGGGCGATATAAATCAAGATAATATAACAGTAATGCTTATGGATATAGATTGACGAGGTGTGTTGTGAAGAAGAAAGCAGCAATTCTGACAGCTGTCGTTGCATTTGCTTTATCCAGTATATCTGTATACGCTGAGAGTGTACCGATTGCCGTGGATGCATGTATAAAGTCGGTAGTCCGTGTAAGCTCCGACAGCAGCTTCGGCAGCAGGGAAACAACAGGTATTGTGATCGGCAAGGACGGGGGCTATATTCTGGCAGGGCTTGACGGAGTTGAGAACAGTAAAGGCGATATCGTAGTTCACCATGATGAAGAACAAGTAAACGCGGAGCTCATCGTCGAGAATAAATTAATGAACATAGCCATATTAAAGCTGCCCGAAGAAGAAGCGCTCGAAGGGACAAAGCCGGCAGAGCTTGATTCAAGCAGCAAAAAAAATAATACCGAAGCATATATAATAAGCT
>CALXRY010000009.1 GCA_944390955.1 uncultured Clostridia bacterium | reverse complement strand
ATGCTTCGCCATTATCGTTTCCCTCCGCTTCGTCAAGAGGGAATGTCGGGATAGCCTCCAACAGCTTGAGTATCAGTGTCTGGCGCAGATCCTCGTCGATTTCCTTTTCTGTAGTACCATCAGGAAGTTGTTTTGTTACCGTTGAGAGCTTGTCTATCTCGCCGCTGAAACAGTCAATGACTTTCTCCAGTGCCCATTTTTCGCCCGCAACAGCAGCCGCTATTGTTTCATAATCCGGTATCTTTTGTTCTGTCATTTTCGTTACTCCTTTTTGATTTTGCCCCATTATGATATAACCTCCCGTATTTAATGCAAGCGGGGAACCCCTCTACTTAATAATTGATTGAGACATCAAAAAAGTCACATTAAATATAAATTTTTTTCGGAAGTTATATATTTTGTTTATTTCATATCATTTTATCAAATATCCAGCCGGATATTTTGTAAATATTATCGAACGGTATCTCTGTGTTGTCTTGAAAGACAAGGGTGCGTTTATACGTATCTATCTTTTTCACATTCCCGCTTATCGTAGTATAAGCTCCGCCTGATTTCTTACTATCCGGCAAAAAATATGTCAGTGTTATATCCGGGTGCTCCGCAATATGTTCACACAGCTTTTGCAGCTGGGCGTTCAGAATATCCTTTTGCCCATCGTCAAGCTCAATATATTCATCGGTCAGCCTTGCAGTTTCATGAACAGCATCTCCGTATCCGGTCAGCGCCGCAAACGGTGAAAACTGAGCAGCTCTGTCATGTAAAGACATTTGCTTACGGGTCTTTGACACGTGGTGCGGTAAATTGATTATATCGTCATAGCGGTGAATATCTTCGCTGTTATTCATACATTCCTCCATTCACGCCTTATGACCGCCTATCTGCTTGTTTCTGTCGCGTGCGGTCGCGCCTTCTCTTAAATTCATGCCCTTTAGTATCGCATTCTTACCGAATTTCTTCTTTATATCAAGCATTGTTTGCTGAACACGCTTTTCACGCTCCAGCTTAGACTTCTCATCCGCTCGCTCCTTTTCAAGCTGTTCATAATCAGTAAACAGGTCAAGCTGCTCAAAAGCTCTTGTATTCTCCTCAACAGCCTCATCGACAACGTGAGTAGCGGTAATATATACTTTTCGTACCAACAGCTTTTTGTTTATAATACGGTCATACAATTCAACCGCAGCTTTTGTTATCAGCTTTGCAGATGATGTTTTAGTGGCAAGGTTGGCTGTACCATGCGCATGTTTCGGTATCTTGCGACCATACCGGTCTGTCTTGATTTCACCTTTATATGAAGTCGTGACGCCTTCTTTATCATAGCCTATCGTCAGGACTATTTGATCCGTAACAAGGCGTTTATCCACTAAGTCAAGTGCCAGCATATCTGCCATTTCTTGTACTATAAGCTTTGTCTGCTCATAATTATGCGGACATTGCAGAACCTGACCGGAGCCGATACTGTTCGACTGCGGCTTATATGCTTTTATTTCCGCTATGGTACACGGTTCCCAGCCCCAAGCGTGATCTATCAGCAACTCGGCATTGATACCAAATAAGTCATATAACGTATTTTCGTTATAATAATCCGTAGTCTTCCCAAGCGAACAGCGCGCAATGTCTCCCATTGTGTATAACCCTATCGCTTCAAGCTTTTTTGCATATCCATGTCCTACACGCCAAAAGTCCGTTAAAGGACGGTGACACCACAAAAGCCGGCGATAGCTCATCTCGTCAAGCTCTGCTATCCGTACACCGTCCTTATCCGGCTTTATATGCTTTGCGACTATATCCATAGCCACCTTTGCAAGATAGAGATTAGTGCCTATTCCTGCCGTTGCCGTTATTCCTGTTGTTTTCAGTACCTCACGAACAAGCTTCATAGTGAAGTCATGTGCCGAAAGCCCATAGGTTTTAAGATAGCCTGTAAGGTCAATAAACACCTCGTCTATTGAATATACATGTATATCCTCCGGTGCAACATACTTTAAATATATACTATAGATCTCCGTACTGAACTTCATATAATGAGCCATACGCGGCGGAGCAGTGATAAAATCAATTGCCAGCCCCGGATTACGTCTTAATTCGTCATCATCATACGAAGAACCGGAGAATGTTCTATTAGGTGCTTTTCTTTGCCTTGCTCGGTTTACCGCATTAACCTTTTGTATAACTTCAAACAGTCTTGCTCTGCCGGGGATGGCATAGGCTTTTAGTGATGGTGAGACAGCGAGGCATATGGCCTTTTCCGTCCTGCTCTCGTCAGCAACAACGAGGTTAGTCGTCATAGGGTCAAGTCCGCGTTCGATACATTCCGCAGAGGCATAAAACGACTTTAGGTCGATCGCTGCATAAATACGTTGTTCCTGCATATGCCGAAGCACCTCCTTGTAAGCGTTTTATATGATTAGTATACCATAAACAAGTGAAAAAGTCTATACAAAAGAATGACTATCAATTCATATTATCGTCATTTTCCTCGTCAAGCTCGTCCTCGTTGACCTCATTTCCGTTCAGCTCGTCATACTCAGCCTCCGCTTCTGCATCATCTGTCTGCAAATCATCATATGCTTCTCCGCTGTTACGTTTGAACTTGAACCAGTATATCGCGATGCCTGCGCCCAGCGCAAGCAATATTATGATAATCGGGCTGATACCGCCTTTCTCTTCATTTGCCGCAGCTTCCGGCTCCGGTGATGGTGACGGCGATTGTGTAGGCGTGGGCGATGGAGTCGGGCTTGCAGACGCTGACGGTGATGGAGTAGTTTCCGTAAAGCTCATCAGGTCAGCGTTATCTACTTTATTAAGCAGATATACCTCGTTATCGTTCGCACGGTCAATGACCATATAGAACGTAGTACCGTCCTTTGAAGCCATAGTCAGAAATTCCTTGCCGTCGTTCAGCACCTGCGTATCCTCGACTATGTAACCGTTCCCGTCTGTTTCTGTTACCCGTGGAACGGGTGTAGGCTCAGGCGTCGGAGTGGGAGCGGGCGTAGACTGCTGGATGGGCTGTTCGACTTGGACAGTTTCGGTATTTTCAGTTGCTTCATTGCTGCTAAAGCTCATTATACCGCCTATCATATCTTTAATATCAGTTAAGAGAGACTGCGTATTCGCGTTTGCTTCGGACTGCTGCTGATACATTTCCTCATAGGGGTCTACAGTTGGTTCTGACGGATATGCGGTTTCCTGCACAGCAGTTGCGGGTACAGCTGTTGTTTCAGCTGACGGTTCGATATACGGCGGCTGACCGCCGCCGTCAGCATATGCCGGTATATATCTACCCGATGCCATTATCAGAGCCGTTAGTATTACTGCTATTTTTACTTTCATTCTGAACATTCCTTTCTTTGTGTCGCTTCAAAAGCTCCTCTTTATGCCGCTGCAATTCCTCCCACAGCACCACAAATTCAGAG
>CALXRY010000008.1 GCA_944390955.1 uncultured Clostridia bacterium | reverse complement strand
CTTTGAACATACCCCGAGAGCCGCACGGCTCTCTTTTTTTGAAGTACAAAAAAAGCATCCAAACGCCTCTACGTAGGATGCTTCTGGTACGCCATCAGGGGCTCGAACCCTGGACACCCTGATTAAGAGTCAGGTGCTCTACCAACTGAGCTAATAGCGCATATTGACTTGTAAGGTTTAAAGGCAGCTCAAAGCTTTTGACTTTGAGCTGCTCTGTGGTACGCCATCAGGGGCTCGAACCCTGGACACCCTGATTAAGAGTCAGGTGCTCTACCAACTGAGCTAATAGCGCATAACACACCAATAAACGGTCTTTACCGCAATCACGAAAAATATAATATCATATATATTGCGATTTGTCAACACTTTTTTTCAAAAAATCAAAAAAACTTTCTATAAAGCTATAAAGCCTTTGAAAATATAATTTCGTATGGTTCACCGCCGTGCGGCAAAAATCCGCCTACTGCACTATAGCCTTGCTCTATATAAAAATGCTGAGCATATTCGTCTTGCTGAGAAGAGGTCATAACACATCTAAAACCTGCTTCCCGCATTATCCTTTCCCAATTCTTCATAAGTGCTTTCCCTGCTCCTTTACCCCGGAATCTATCAAGCACAAACAGCATATTCATAAACGGAGTATTGTCCCAGAACATATTATACCTCATCCAACCGACAAATACACCATTTTCTTCTGCAATATGCACACGCCCCAGCCCGATCAGATTTGCGAGCTCATTCCTACTTATATGCATATCATATAACGCAATCGTTTCAACATCCGCTTCTTCTGCAATTCTTATATTCATATTACACCTCTTTTTGAAAAGCTTTATTTGCTATAAAACAAAAATCCGAACTTCTCATATGAAAAGCTCGGATTATATTTGTATGGTGACCCGTAAGGGAATCGAACCCTTGTTGCCGCCGTGAGAGGGCGGAGTCTTAACCGCTTGACCAACGGGCCGTGACAACAAATATATATTACCACATGTAAATTCATTTGTCAAGACATTTTATTAAAAAATTTTAAATTTTTTTTACGTATTTTTTTAAATCTTCTGTTTTGTTGACAATATGCTTTTTATATGGTATAATCACTTTATGTGCAGTCATACATGTACATTCATAAAATTTTATGATCGGTTTTAATGTTTACTTCGGTAGACTTGATTGTATAAATGTGTTGGAGGGATATTAAGTATGGACGAAAACAAAGCCGGGCTCAGTCCTGCGGAGCTTAAGCAGGCGGCTTCGGAAAACAACTCATCGGAAACACAGTTTTCCGTCATAGACATCATCAATATGATGCTTACATTCTGGTGGCTTATAGCAATATTTGCAATCGTCGCAGGCGGCGGAACGTATGCATACTCAAAGCTCACATCTGTTCCTCAATACGATTCATCTGGAACTCTCTATATAGACACTCAAAAAGAGTCTCGTACCGATGACGTAAACGCGAGCGGTCTGCAGAGCGCAATAACGCTCCTGCCGACATACATCGAAGTACTTCGGAGCGAGCCGTTCCTTGAGGATGTAAGCGATGACATAGATAATAAGTACAGCGCTTCCTCGATACTTGACATGGCGACCTTCACAGCCGTTGAGGAAACAAACCTTATCACGATCACCGTACAGACGACGGATCCGCATGATGCATATCTTATCGCAAGAAGCATAATAAGAAATGCTCCGAGGAGAATAGCCCAGATATTTGAAGGAGGCTCTGTAAAGGTCATTGAATATCCCAAGGAAGCAACAACTGCTTTGCCGGATAATTCCTTCAGGCTTGGTATCGTAGGCTTTGTTGCCGGTGCCGCATTGGCTATGCTTATTATATTCCTTATCAACCTGTTTGATACGAGAGTAAAGAGCTCAGAGGAGCTTACAAACAGATACGGGCTGCCTATACTTGGTGAGATCCCGAACCTGATAGATGTGTGAGGTGTTGACTGATGTCTGAAAATAATAACCAAAACAACACGCCCTTACAAAAAAAAGGCGGGCTTTTCGGCAGAAAAATGACAAAACAGGAATGGAGACAGGTCTCATTAAAAAGGAACCAAATGGCCATCCTTAACAAAAAGACCCCATTTGTTATCCGAGAAGCATATAAAACAGCAAGAACGAATATAATCTTTTCTGTTTCCGGTTCGGGAAATGACGAATGCAAGATAATAGCGTTTACAAGTGCAAATCCAGGAGAGGGAAAAACGACATCTTCGCTTAACCTTGCCATCACATTTGCGCAGACCGGCGCCAAGGTGCTCATAATCGACGGAGACCTCAGAAAACCGAGAATACACCAGTATCTTGGTGTGGTCAAAACAAACGGCCTTTCCACAATACTGTCCAATCAGAAAACATTTGACGAGGTCGTATTCAGAGATATAAGAGACGGCCTTGACTGTCTTGCGGCAGGCTCCATACCACCAAACCCTGCGGAACTGCTTGCATCCGACGCGATGGAGCACCTCCTTGAAGATCTTAAAACACGCTATGATTACGTCTTTATAGACACTCCACCCGTTACCGTTGTAACTGATGCGGCTGCGCTGTCTAACTATGTAAACGGTCTTGTGCTTGTTGTTCGACAGGGCTTCACAAATCATGAGAGCATCGAACATGCGATAAATCTTCTAAAGATCGCAAAGGCAAAGGTTCTCGGGTTCTTTGTAAACGATATCGATCCGGCATCCGCAAATTACGGTGCATACCGCAAATCATACGGCAATCGGTACGGTTACCGCTACGGCTATAATTATGGTTATAATTATGGTTATAATTACAGCTACGGAAAAAATTACGCGTATCACTACGGGGACAAGCCTGACGCATCGGCCAATACATCTCTCGGCGGAGATGATTCCAATGCAGAAGTTCAGCTCCTTGATCCCGATGATATCCCCAAGGAGTTTAGAGATTTCACAACCATACAGGAAACAAAAAGCGAAAAGGAGTAGAGGCGCCTTGAAAAAGAAAATATCGTTATGCGTGATATGCTGCGCCCTTCTTGTCTCTCTGCTTTCAGGCTGCGCGAATTACGACGATATTGCTGCAAGCTTGGATGATGTAACCATAACAAATACGCTGCCGAGAGTTCCGGAGAATGCAAGTTACCGATATCTTGAAGATATTGACGAGCTCGTTTATGAGCAGCAGCTCAACGCATGTACCATGTATGCGGATTCATATAATGAAACGTATTATCAGCAGTTTGAGGACGGCGAGCGAAAAAGCGACAGGCTAGCATATATGTGCACGGAAAAAAGACAATCCATCAATACGGAAATAGAAACCGCGTATGCGGTCAATATATATAGACTGCTTCAGGACGTTACCGACTGCAGTAATCCGGACGCATATGTTGTAAAAACTCATAATGATGTACTTGATTTCTATGATCTGTATAACGAATATATATCTGGTGACGATCCTCAGCAAACTCTTGTCGACATATTGATAGAATATTATGAGCGTTCAAATATTCTTGCTTTTACCTTCCTCGGTGAAAACGATACAAGAGTATTCCAGGCGGCGCTCGCAAAAATAGAAGAAAATGCAAGTGCCGAAGAAGATTTTAGATTTTATGTAAACGAGAACAACACTATAATCACAGCTCTTAATGAGGTTTACGGAGGAGTTCCTGCAGAATATGCAGACAAAATGTCTGAGCTCAATACGGCTCTTGCAGAGAAGCTACTTATGTCGCTTGAAAGTATAACGGATGAAGAGCGTTTGAGACTGCTCGAGCAGTTGCATCCCGCATCTCCGTCACCGTCTCCGTCTGCAAGCCCATCGACTTCACCATGGGCCTCAGAAGAGCCGACAGCAACACTGCCGCCGCTTGCGACAAGGATACCGTCAACAGCAGCGCCATCGGCAACGACACGTCCGACAGCAACTCCAAGACCTACTGCTGCGCCTACTATCAGACCTATTCCTACGGCAGAACCCGAACCGGATCCCACGGCAACTCCGAGACCGTCAGCTACAGATGCGCCGGAGCCTACGCCGTATGAACCGATATTCGGTCTTGATGATCAAGGCTCGTCTGAATCAGACAGCGGTGGCGAGGATATGTACGAATTTAATTAAACAAAGGGTGTATCTCCGATACACCCTTTCTTATCAGAAAGGATAATACTATGTTTTCACCAAAAAGCGAAGCGGCTTTTGCCGAGGCAAAAAAATATATCCCGGGCGGCGTCAATTCTCCGGTACGGGCTTTTGCAAGCGTCGGCTCAAATCCCTTATTTATAAAAAAAGCAAATGGCTCAAAGATATATGATATAGACGGCAGAGAATATATTGATTTTGTCGGCTCTTGGGGACCGATGCTGCTCGGTCATGCATTCCCAGCTGTTACCGAAGCAATAAAAGCTGCCGCTGAAAGCTCTGCCTCCTTCGGAGCTCCTACCGCAGCCGAAACAGAAACGGCAAGGCTGATATGCGAAATGGCACACATAGATAAAGTAAGAATGGTAAACTCAGGCACAGAGGCTACAATGTCGGCAATACGCCTTGCCCGCGGCTTTACGGGACGTGATCTTATAATAAAATTTGAGGGCTGCTATCACGGCCACAGCGACTCGCTGCTTATAAAGGCCGGCAGCGGAGCGCTTACCTTCGGCGCAGCCTCATCAGCGGGCGTTCCGGCGGATTTCGCTCGCCATACTCTTGTACTGCCCTATAATGATTTTGACGCTCTAAACGGTGCATTCAAAAAATTCGGCAATAAAATCGCCGGGATCATAATAGAGCCAGTTGCGGGAAACATGGGCGTTGTTCCGCCGGCAGACAGATTTTTGCAGGAGATCCGCCGCCTAACCTCCGAATACGGGGCTGTATTTATCGTTGACGAGGTAATGACAGGCTTCCGCGTTTCTCCGTCGGGAGCATGCGGGCTCTATGGCATAGAACCCGATATAGTTACCTTCGGAAAAATAATCGGCGGAGGGCTCCCTGTAGGCGCATACGGCGGCAAAGCGGAGATCATGGATTTCATATCACCGACTGGTCCCGTCTATCAGGCAGGCACGCTTTCCGGAAACCCTATCACGATGGCTGCCGGAAGGGCTCAGCTCTCGTTTATAAAGAAAAATCCTCAGATTTATGATAAAATAGAGCGGCATGCCGCCCGGCTTGAGACCGGCATAAAGCACGCTGCTGAAAAAGCCGGCATTGCCGTACAGGTAAATCGTGTCGCATCAATGCTCAGCGTATTCTTTACCGACACTCCGGTAACAGACTTCAAAACAGCCGTCACCTCGGATACGGATATGTTCAGAAAATATTTCCTCTCAATGCTCGAAAGCGGGATATATCTTGCTCCGTCGCAGTTTGAATCTGTATTTGTAGGGCTTGCGCATTCCGAAGAGGATATAGACAAAACAATTTCCTCAGCCGAAAATGCGCTGTCGCTTGTAGCACAGAACGTTTCAATCCTATAAAAAAGCCTTGAAACCACGAACAATTTCCCATAAAACAAAAAAACTGCTGCAGTCGGAGCGATCCGATCGCAGCATTTTTATTTTTATCTGTCATGCAGAGCTACATATTCCTTTTCCGTTATCACACTCTTATATGCGGGACGTATTATCTTATCGGCATTTATAAGCTCTTCTATTCTGTGAGCGCTCCAGCCGACGATCCTCGCCACGGCGAACATCGGCGTATACAGCTCCACCGGAATATCGAGCATACTGTATACAAAACCACTGTAGAAGTCAACATTCGGGCTGACACCCTTATATATTCTTCTCTCCTCTGCAATTACCTTCGGAGCCAGCTCCTCAACGGCCGAATACAGCGCAAAATCCTCATCCCTGCCCTTGGCAACTGCTATTTTCTCAACAAAGCTCTTGAATATTTTCGCTCTCGGGTCGGACTTTGAGTAAACCGCATGACCCATTCCGTATATAAGCCCACTTCTATCAAACGCTTCCTTATGCAAAAGCTTCTTAAGGTAAGCCTCTATTTCATCGCGGTCATGAATATCCTTTACGTTTTCCTTAAGATCCTTCATCATCTCAACGACCTTGATATTAGCTCCGCCATGCTTCGGTCCCTTAAGCGATGAAAGCGCCGCCGCCATTACAGAGTACGTGTCAGAGCCCGCCGAGGTAACAACGTGTGTCGTAAACGTCGAGTTATTTCCGCCGCCGTGCTCCATATGCAGCATCAGCGCAACGTCAAGCACCTGCGCCTCCAGCTCTGAATATTTCATATCTGGTCTTAGCATTCTCAGGATATTTTCGGCCGTGCTCAGAGTCGGATCGGGACGGTGTATATACATACTGTCATCTCTCTCATAATGATTGTACGCATGATATCCGTAAACTGCAAGCATCGGAAATTCACTTATCAGCATAAGACACTGACGCAAAACATTCGGTATCGAAACGTCGTCCGCACGTCCGTCGTACGATGCAAGTGTCAGTATGCTTCTCGTCATATTGTTCATTATATCCTTACTTGCGGCCTTCATCACCACATCACGAACAAAATTAGTCGGCAAACGCCTCATCTTGCCGAGTATTTCGCTGAACTCACGAAGATCATTCTCATTCGGCAGCTCATTGAACAAAAGCAGATACGCAGTTTCCTCAAATCCAAAGCGTTTCTCGCTCACATCTCCTCCGACAAGGTCATAGATATTATAGCCTCTGTAAAGCAGCTTCCCCTCGCATGGGACCTTCTCTCCGTTCTCCATCTTATACGCCTCTATCTCCGAAATAGAGGTAAGCCCCGTTACAACACCATTTCCTTGCTTATCTCTCAGTCCGCGCTTAACGTGATACTTATCATAAAGCTCCTTGTCTATACTTCCGTTTTCAACGCATTTTTCAGCATGGGACTTAACAAATTCACTCATTCTTATTTTCGCCGTATCAGTCATATAACTGTCCCTCCTTCTAAAAATATTAAACTTAGTGTACTTTTAACTTAGTATATCATGTCTTAGCTGTAAAGTCAATGAATTTTCTGTGAACAAAATTTTAACAATAAAAGGGCAGCGCAACCATAAACATGGCGCTCTGTCCTTTCAGCAAAAAAATGGATTCCCAAGTTCTCTCAAAAGGCTGTTTGCCCTTCTTATCTGCTTAAAGCGATATTCCTCAACGCGATGCGTGTCGGAGCCGACGCTCACGCATATGCCGCTGGTCCGTATCTTTTCACGTTTTTTATCATTTGTAAGAAAATCATAATAATATACATAATTTCCCGATGTATTGAGTTCCCAGAAAATATCGTTAGCCCTCAGCACCTCCACAACATCAAGATCGTATCTTGCCGAAAGCCTGAACACATCCGTATGTGCAAGCCCCTTCGGGCACCTGAACCGCCGCTGCCACTCAATAAATTCATAAAAATCCATTGCCTCGGCATGGTCGAGGCTCTCAAATAGCACGTAATCAAAATACTCTGACGAAGCTGCAAGGAAATCATCGGGTTTAGGGCGCGTTCCTATCTCCAGCCCGCAGAGGACTTTTATTTTACTTTGGTATTTTATTTTACAGTGCTGTATGTACTCAAAATATTCGCCTATCCTGTCGCCTATGGAGAACTGGTGATCGGTGATGCCAATCACATCTATCCCGTGCGATATGGCGTTTTCTATTATCTCCTCAGGCGAATTTGAGCCGTCGTAGCTGAAGATCGTATGGTTATGCAGATCAGCGGTTATCACGCGCCGTCCTCCTTTCGTTTTGAGCTCTCTTATACTACGCTTGCGCCGAACGGCATAAGAGCGAGCTTTGCTATTTTAAAATACTGCTTTCCAAACGGAATGCCTATTACCGTTATACACCAAAGCGCACCAAGTACAGCAGCTTCTACGGCAAGCGGTATGCCGCAGACAATTATCCATATAATGTTGGCTATCAATGACGGAGCGCCGCCGCCGAAAACAATTTCCTTTCCAAACGGAAAAAAGCACAGTCCGGCAAATTTAAAGCACTGGAGCCCGAGAGGGATACCTATTATTGTTATACAGCAAAGTATGCCTGAGAATATCCATGACAACCCACATATACAGCCGCCGAATATGAACCACAGCGCATTTCCGAGACATCCCATAAAGCACTCCCCCACTTTTCGCTAAAACAAAAAATATTCTGTTGATATTATTATACACTATTAAGTCTGCTGTGTCAAGAAAAGGATTGTTGTATGATGTGAAAGATATTTTTATATTGAAGTAATAACAGCAGGGGAGCTCTCTCGAGCTCCCCCATGAAATCAATTTTAATTCTTTGGTGTTATCGTTACCTGCTGTGCGGCCTGATCCCAGCCGACGTCGGCGTCGAGATTTTCCGCAATAAACCTTACAGGCGTATACGTCCTGTCATTCTCAACGAACGCGGGACTGTCGAGAGTATACGGCGATCCGTTCACATATGCGGTATCGGAACCGATAGTGATAACGATAACCTTATCTCCCTTTGTGATAGTAACCTGCTGTGCCTCCTGGTCCCATGCTACAGTCGCGCCGAGGTTCTCCACAACGAACCTTGCCGGGAGCATCGTCCTATCATTCCTTACCACCGGGGCTACGTCGTTTTCAACGCTCTGTCCGAAGACGCTCGCCGTAGTCTGCCCTATGTACAGTACAAGCGAATTAACGATATTGTTGTTATTCGTGATGTTGTTGTTTGTGGTTATATTGTTATTTGTCGTGATATTATTGTTCGTTGTTGTGTTCGTATTCGTAGTAGTATTTGTATTGGTCGTAGTGTTATTTATCGTTGTATTGTTGTTTATTATCGTCGTTGTGCCGTTTTCATCTGTTGTGGTTGAATTACTATCATTTGTTCCATTGTTTTCACTGCCCCCGTTGCCGGTATTTCCCCCGTTATCGTTGTCCGGTGCAGCCGTCGGCGAAACAGGCGCGGCGGTCGGCGTTACAGATGGAGCCGCTGTTGGTGTTGCTGTCACCGACGGCACAAATGTGCCGTTCTGTGCGGCATAAATGTCCTCAACGCTGTCCACCGCGGAGTTGTAGTGGACTTTAATTGTGCCGTCGGCAATTTTGTTTACGAATGTAACAGCATTGTCAGTACTGCGCAGACCATATGTCCATGTGGCCTTATCTGTATTTACAGATATTTTCCCCCAGTCGGATTCATTTCCGCTGTAATAAACATTTTGAATATTACCACAACTACCGAATGCTACATAACCTACGGATGTGATTTTTTGTGGAATTATAATGTTTGTTAAACTGCTGCAATCATAAAACATTCGTTCACTGATGCCCGTCATATTCGGCGACAACCTTACATCCTTCAGTGAGGAGCAGCCTTGGAAAGAACCATTTCCCACGCTCGTTACACTGTCGGGAAGTTCTATGCTGCTAAGCAATGAACACCCCCTAAACGCCTCCGCACCAATAAGGATAACGCCGTCAGGAATTTCTATTGTCCCCAGCCTGCCGCAACCCAAAAATGCAGAATCCCCTATTCCCTTAACGGTTGACGGTATGGTGACGTTCATGATATTAGAGCATCTATAAAACGCCTCGTCAGGTATGCTCGTTATCGCCGTCGGAAACGAAACACTTGTGATATTGGTGCAGTCTTTAAATGCTCCATCAGCTATTTTAGTTACCTGGTAGCCCTTGATGGTTGACGGGATATCGACCTCGCCGATATAATCCTTGTTAAAGCTTGTTATTGTCGCTTTACCATCCTCGACCGAGATTACAAAGTCCTCCTCCGTCGGCTGTGCCGAAGCGGATACCGCCATGGCGGTCATTGCGCATGCCGCAAGCGACAGCATGAGCATAAGTCTCGAAAATCTCTTTTTCATATCTATTCCTCCTGTTTTATTTTGTTTATTTAACTTTTACATGAGCCCCGCGCGAAAAATATCGCGATCAAAGCCCTCTCTGGCGTTGCTTGTACGCCTCGATTCTCATTGTATCATAACTTTTGCAACGTGTCAAGTTGCAAAATTAATTTTATATGTTGTTGATGAAATATATTTAAATGTATAAAATAATATTATGAAACAGGAGGACGCGCTATGCAGAGGAAGCATGTTGACAAATATAAATATCTGGGACTTAATATCGCATACTACAGAAAAACAAAGGGGCTGTCGCAAATAGCGCTTGCGGAGCTTATAAATATAAGCCGAACACATATGAGCCGCATCGAAACGGCCGAATGCGCGGTCTCGCTCGATGTACTGTTCGATATCTGCGACGTGCTCGATATTTCTCCGGAAAAGCTTTTCGACTTCCGCAAATAATTTGATTCTATGATCAAGTCAGGGAACGGGCTTGATTATTTTTTGCAAAATACAGCGTAAAATTTTACTTTTAAGACTTGTTTTTATATTGAATTATCGATTGCGGTATGGTATTATTTACTTATCAAATCCAATGCAAAGGAGAGAGAAAAACGTGAAACTTCATTTTCTGGACGGACGCAGCAAGGGCGGATACGTTACTTTCGGCGTGCCGTGGAAAAAGGGTGAGACAAAGCCCGCGGACGCCTTTTCGCTGCTTGACGCGGACGGAAGGGAGCTCTGCGCACAGAGCCGCGTTACTGCCTACTGGCCCGACGGCAGCACAAAATGGACGGCTCATACTGCGCTGATCGATACCGATACGGCGGAGCTTATCAAAAAGGAAACGCCGTATACCGGCGGCAATATCACCGGCGAGAGCGATAAAATGATAACGGTGAACAACGGGCTGTTCGAGACGGAGTTCTATAAGTCCGGCAATATCATAATGGAAACACCGTACGGCACGACGCGCCTTAAAGCGATAAAGGAGCACGTTTCGGAGGAGGACGGCATCGAGCGGCGCGTGGCGATACCGTATTACGGCGAGGTAGAGACGGCTGAAATAGAGGACAACGGTCCGCTCAAGACAGTCGTCAAGGTAACGGGACGCCATATGCGCGGCGGCGAGGGCTTCCTGCGCTTTGCGGTGCGCTTTATGCTTTTTAACAACAGCAATGAGATAAAGATACTGCACACGTTCCTGTACGACGCCGACCAGTCAGCTGACTTTATAAAGGGAGTGGGCATCGAGACGTCAAGAAAGACCTCGGGAGCCGTATATAACCGCCGCGTAAAGATAACGGGAGATTACGGCGTATTCCACGAAACAATGCAGCTGCTGAACGTATGGCGGCCGAAAATAGGCACCGACTATTACAAGGCTCAGCTTGCGGGAGATATCCTTGCGCTTGATGAAAACGACGAGAAGATAAAGGCAACACTCGACGATATAGCAACGTGGGATTCCTATAAGCTCATACAGACCTCGCCCGACAGCTTTGAGGTAAAAAAGAGGACGGCAGATAAATGCTGCTCATGGGTCAAGGCGAATTTCGGTCACCGTTCAAAGGGACTTATGTATATGGCCGACGACAAGGGCGGCATCGCCGTTGCGATGCGCGATTTCTGGCAGAAATATCCCTCGGCGCTCGAGGTGAGCGGGCTTTCAACTGACGAAGCCGTTATAACGGCATGGATAGTAACGCCCGACTGCGAAGCGTTCGACATGCGCCATTACGACACAAAGGCTCATTCACAGGCGTATTATGAGGGCTTTGACGAGATAGGCTGCCAGGCTTACGGCATAGCCTGCACAAACGAGCTTTCGATGTTCGTTTCGGATACAGTGATTTCCGATTCGCAGCTTATGGACATGGCGGATCGCGTTCAAAAACCGCCCGTTATGCTGTGTGACATTGAATATTATCACGATGTGAAGGCGCTCGGCGAATGGAGCATGATCTCAAGAGACACGCCGCTAAAATCATGGCTCGAGGATGAGCTTGACAAGGCGTTTAATTTTTATAAGAAGGAGATCGAGCAGCGGCATTGGTACGGCCTGTTCGACTACGGCGACGTTATGCACACCTACGATGCGTTCCGCCACTGCTGGAAGTACGACATGGGCGGCTACGCATGGCAGAACACCGAGCTTGTGCCGACGCTGTGGCTGTGGTATGCGTTTATGCGGAGCGGCAGAGAGGATATCTTCACCGTTGCGGAGGCTATGAGCCGCCATGCATCGGAAGTCGATATTTATCACTTCGGAGACCTGAAGGGGCTCGGAAGCCGCCACAACGTCGTTCACTGGGGTGACTCCTGCAAGGAGCCGAGAGTTGCGATGGCAGGGCATCACCGAGCATTGTATTATCTGAACGGCGGAGATTACCGTCTCGGCGATGTATTCGACGACGTAAAAGATGCGGATTTTTCAACGCTCAATATGGATCCGCTGAGATATTTCTATGATAAGGATAAGATGAAACTCCCGACGCACGCAAGAAGCGGCCCCGACTGGACGACCTACTGCTCAAACTGGTTCACGGCATGGGAAAGAACGAACGATGAACACTACAGAGACAAGATACTTACGGGCCTGAAGGACATGTCAAAATCCCCGATGAGGATGATCTCCGGCTCGGATTACGAATATGATCCCGAAACGGGACATCTCGGATACATAGGAGAAAGCGCCGCCGGAGGCTCGCATCTTGCGGTATGCATGGGCGGACCGCAGACGTATGCGGAGCTTGAGCCGTGCTTAGAGTATCCGGAATTCAAGGATATGCTCATACAATACGGACAGTTCTATTATCTGCCGATAGATGAAAAACAGAAAATCTCAAACGGGCTTATCAAGGGCGCCGGATTCGTATACCCGTATATGGCGGCAGGGCTTGCCGGCTATGCCGCACGTGAGGCAAAGGATGAGAAGCTTGCGTATCAGGTATGGCAGGTGCTTATACATTCTCTCGCCGGAAAGGACAAGACAGATACGTTTGACAAGGAGATAATAAAGGATTATTTCAATAATAAGGAGCTCGACGAGATGTTCTGGATATCCACAAACTTCACGGCACAGTGGTGTCTTGAAACTATCGTTGCTCTTGAATTTACAAAGGATTATATGAAGGAAAACAAGGAGGACTACGCCTGGGAGGACTGGGTGAAATAATACAGACTTGACACAGCTTGTATGACTATGATATAATAAATATCGGAAAACAAGGAACGGCTTGGCGGTTGTTTTCGACACTCTCATAAGGGGGTGTTGGCACTGTGAGCGAATTTACATTGATTTTTATCGTAATTTTGCTTGCTATTATAGTGATAAAAAAATAACCGCCTACGCTGCAACGTAAGCGGTTAAAGTAGAATGTAATTTCTACAAAACAATACCGCGAAAACAGCCGTTAAAGCCGTTCCTTGTGAGTACATTATATCATAAAGAAATAATATTGTCAATATATTTTAATCATGGGGCTGTCGCTTTTAGCGCAGACCACAGCGACTTACACGCAGTGTAAGTTCGCCACAGGGGCTTTTAGCCCCTGGCTACGAACAAAACGCACCACTCGGAGTACACTATTCAGCACTTTTGCTTCGC
>CALXRY010000007.1 GCA_944390955.1 uncultured Clostridia bacterium | reverse complement strand
GATACGATGATGAAGGGAAGCTTGTTTATGCTGACGGCTTTGAGGTTGCGGACGACGGTACCGTTACAGTTCCCAATACCGTGCTTGAATATGACCTAAGGGCATATAACACCAGATACAGTATAGTATTGGATGTTGAAATAAGCGAAGCGGAGCCTACGGCAACGCCCGACCCAAGCGCTACAGCAACACCCGCGCCTACGGCAACGCCCGAGGCTACAGAGGAACCTGATGCAACGCAGGCGCCTACATCTACATATAATCCCAATGAGTTCCCCGATTCATACGGGGAGGCTTCGGTAGCGGTAAATGCGTTTTCTGTTATTGAGCAGGTCTCGAGCACGATGAACGGCTCGGAGCAGGGTTATACGATCGACTATTATTATCAGGGCAGCGAGCAGTCGGTATGGCTTGAAAACGATATCGAGATAGTTTCCGCGCCCGACAGCCAGAACACTTTGATAGGCGAGAATGTTTCCGCACTTAAGCGCGGTGACGTTGTGTACCTTAACAGGGCATTCGGCGGAGAGATAAAGGAGGTCGCACTTCTGTACCGTCCTCTTTCAAGTGATATTGTGAACAGCTCAGAGGATTACGGGACTAATTTTGAGGAGCTGTTCAGCGTGAACGGAACGGCCGTAGGCGGCTATTCCGGCTGGGGAGTTGCAAGCTACGGCAGCGAGATACCGAGCAGTGGAACGTATTTTGCGTTCGGCGTGTCGGCAAGGCGCGACGGAGGAACGCTGTATCTGCTCAACAAGTCGGGCGATGCGAACGATGCCATCGAGCTGAGCCTGCCCGAGGACGTTGTTGCATATAGGTGTGATATGACAGATACGATCGGTATCGACTCGATAAGGATGTCTCAGATCACATCGTCGATCCCGACCTCAACATGGGAGGATGCTTACGGCTCCGATGATTCGGTGATAGAGCTTGACGACACGGACTATGACTACGTTCTTGCAAGAGTAGTTGACGGAACGGTCATGGACATCATACTTTATACTTATTAATACCACATATTATTCGACAGGCTGAAAGAATGATAGGCTAACTCAAAAGGTCAATTTTTTTGGTATCGCGCCGGCCGGTGATGATCGGAGGCAATGAGAGAAAAAGAAAGAATTCTGGGAGGAAAAAATCATAATGATAAGCTTTAAGAAAACAGCGGCACTGCTGTCGGCGGCGCTGCTGTCTGTAACAACATTCACAACGGGGCTTACCGCGTCGGCTGCCGACGTTACGGTAAGAATGAACGCAATAAGAAGTACATACGGCGAGTACATGAGCTTTGACAGTGCTCAGCCGTTTATGCGGAACGACGTGCTTTTCGTGCCGGCAAGATCACTTGCCGATGCGGCAGGCATGGAGGTTTCCTGGGACCAGACGACAGAGACCGCTCTGTTTACCATAGACCTCGAAAACGGCACGGATACACCGATAAAGCAGTATGCATGGGAGCTTATAAACAAGGTCTCCGGATACGGGCTTGAGGTCACTCCGTCGGCTGTTTCCGCGGCTCTTACCGCGGGCGACACAAATGCCGTGCTTCGGTTTATCTTTAAGGATACCGACGGCTATGAGATCGCTATAGGCAAGACGGTAGGGCTGTCGGTATATCCAGAGGTCGTAAACGACACCACGCTGATGGTGCCGCTGAGGGACACAGTTTCGATATTCGGGCTTGAGGTCGACTGGGATCAGGAAAATCTGGCGGTGAAGGTTTCTATCCCGCAGTTTACGGTAGTGCCGACGAATATGCAGATCATTCCGGTGCACTCGCCTGTAGAACAGACTGCGGAGGTGTATACCGAGGAGGTTACAGAGGACGCGCCGGTTGCTGAGAATAACGGCACGTACCTCGGAAGGTTTAAGATAACGCATTACTGCACATGCAGCATATGCAACGGGGGCTGGGGAAACAACACGGCATATGCCGGAAAAATTACACCCGGCCAGACGATAGCCGTTGACCCTGATGTAATAGCTCCCCTGAGCTGGGTCTACATAGAGGATTACGGCTTAAGACGTGCCGAGGACTGCGGCGGAGCAATCAACGGCTACCATATAGATATGGCAGTCTCGTCGCATGAGGAAGCTTACAGACTCGGAGTGGTATATAAGGACGTTTGGTTACAATAAGTTGATCAGCCGCCGCCGCGCTTTTGCGCGGCGGCTTTTTTGCAGAAAAATTTTAAAAAATTTAAAAAAGCTATTGACAAACGAGGCAAAAGCGTATATACTGTATATATCATATATGAACGGTATATACAGAGAGGAGAAAGTCACCGGTGAATATAATTATTTCAAACTCCTCCGACACGCCTATCTATTCCCAGATAGCAGAGGGGATACAGAAGAGCATCATAAGCGGAGAGCTTACGGAGGGAGATTCGCTGCCGTCTATCAGGGCACTTGCAAAAGAGCTTTCCGTGAGCGTCATAACGACGAAAAAGGCCTATGAGGTGCTCGAGGCGCAGGGGTATATAAAGACGCAGCCCGGCAAGGGATCGGTAGTTTCGGCAAGGAGTTCATCACTTGCAAGAGAGCATAGGATAAGCGAGATGGAGCAGCATCTGCTTGCGGCGGCGGACATTGCACGTGAGCTGGGGATAGGTGCGGAGGAACTGGCAGAAACAGCGAAAGCGTTATATTCAGAGGATTTAGGGTAAAATGGAGGTATTATTATGGAAAGCGTTATCAGAATGAAAAACGTCACAAAACGTTACGACGGTTTTTGTCTCGACAATATAAGTCTTGAGATACCGAAGGGCTATATAACGGGGATAATAGGACGTAACGGCGCGGGGAAGACGACACTGATAAATACGATCCTCGGCGTTACGAACTTTGAGGGGAGTATAAGGATATTCGGAAAAGCTATGCAGGAAAGTGAGATAGAGCTTAAAAACAGAATAGGCGCGGCGCTCGGCGGCGGTTTCTTTTATGAGGGACTGACGCTGAGAAAAACGGCGGAGCTTTTAAAGCGGTTCTATTCCGGCTGGGACGATGCGGTGTTTGAAGGTTATATGCGCCGTTTTGGGCTTGATATGGGCAAGAAGATAAAGGAGTTATCAACGGGAATGCGCGAAAAATTCAGCATTGCCGCGGCGCTGTCGCACGGAGCGGACCTGATAATCATGGATGAGCCGTCGTCGGGGCTTGACCCTGTGGCACGCGGAGAGCTCATGGATATATTTTCGGAGATAATTTCCGATGAGGAAAAGAGTGTTATAATATCGACGCATATAACGTCGGACCTTGACAGGACGGCTGATTTTATCGTGATGATAGACAACGGCAGGCTCGTGTTCAATCTTCCGAAGGATGAGCTGCTTGAAACGCATAGGATAGTCAAGGGCGCATCGAGCGCGCTGACCGATGATCTGAAGAGATCGCTTGTATCGTATAAGCAGAGCTCGCTCGGCTTTGAGGGACTGACCGCCTCGCCGGACAGGAAGCGTGAGCTTGTATACGAAAAGCCGTCGATAGAGGATATTATGAGATTTTATACCAAAAATCCGAAGGGAGCTGTTAAAAATGCTTAAGCTTATAAAGACTGATTTCAGCATATCGGGAAGAACACTTATACTTGTGCTGATATATACCTTGATCTTTCCTATACTGTTCAGGTACAGTGCTTATATGAGCACGGTCGGAGCGCTTTCGGTCTATATATTTGTGCTTGGTCTCTTTGCGGCAGAGGAACGCGACAGAGTGAATTTGCTTTACAAGATAATGCCGGTGAGAGCTGAGGATATTGTCGGAGCAAAATACGCAGAATGTGTATTGGTATGGGCAATTGCGACTGTCATCAATGTGATCGTTATATTTGTGATGACGAAAAACTCGATGATAACTGAGCAGGTGAATTATACCGACAATATACTGTCATCGTTTGTAACGATGGGCATCGTTGCCGGTGTGACGCTGCCGTTTGTATATAAGTACGGCTATACGCGGTCGCGTATCCCTATAATGTTCATATGGATCGGGCTTGCGTTTGCCACACCGATGACGGCGTCGGTGATGGGGTACCTTTCCGAGGAAGCGGGCTTTCCAACGACGGCCGTGCTGGCAGCCGGAGCCGTTATAGCGGCAGCTGTGATGGCTGTCTCGGCACGGATATCTGTCGGGATATATAAAAAGGAATAGCTATTTGAACACCTTATTCATCTGTGTTCGTGCGTTTACGGCGGCGATAAGCGTCATAAACGAAAACGTGAATATCAGCGCAAGCAGCAGATAGATCATGATGCGGAATACGGCCACTCCCGGCGCGATGTATACGGCAAGTATGGGAAATGCCGCCATAAACAGCCATATGAGCAGTACAAGCGCAGACTGCGGCAGCTTGCCGACTGCGATAATAAAGGCGTTCCTGTAAAGCGCGCCGATACTGAGGTCGTATTTTACCATCATCGGATATATGTACATATGCGCCATGACGTAAAGAGCGAGTATCACCGTCAGCACGATGCGCAGGTCTATAAACAGATTGATACGTCCGTAGACCAGATAGCCTGTCAAGAGCAGGAAGAAGAACGCAAGGTCTATGACAGCGACTATGAACCCCTGCTTCATATTTTTGATCAGGAAGCCATTGTAGTCGCTCCATAGCCACAGCGGCTCGCCGCGCATGGCAGTCATGCACCGCATACATCGCCGCGGACGCGGGGCCGCTTCCGAAAAGCATAAGCCCCGTTATAGTGAGAAATATCTTGACCGACAGGCCAAGCGCCGCCTGATAGCGAAGATATGCCGCCGCATGTATAAAATAACACCGTTTGAGCCGGCAATGTTTGCTATAAGCTACTTTGTGATATTTATAGCTTGAGACGATGCTCGAAATCAGGAACAGCGCGATTATCATCAGGGTAGAATGCATAATATAAATCAGATTCATTCTTATCATCGGCCCGTTTTGCGCCTGGGAGTATGGAAAAACAGCGCCGCACCATCTTTTTGTGGCTCGTTGCCCGGGATTTCAGAGCTGGACTTGTTGTAATTGCTGGACATGAAAAATAGATCTATATTTTCAGATCATGATCTCTTTCGCAATATGATATATAAAGTGGCTATTTGGAAAGAGCGGCGCCTATAATGCCCGCATCGTTAAACAGCGTTGCGGCGCTTATCTTCGTTTTGGGCATATATTTGTTGTAGTCATATTTTCTGACAAGCTCTCTTACTGGGCCGAACAGATATTCGCCTTCTTTGGAAATCCCTCCGCCGATCGAAATTCTTTCGGGCTGGAATATGTTCACTATGCTCACAAGACCGTCCGCAACGTATTTCACGTAATTATCCACGACCGCCTTTGCGGCTTTGTCGCCGGCCTTTGAGCATTCGAATGCAGTCCTTCCGCTGACCTTGCCGTTTTCCTCGGTCCATTTGTTCATGGACGATTCGGGATGAGCGGCCATTGCAGCCTTTGTCTGGCGGATGAGAGCCGTTACAGAGGCGTATGCCTCCCAGCAGCCGGGCTTGCCGCAGGTGCACGGTTCTCCTCCTGAAATGAGCGTCATATGCCCAAGCTCTGCTCCGGCTCCGTTAAAGCCCCTGTAAAGCTTGCCGTCAATTATTATTCCTCCGCCAACGCCTGTACCGAGCGTAATGAAAACAAAGCTTTTTGCACCGCCTCCATTGACGATATATTCTCCGTAGGCGGCGGCATTTGCGTCGTTTTCAAGGTTTATGCGCTTGCCAGGAAAATATGCTTCAAGCAGCTTGCGCATGGGAGTGTTTTCCATCTTTAGGTTGTTTGCATACGCAATTACTCCGTTTGCGTTATCTACAGTTCCCGGACAGCCGAGACCTACAGATTCTATCTGATCCATTGATAAGCCTTCTTCTTCGATAAGATGCAGGCATAGCTTCGCCATGTCGTCAACTATCTCCTCAATAGGACGTTCGGCAAGCGTGGGAACGCTGCCCTGTCTTAAAATTTTTCCGTTTTCATCAACTATTCCTGCGGCGATGTTCGTTCCGCCGAGATCTATTCCTATATAAAGCATTATTTCTTTTTCCTTTCATAATTAAAATATTCAAATACGGCCTTCTTTTCACTGCTTATCACATCCTGACAGCAGGCTCTGACCATTGTGCCGGTAAATCAGAAATAGCTTTGCTCATCGTTCAGGATATACATATCACGCGGTTTGCCGAGTTTTTTATTATACCGTTGATCTCATATTAGAATTGCAGATCGCGGCAATCGATATTTGCTCTCAGCGTAACAAGCACACCGTCGTAGGCAAGGTACTATACCCATACGCCTCTGCTGTTCAGAACTCCCTTTAAGCCAAGCTGCGGTGTTATGTTCAATGGATATAAATGCAGCTCCAAGCGTTAAGGCTCCTTGAATGGCAAAGCACCACTATCGGCTATCATTCAAAGGTCGAGGCGGCTATGTAATAATTGTTCCGACATGTATTGCCGCGAAATCGGGATTGCAGCCTCTTAAAATTAGATTTTCGATCATGCTTTGTCGTATGCTCCTTTCGAAATCATAATGTTTCATTTCCAAAACATATATCATCTTGTGAAATTTATATATTAATTATATTACAAAATCCGTGCTGTGTCAATGCTGTAAAAACGCGGATTGTATTTCTTTTGTTACGAAATACATAAAAAATACGCTTATATGAAAAAAAACGCCAAGGGGGTGAAACGGCGTTCTTTTTCATATACTATATGGGGTAAAAAAGAAGAGCTGCATGATAAGGATTTATAAGCGATTCCTTTAGGGAGAGAAAAAGAGAGGTTCGCAACTCTTCCTTTGTTTAGCAGGATGAAAGAGTAATGCTCTTTCCTTGTCCTGCGAGAAATATTCTATCAGAATATTAAGAAAAAATCAACTTTGAAATTTAATTATCTTGGATTTTGTTATTTTTTTCATGCCTAAAATACAAAAAATAAAAAATAGCAAAAGCAAATCATAAAAGGCGGTTTATACAATTGCGATATTTGCTTTTTTACTTTTTGTATGCAAAATAAATAAGCGATTTATTTGATTTATGTCAAAATTTTATTTTTGTAAAGATATTTGTTTCACAGGTATGTATAATTTTTTGTACGACGGTTATTTTTTCGGCTGCCGTCTTTTTTTTCTTATGAAGCAAAAAAAGCGGTGCATACCACAAAAAAACAGGGTTTTTTAAATTTTATCGTTTACATGGTTTGAATGTTATGGTATAATTAGATTATCATTCAGAGAAAAGGAGAGAAACGCTATGGGAAAAACAAAAGGAGGTTTTACTCTTCCTGGTGAAAGCGGGTATGAGGAGCTTACGCTGCAAATGGCGGAAAAATGGGGAGCCGATGTTATACGCGACAGCGACGGTACTGAGCTTTCGCCGGAGATCATAAACGCCGGATACGGGATATATTCCACCATCTGTATCATAAGAGATCATAACGAATGGGCAAAACAGAATCAGGATAAGCTTCAGCAGACGTTCCTGATGACGGAGCCTGTCGTGGCAGCGGGGGAGACGCTCACAATAGAGCTTATGAAGGATTTCTTTGACGAGCAGTTTAAGATCAACGAATCGGATGAGTCGAAGGAGTTCTGGCAGGTGTTTGACCGCACATCAAACTGCGAGGTAAAGGACTGGACATATTCGGACGGAAGCGTGACAATAAACAACGTTATTCCATTCCATAAGTATACGGTCAATTTCCTCGCGTACCGTATATGGGAGGAAATTTCCATGTACAACCATACCACGAATAACTGGGACAAGGAGCATCTTATGCAGATCGATCCCGTATATCCGGAAACGCAGGAGTATATGCTCGACTGGATGAAGAATTGGTGTGAGACACATCCCGCGACGACTGTTGTAAGATTTACATCGATGTTCTACAATTTCGTTTGGATATGGGGCTCGAATGAAAGAAACAGACAGCTGTTCTCTGATTGGGCGTCGTATGATTTTACCGTAAGCCCGAAAATGCTCAAGGCTTTTGAAAAGGAGAAGGGCTATGCGCTTACGTCGGAGGACTTTATAAACAAGGGCAATCTGAATGCAACTCATATGACATGCTCGGATAAGAAGCTTGATTATATGGATTTTGTAAATAAGTTTGTCGTTGAGTTCGGCAAGAAGCTCGTTGACCTTGTTCACAGCTACGGCAAGAAAGCATATGTATTCTATGACGACAGCTGGGTAGGCGTCGAGCCGTGGGGAAAGAGATTCAAGGAGTTCGGCTTTGACGGACTTATCAAGTGCGTATTCAACGGCTTTGAGGCAAGGCTGTGCGCAGGCGTTGATGCGGTGGAGACTCATGAGATACGTCTGCATCCGTATTTGTTCCCTGTAGGTCTCGGCGGAGCCCCGACATTTATGGAGGGCGGGAATCCGACGCGTGAGGCGCAGGGCTACTGGAAGAACGTCCGCCGTGCGCTCTTAAGGGACAAGATAGACAGGATAGGCCTCGGAGGATATCTGTCGCTGACGCTGCCGTTCCCGGATTTTAATGATTACATAGAAAAGATAGCGGATGAATTCAGAGAGATAAGAGAGCTGCATACGGCAGGCAAGCCATATGTTAAGAAGCCGAGGGTAGCGGTGATTACATTCTGGGGCAAGCTGAGATCGTGGACATGCTCGGGACATTATCATGAGCATCCCGAGGTCGACCTTATAAACGTGATAGAGGCGCTTTCGGGAATGCCTCTCGACGTTGACTTTATTTGCTTTGATGAGCTAAAGGAAAAGGGACTGTCGGATTATGATGTTGTTATAAACGCCGGCTTTGCGGGAAGCGCATGGTCGGGCGGAGAGCGCTGGCAGGATGATGAGGTCGTTGCGGCGATGACCGAATGGGTATACAACGGCGGGGTATTCCTCGGCGTAAACGAGCCGTCGGCATGCCCGGGCTATGACAAGACGTTCAGGATGTCACACGTTCTTGGCGTTGATGAAAACACCGGAGCGAGGATATGTCACGGAGTATATGAATTTGAGGCTGAGGGCTCAGACGCTATATGCGAGGGTACGGAGCTCAAGGCAAAGGACAATATATACATTGCCGACGCCGAAACAAGGGTACTTGCGGCTGACGGAAAGAACCCCGTTATAACGGTGCGCGATTTCGGAAAGGGCAAGGGCATTTATATGTCGTCCTTCAAGCACGGAGAGATAAACAACCGTACGCTTTTAAATCTTATCCTTTCGGCATGCGGCGATAACGACGGAGAATACCTGACCGATAATCCGTATACGGAGTGCTGCTATTATCCCGAGGGGAAGGTGCTCGTTGTGATAAACAACAGCGATGCGGAGCAGACGACAAGCGTCAAGACCGAAGCCGGAGAAAAAACCGTGACTCTCGGAGCATTCGATACTGAGATAATAAAGCTGTAAAAATATTTTTATGCGCGGGTCCCCAAATGGCGTTCGCATTAACGCCATTTGGCGGGGATTCGGCAAAGCAGAAAGAATGGGAGCTGTTTGACAGGGCAGAGCCCGGGAGGCATTTCGCTAATAAAATTTTTTTGCGTTAATTAAAATGACAGAATAAAAATCAAGGAGCTGCTGAAAATATGATATTTGAGGATATGGACAGGATTGTCTTTGCCGGAGATTCCGTTACGGATATGGAGAGCGCCCAGCCGGTAGGCGAGGGGCTTGCCGATAATCTTGGCAGGAGCTATGTGAGGGTCGTGGAAAATATGCTTTCAGTATATTATCCCGAGGTAAGGATCAGGGTGACGAACGCCGGTATTTCGGGAAACACGAGCCGCGATCTGCTTGAAAGATTTGACCGCGACGTAGTTTCGCTCAAGCCCGACTGGGTGTCGATATGCATAGGGATAAACGATGTGTGGCGGCAGTTTGACTGCCCTGCTATGGTGGACTGCCAGGTGATGCCGGATGAATACGAAAGAAATGTTGAGAAGATGATCCTTGCGGTAAAGGACAGCGTAAAAGGGATATTTCTGCTGACGCCGTATTATATGGAGCCTAACCGAGAGGATAAGATGCGTGCAAGAATGGACGAGTACGTTGCTATCATGCGCAGGCTTGCCGAAAAGCATGGCTGTATATTTGTCGATTTTCAGCAGATGTATGAGGATTATTGTAAAATACGCCATTCATCCTATATTGCTTGGGACAGAGTGCACCCGAATCAGGTGGGCGCAACTCTGATGGCGCGTGAATTTCTGGAAAAGTGCGGCTTTGATTATGATCACAGGGTCAAGCCTGTTTGATCTTAAGCGCACACCACAGACCGACGGCGCTTGTTTTGACGTGTCTGTCGAGCATACGTATACCCTCAAGGAGCGTTTCGATGGCGCGGGCAGATTTTTTCTCGTCAAAGAACGCCGAAAGGCTTCTGAGAGCCGACAGCTTATCGACATTCACAGCATTGTCAAACGCGCCGCACTGCATCACAAGAATATCTCTTAAATATGAGAGCCATAGGGAGAACACCGTTTCGGCGTTCTCCTTGTTTTTTTCGATAAATTCCTCTATAGCAAATGAGTCAGTCTTATCGGATGACATCAGCTTGGCAAGCATATCGAGAGAGGAGCTTCTGAGCTCCTCAAAACCGGGATCGCTTATAATATCCTCAGCCGCTCCGGGGATACCTTCGCAGAAGTTCACAAGAAACGGGACCTTTTCGCGCATCTTGGGGTGTTCGCGCAGGAGCCATTCTTCTATCCGGCTGTTCGGAACGGGCGGGAACGTTATCTGCACCGCCCTTGAAAGTATCGTGGGCAGAAGACTTGCGGCGCTTTCGGCCACTATTATAAATACAGCATATTCTGGCGGCTCCTCAAAGGTCTTGAGGAACGCGTTCTGCGCCTCCGGTGTGAGGAGGTCGCCGTCGTTTATGATATATACCTTTCTCGGCGCGTTGAACGGCTTTATTGCCGCGTCCTCGTTTATCCTGCGGATCGAATCGACAGGTATCCTTGTTTTGTCCTTCGGCTTGTCAATATATATTATGTCGGGATTGCTGTTTGCCGCTGCCTGAATGCAGCTTGAGCATACGCCGCACGGGATATCGCCGTGCGAAAGGCACGTGAGCACCGCCGCAAAGAGCCTTGCGCTCTCGTGCTTATAAAGCCCTTTTGGGCCTTCAAATATATAAGCGTGCGAACTTGCGTTGTTCTTTACGCTTTCTATAAGATTATTTATAATATCCTCGTGAAACGTCCTGTAACCGTGCATTTTTTGTCAGACCTCTTAATATATTTTAGTAATAGGATAATTCCGCTTTTAAATAATTATATCATAACTAAACCGAAAATAAAAGGGTAAATTGAAAAGGAGCAGATTATGAGCTACGCTTGGTGCTTTATGGTGTGCATTTCTTTTGTATGTGCATTTTTCAACGGGACGCTTCAGGAAACGGCCGATGCAATGCTGCAGGGCGCGAAGGACAGCGTTTTTACGCTGCTGTCGTTTGCGGGAATAATGTGTTTCTGGACTGGGATCCTCAAAGTCGGAGAGGATGCCGGCATAATGAAGTTCGTGCAGAAGTTGTTTTCGCCTGTGATACGCCGGCTGTTCCCTAAGTCGGGAGAGAAGGCGCGGGGATTTATAACGATGAACCTCAGCGCCAACCTTCTCGGGATGGGCAACGCCGCGACGCCGATGGGGATAAAGGCGATGGAGGAGCTTGACCGCGAAAACGAAAGCCCCTCACGGCCGTCCGCGGCCATGTGCATGTTCACGATACTGAATACCACGTCGTTTACGATATTTCCGGCAACGGTGATCGCGCTGCGGTCTGCGGCGGGAGCCGCCGAGCCGTATGACGTGATACTGCCGATATGGTGCGTGTCCGCGTCTGCGTTACTTTGGGGAGCCGTCCTTGCGAGGATATTTTGCAGAGATAAAAAATAAGGATAGGGCACTGTCGCTTTTAGCGCAGATCGTGTCAAGCCTGTAAAAAGTCTTGGAACCACAAACAAAACGCACCGGGTGTACAACCCGGTGCGTTTTGCCCGTTCTGCATCTAAAATCGGCAGCTTCCCTATGTACGTATTAATGCGGTAGCTCTTTTTACTGTATTTTACGTTGACAAAGAGGCGGAATACTGGTATAATTAGCCTATGATATATCGGAGTAGAATGCAGATCGGAAAGGACTGATGAGATTGAACAAAAAAGACATGAAAAAGCTGTTTGTCGTAGCTGCGGCGGTCGGCGCTGCTGCGGCGGCAACGGCTGTAGTTGTAAAGCACAAGAAAAAAGCCGCAGAGGAGCTTAAGCGGCTGCCGAAGGGCAGAAATATTTATTTTCTGGGGAACTCGCTTGCGGCGCTGTTCGGCGCGGCGTATCTTATGGATGATTTCGGATTCCGCGGCGACAGTATCCATATCTACGGTAAGTATGCCGTTGACGGTTGCGGAAGCGGCGAAAGCGGCTTTGCATGCTATGATATGTCCTTTATAGCTGCCGAAAATTCCGAAACGCTGTTTGACGTGCTGAAAAACGTCCCGTCGCGCGACATAGGCGATATTTCGGTCAAAACGGAAATTGAAAATTACAATAATGCATATCCTCTGTCCTCGACGGGAAGGCTTTTTAAGGAGGACAGGGATTCGGTAGCGAGAGCTGACAAAAAGCAGCTTGCCGCTCTTATGCGGGCGCTTCCCGATACATCCGTAACTATAGGAGATATGTTTAGCGCAGGATTTTTTGCGAGTGATTTTTATGCGATGTGGCAGTCGATGTTCGGGATTGAGCGGAGCACATCGGCGGCAGAATTCGGAAAAATGCTCAGGGAAATGCTCCTGATCTCGCCGTCTGTGGAAAGTTGCGAGGGAGTTTTTGATACGCCGTTAAACAAATATGAGGGGATATATGTACCGCTTTACGAATACCTCAAGAGCCGCGGTGTTGAGTTCTGCGAGGACATAGAGGTAATTGACATCGACTTTGACGAGGAAAATAAAAGCGTTTCGGCATTTCATATTATGGACAGGGAAACTCGCAAGACGTTCTTTCTTAATAAAGGAGACATGTGCATAATGACGCCGTGCACGGTATACGAGGCTATGACCGAGGGCAGCTTTGACGCTCCTGCTTCATCATACGCCTGTGAGCGGACACCGCTCTGGAACAGGCTGTATGAGAAAAGAGACGGCGCAGGCAATCCTGAGGCACTTTCCGAGGAGTCTGTCATTCTGTTCACGGCGACGCTCAGAAATGACATGCTGCCGTCAAGGCTGTTTGATGTGACGCTCAATTCGCCGGGAACGCTCTTGACATTCAAGAATTCAAAATGGCATATGTCTGTAATGTGTCCTATGGGGCAGTATTTTGCGGGACAGGATGAGAATACGTTTGTGGTAACAGGTAAAATACTGAATTGCGATGTGGAGGGCGATTACGTAAAAAAGGCCGCCGTAAATTCAAGCGGTGCGGAGATACTTTATGAGCTTGTCGGTCTGCTCGGGCTTAAGGACGAGTGGGAGGAGATAAGAGAGAGTGCCGTAAACGTCATTCCCGTGCTGCTGCCGTACGGCGGAGCCGCCATAGCTGCGGGGAATTCACGTGCTCTTGCGGAGATGCTTCCCGCAGACAATCTTGCAATGATAGGTGAATTTGTGAAAACGGATAAGGCAAAGGGCGATCTTGAGTATTATGCTGCATCTGCAAAGCAGGCGGTGTACAGGCTGTTCGGGAAGAAGGCAGAGCAGCCCTTATCAAAGCGTCCGCTGCTTGTAGGATTAAGAGTTGGCAGAAGAGTAAAATAGCGGGGACATACCTGCAATAAAATAGATAACGGAGGAACATTATGCAGAAAAGAGATATTTATAGCGAGCTTCGCTCAAATGCATATCCCGGACGAGGGATAGTTATCGGCAAGTCCGGGGACGGGAGATCGGCGGTGACTGCGTATTTTATCATGGGCAGGAGCGAAAACAGCAGGAACAGGGTGTTTGTTGAGGACGGAGACGGTATACGCACGCAGGCGTTCGACCCGTCAAAGCTTACCGACCCGCACCTGATAATCTACGCTCCGGTGCGTGTGCTAGGGAACAAGACTATTGTAACAAACGGCGACCAGACCGATACGATCTATGAGCTAATGAATCAGCAGCTGACGTTTGAGCAGAGTCTAAGAACGCGTGAGTTTGAGGATGACGCTCCGAACTATACACCAAGGATATCGGGTATCATGAAGGTCGGGGACGGCGGCTACAGCTATGCGATGTCGATATTAAAGAGCGCCGGAGGAAATCCGGAGTCATGCCAGCGCTTTACGTTCAGCTATAAGGCTCCCATAAGCGGCGAGGGTCATTTTATACACACTTATATGGGTGACGGCGATCCGCTTCCGTCGTTTGAGGGCGAGCCGAAGCTCGTCGGGATACCGAACGATATAGACGAGTTTACGGAAAAGCTGTGGGATGCGCTTAACGAGGACAACAAGGTCTCGCTGTTTGTAAGATTTATAGACATCGAAACAGGAAAAACGGAATCGAGGATAGTGAACAAGAACGCTTGATGAGGTGTCACCATGACAGGGTTTGTTTTGTCGATGACATGCGTATTTTGTGCGGCGTTAGGCTTGATACTGATGTTTTCTGGCAGCGTACTATTTGTTTACTGCCTGATACCGGCCGCTGCCGCAGGACTGTTGGCCGGGATGTATTATATCGTCAAGCGAGCCGTAAAGGACGCGGTAAAGGAGCTTTCTAACGGAGATAAAAAAGCAGTGTGATGTAAATAATTATTGAACCTATATGGAAGGGGGTTATGCCTGATGAAAAAAATTGTTTTTATAGCGGCGGCGCTTGCCGCGGCTTCGGCGCTGGCGTCGTGCAGGATGTTTGAGTATGATCAGATAAAGGGCTACGACACTGTCGGTATCGTTGAAAAATCAAATGATGAGGAGGATATAGTCGCAAGGACAGTTCTTGAGTCGATGTTGCCTGATATGCAGGGTGAAAACGGCTTTGCCAAGGCGGAGATACTCGGAACGAGCGGCGGAAAGATATATGCGATAGCCGTATATGGCAGCTTTAATTATGAAAACGGCTCCGTTGAAAAGGTCGACGGAGGAAATATGGTCGTCGAAATGGAGTCCTCAAGCCAAACGGACTATAACTCCATGGACGGCGATGAATTTATCCAGAACACTGGCAGCTTTGTGCCGGAGGATCTGCAAAGGCGGCTACCCGACAATAATGCTTCGCTCTCAATGGCGGATTATTACTCTATGGAGGCAGGCGAGCTGGAGATGGAGCTTACGGAAGAAGCCAGGGATTACTTCATGGGCGACTGATCAAACAGCGAATTTTGCATCAATGCGGCGGTGCGAAGTGTTAGGGCGTGCGAAATATATTAAAATCGCTTTACGGAGCAAAGCATACTTATAGCGAGTTCCGCCGCCCGTTCGTGTCGGTTTGAGATAACCTTAAGTTTACGAAGAACGCGAACGGTATGGCGGGTGTATGAGCTGTAAGATTTTTGATAAAACTTTCCTCAAAAAGTTTGCGTGTGGGAGTCCGGAGGGCGTTCGCGGTAACGCCCTTTGGAACAAGCTGGGATGAGAACTTTCGAGTAGGAAAGCGTCATATAATCTGCTGAGCAAAATACATAATAACAGGAATTGAACAGACATAAAATAAAGAAAGGACAATATAAAATGAACGAACTTCAATTAAAATACGGCTGTAATCCAAACCAGAAGCCGTCAAGAGTTTTTATGGAGAACGGAGAGCTTCCGTTTGAGGTGCTTTCGGGAAAGCCGGGATATATAAACCTGCTTGATGCATTGAACGGCTGGCAGCTCGTCAAGGAGTTGAAGGCGGCAACAGGACTTCCTGCAGCAACGTCATTCAAGCACGTTTCTCCGGCAGGAGCGGCAGTGGGACTTCCGCTTTCCGATACTCTCAAAAAGATATATTTTACGGACGGTGTTGAGCTGTCACCGCTTGCGAATGCTTATGCAAGGGCGAGGGGCGCGGACAGAATGTCGTCGTTCGGCGATTTTATCGCGCTTTCGGACGAGTGCGACGAGGCTACGGCGCTGCTCATAAAGAAAGAGGTCTCCGACGGTGTTATTGCGCCCGGTTATACGGATGCGGCGCTTGAGATATTGAAGTCAAAGAAAAAGGGGAATTATAACATAATAAAGATAGATGAAAATTACAAGCCTGCCGAGATCGAAAGAAAGCAGGTATTCGGTGTGACGTTTGAACAGGGCAGGAACGAGCTCGATATAAACGATGAGCTTTTATCGAATGTCGTTACTGAGAACAAATCGCTTACCGATGAGGAAAAGCGAGACCTCAAGATCGCTCTTATTACGCTCAAGTATACGCAGTCGAACAGTGTGTGCTACGTAAAGGACGGACAGGCCATAGGAATAGGCGCAGGCCAGCAGTCGAGGATACACTGTACGCGTCTTGCGGGCAACAAGGCAGATATATGGTGGCTTCGTCAGGCTCCGCAGGTCCTTTCGCTTGAGTTTGTCGACGGGATAAAGAGAGCCGACCGCGACAACGCTATAGACGTGTATATTTCGGACGAGCACATGGACGTGCTTGCCGACGGCGCATGGGAAAAGGTATTCAAGGTGAAGCCGCCCGTATTCACAAAGGAGGAGCAGAAGGAGTGGCTCGCAAAGAACACAGGCGTTGCTCTCGGCTCGGATGCGTTCTTCCCGTTCGGTGACAATATCGAAAGAGCGCATAAGTCCGGCGTTACGGTGATAGCGCAACCCGGCGGCTCGATACGCGACGACAACGTTATCGAGACCTGCAACAAGTACAATATGGCAATGGCGTTCACGGGAATACGTCTGTTCCACCATTAATAAGCAGAAAGGAAGCACATAAATGAAAATATTAGTAATAGGCTCGGGCGGACGCGAGCATGCGATAGTATGGAAGATAGCGCAGTCGCCGAGAGTCGAAAAGATATACTGTGCGCCGGGCAACGGCGGCATATCGGAGCTTGCCGAGTGCGTTGATATAAACGTCATGGACAAGGAAAAAATGACGGCGTTCGCAAAAGAAAATAATATAGACCTCGTTATGGTCGCACCCGACGATCCGCTTGTTGACGGCATGGTAGACGCCATGGAGGCGGCGGGCATACGCGCCTTCGGACCGCGTGCAAACGCCGCGATAATCGAGGGCAGCAAGGCCTTTTCAAAGGAGCTGATGAAAAAGTACGGCATACCTACCGCAGGATATGGGGTGTTCACAGACAGTGCTTCGGCGATAGAGTACCTGAAAAAAGGCACGTTCCCGGCAGTTATAAAGGCCGACGGGCTCGCTCTCGGCAAGGGCGTTATAATCGCGCAGAACCTTGAGGAGGCCGAGGAAGCCGTTCACGAGATGATAGACAACGGCAAATTCGGCAAGAGCGGCAGCAGGGTAGTAATAGAGGATTACCTGACGGGCCCCGAGGTATCGGTGCTTGCGTTTACGGACGGAAAGACCGTAAAGCCGATGGTATCGGCACAGGACCATAAGAGAGCTTATGATAACGACGAGGGCCTTAACACCGGCGGCATGGGCACGTTCTCGCCGAGCCGCCTATACGACAAGTCAAAGGCCGACGAGTGCATGGAGAATATCTTCCTGCCGACGATAAAGGCGATGTCAGCCGAGGGCAGACCGTTCAAGGGCGTGCTGTATTTCGGGCTGATGATGACAAAGGACGGAGTAAAGGTCATAGAGTATAACTGCCGCTTCGGCGATCCTGAAACACAGGTCGTGCTTCCGAGGCTGAAGACTGATCTTGTAGATATTATGGAGGCGGTCATTGACGAGCGTCTTGATGAGATAGATATAGAATGGACGGACAACGCCGCTGTATGCGTAGTCATGGCGTCGGGCGGATACCCTGTAAAATATGAAAAGGGCTACGAGATAAGCGGACTTGACGATGTAAAGGCCGATGACCTTATCGTGTTCCATGCCGGAACGGCGGTAAAGGATGGCAAATTCGTAACGAACGGCGGAAGAGTGCTCGGCGTTACGGCCGTTGCCGAGGACCTCGACAGGGCTATAGAAAAATCGTATGCGGCCGTTGAAAAAATACACTTCAAGGACGCTCATTACAGGCATGATATCGGGATAAAAAAATATTGACAAACGGGCTGTCGCTTTTGGCGCAGACCGCAGCGACTTACACGCAGTGTAAGTTCGACACAGGGGCTTTTAGCCCCTGGCTACGAACGAAACGCACCACTCGGAGTATACCAATACGCCGTCGGGTGCGTTTCGTCCGTTCTGCATCTAAAATCGAGCAGCCCTATGCGATTCTTAATGAGACAGGTCCATTTTATTTAAGTCCGTAGTTGTCAATTGATTTATTATATTTTTTCTTAAAAAATCAAATTTTGTATTTACATTTAAGCATAGTTGTGATATTATATAGGTGCGACAATCTTCAATTTAATTATTATTTGGAAATAGTATATAAGGTTTGTAAAAAACGCTTATATGCTTTGTTTGTCAATGTCTATTTCCGAATAATAAAGAGCATTGAAGATGTGTCGCAGCATTTAACCAAAGCGGGCGTTTTTATTGTGCCGCTGGTTAATGCCGCGGCACATTTTTAATTATAAGCACATCATTATATTTAAGGAGGAGTGAAAAGATGAAGAAAAAGGTTATAGGTATATTATTTTTGATGTGTATCATCGGAAGTTTTGCGGCTCTGCAGGTTGCTGTATCTGCCGCGGAAAGCGGACAGTGCGGCGATAATCTTACATGGACGCTTGACGACGATGGAACGCTTACGATAAGCGGCGAGGGGGATATGAGAGCAGACCCGGTGTGGCCTCAGCTTGATGTAAAAAATGTAATAATAGAAGACGGGGTAACAAGTATTGACAGCCGTGCGTTTAAAACATCTACTATGGAAACGGCAGACATACCCGGCAGCGTGACGAGTATCGGCGACGGGGCTTTTGCATTTTGCCCAGAGCTGAAGAAGATAAATATTCCGGACAGCGTGACATATCTCGGTAAAAGTGCATTTGCAGCGTGTGATTCCGCGGAGAGTATTTACATAGGCAGCGGTGTGACTCATATTAAAGAGGATACATTTGCCGGCTGTGTCGCTCTTACCGAGGTCACGGTTCCGGAAAGCGTGAAATATATCGGCAGAAGGGCGTTTGCCGATTGTGAAAATCTACAGCATATAACTATATTCGGTGATGTAACATCTATAGGAGATTATGCATTTTCACGCTGTGTTGCCATTGATGATATCATACTGCCTGACAGTGTGGCGAGCATAGGAAATAACGCTTTTGAGAAATGCAAGGCACTAAAGACGATAACTGTCGGCAGCGGTCTTGAAGCTATCGGCGACAACGCATTTATGGACAGCGGCATAACGGAGCTGTCGCTACCAGCCACGCTTTCTCATATAGGGATATGGGTTTTTAACGGCTGCGTAAATCTGGAGAGCATAGAAGTCGATGAGGCAAATCAATATTTTTCGTCACAGGATGGCAATCTTTTCAACAAGGACAAGACGGAACTCGTCCGATATGCTCCGGCAGGGTCGGCAGAGGCATATGATATTCCCGACAGCGTTGTAAAAATATCTCAAAATGCTTTCAGGAACTGTAAAAGCCTTAAGCATGTGACGCTTCCGCAGGATATGACTGAGGTGAACGATTGGGCGTTTTATATGTGCCTCAGCGTTGAGGAGGTAGATTTCCACGACAATATAACAAGCATTGGCTCAGACGCATTCTACGGCTGCGAATCTCTTAAAAGCGCGGAGCTTCCGGACAGCATAACGAATATAGACGACCGCGCATTTAACACATGCCGGAGCCTTGAGAGCGTAAAGCTGCCAAGAGGTTTGAAGACGATAGGCAATTCAGTATTTTTCTGGTGTGCATTAAAGAGCGTAACGATACCTGACGGCGTGGAAATGATAGATAATTTTGCATTTCACGGCTGCAGTGAGCTGACCGATATAACTATACCGCAAAGCGTGACGAGCATAGGTGAGGGCGTATTTTATGATTGCGGTGCACTTGCCGATATATATTATTCAGGCAGTATGGCCGACTGGAACGATATATCTATAGCCGACAAAAACAGCGGTATTGCCGGAGCAGAGCTGCACTGCGGCGGTGTGAGCGTAACCTATGAGCCTAATTTCAACTCGCAGTATAAAAACAGAACTACCGTAGAACGCGGCGGCGACATCGTATTGACGGACGATATCCCGCAGCGTGCAGGACATACCTTTCTCGGATGGGCGTTGTCTCCAGATGCGGAAGCTGCGTGGTACCGCCCGGGCGATACGATAACAGCTCCCGCCGCAGATATAACAGTATATGCGCTTTGGGAGGAAACGTCGTATACGCGCACTGAACTTAGCGGCAATAAATTAACGGTCACGCCTGAGGGCATTCCCGAGGGAAGCGGCATAATTCTTGCCTGCTATAAGGACGGCGTGCTCGTATATATAAGCAGGTATGAATATGATAACAGCGAAACGGTACAGTTTGAGACTGACAAAGAATATGATTCAGCCAAGGTATTTGTATGGGACGATGAGATGACACCCGTTGCAGAGCCTGAAAGGATAATATAATGACTGCCGCATTAAGAAGCGGCAGCCCCCACAAAAAAGCTTCCGAGCCGTAGATCAGGCTTGGAAGCTTTTTGATATCTACTTTTTATCGCAATGTAACATCAAGACTGAGCGGCGTAAATGATGCGACTCTTGGTCCGCTGACGCTCACAGGAACGTAGTGCGAGCCTTTGTCCAAGCCAGAAAGATCTATTTGTGCAGTAACATCGTCTGCATCAACGTCTTCCGCACATACGAGCGTTACGTCTGTTTCCTGGGCAAAGTCTGCCGTCATGCCTTCGGGAACGTTTATGGCAGTGACTTTGACGCGCAGCGTCTTTGTCTGCTTTCTGGCCAGTACAGGGGTGATCTTTACTGTGGAATTTTCATATGGTATATACAGTCCTGTTACGCTATTAAGGTAAAATTCCGTCTCAGCATCTGTGACTTTGTCGATGACGGCACCGACGCCTACACCGGTAAATTCTGGGCTTACACCTACTTCCACGATGGATGGCGTACATACGGTCCTGGAGGTATCTATAAGATATTCGTCCGCCAACTCACTGCTCAGCTCAGGGATAACCGGAAGCGACATTTTTGTATACGGTGTGTTCTTTACATGAACGGTAGCCTGCTGAGCTTCTATAGTTTCGTTTGAATCGATAACTGCGTTGTTTTTATCGTACATTGTGTATGAATAGTCGCCTTCCGATGCGGCGGCTATCGATGAAATATCGATCGATGCTATACCATAGGCTACATTGTCTATCTCGCTTTTCGCTCCTGAAATGTCAACGTAATCATCGGCTATTTGGGAATCGACAAGAAAGTCTTTGTTCGAGCCTGTTTGACGAGTAAGAATCTGAATGCTTTTGCGTTCAAGTTGTTCAACGTTAAGGGTAACGGTCGTGCTGCCGCCGCTTTCGAGCGTAAGCCGCGTTGTCGGAAGTTCTACGCTTGTGGCAAATTCATGCTCTCCCGTTTCATTTGCGCTGTCGACAGTGACTCTGATATAGACGCTGTCCATATAATCTATCAGGTCGCTCCGCCGTCCGCTTATCGAAACGGAAATTGACGGGAGCTCGCTTTTACCTGTAATAACAAATCCCTTTTCCTTAAGAGCCATCTCTCCGGAAAATCTTATGTCTACATCGTTCAGTGTTATTGTTATGCTCGGATCATTTATATACACGACCATAAGCCATATGGCAACTGCGCATATGATCGATGTTACGATCGTTTTAAAACGATCACTGGCCGTAAATTTATGTCCGCCCTCGTTGTTTCCGGAGGGCTTCAGATTAAAAAACTTTTTCATTTTGACCTCCAGAATTTGATTTTTCCGAGCGCATCTGATGTGCGCTGATTTTTTGTAAGTATTTTTGTGAGCGCCTTTTTCAGTGACTCTTCATTTAGGTTGCGTGTAAGCGAGCCGTTCAAAGCTATTGAGATCTTTCCCGTTTCCTCGCTCACGACTATAATTGCGGCGTCAGTTACCTCGGAGAGCCCTATGGCGGCTCTGTGACGTGTGCCGAGGTCTTTTGAGAGGTTGTTGTTTGCAGTCAGAGGCAGCAGACAGCCTGCAGTGATTATTTTATCGCCGCGCATTATAACTGCGCCGTCATGAAGCGGCGTATTCGGTACAAAAATATTTTCAAGCAGTCGGCTTGAGATTTTTGCGTCGAGCAGCGTTCCGGTGGAAATATATTCGCCCAGCCGTGTTTCGCGCTCAAACACCATAAGTGCTCCCGTGCGCGTTGCGGACATGTTTGCCGCCGCCTCGGAAACGGCGGCGATCGCCTCTTGGATAAGCGCTTCGTCATCACCGCCGTTAAGGTCTATGATATTTCCTACCTTGACTCGCCCTATTCTCTCAAGTATATTCCGCAGCTCCGGCTGGAAGATTACGATTATCGCAAAAACTCCGAATTGGAGAGTGGTGCTCAGGATATAATTAAGCGCTGTCAGCCTGAGAGCGCTGCTCACAATAAATGCTATGCCGAATATTGCGAGGCCTTTCAGGAGCTGCATTGCCCGTGTTTCGCGCACGATTTTTATCATATAATACAAAATAACAGCGACAATCAATATATCCACTGCATCGTTTATGCGCAAAATACGAAAATATCTTGAAAGCTGTACAAAGAAATCCTGCATTTTTCTCCCCCTTTTTATTTTGATGGTACTGTCGTATTAAGAATCGCATAGGGCTGCTCGATTTTAGATGCAGAACGGATGAAACGAAGGTTTGCTTGCAAACCCTTGCCCGACGGCGTATGCCTGCGGTTTTGCTTTGCAAAACTTGCCTTTGGCAACTTCCGCATAGCGGAAGCGCAAGTACGCCGAGTGGTTCGTTTTATTCGTAGCAGAACAGCTTTTATTCTGTGCTGCGGTCTGCGCTAAAAGCGACAGCCCCATTATTCGTTCTCGTTTATCATGTGGTTTAGCCCCGGGATATGGTTCGTCACGACAAAATCCACACCATAGCTCATGTACTGAGCAGCCTCCTCACCCGAATCAAGCGTCCATACTCCGGCTATCAGTCCCATTGAGTGCAGCTCGTCAACAACAGCTTGGTCTACGCTGTGATAATCGTAGAGTATTCCCGAGTTTTCGGGAAGCTGCTGTATGAGCTCGGTATAAAAGGTATAGGGCTTGTTTGAATAGCCCACGACCATAAGCGGTATATCGGTATTGAGCTCACGTATTTTCAGCAGATCCTCTATCCCGCCCGAGATTATGCATCTGTTTATGAGACCGCTTTCCTCAATTGTTTTCAGAAATGCCTCATAGTCATTTATTTTCTTTATTTCGATCACGGGCACGCAGTTGTATATGACGCACATATTGAGGTATTCTATCATTGTCGGGATCTTGAGTCCCGGGTAGTCTTCAATGTCGTTGCCGTAGTCCACATCAAACGACATAAGTTCGCTGTAGGTATAGCTAAGCACATCGCCCGTCCCTGTTGTCGTTCTGTCGAGCTCGTCGTCGTGCATACACATGAACACGCCGTCGAGAGTTTCTATAATATCTGTTTCAATGCCCCAGAAACCGGATTTTCCTGCAAGCTCAAATGCCGGCATGGTGTTTTCGGGAGCGTGATCGGAAAGTCCCCTGTGGGCCACGAACCGGTCGGTTTGATAATCCGCAAAGATTGGCTCTGAGCTTATTTCCACGCTGAAGGTAGCCTCGGGAGGCGGCTGCAGCGGTGTTTCTGCGGTAACTGACTGCGGTCTTGCTGTCTGCGGCGACAGAAAAGTATCCGCGGTGGAAATGATAAACAGCAGCACTGTCAGAATCCACAATTTTTTTCTCAATTCGATTACTCCTTTTAAAATTAAACGCCGCCGTACCGCCGGCGGCTCGGCGGAAACGGAAAAACACTCCGCAAACGTCCGTGCTCCTTTTAGTATACTATATTTCAAGGGATTTGTAAATATATATTTTGTGAATTTTATATTGAAAAGCTTGACGTTTTGTGGTATTATAACAATATATAAGCTTTGACAGAAGCAGATAATATACACGCTTAACAAAGCAGCTGTTTGACTGCAAAATTGACTAAAACAATACCGAAGGGAGAGCTTGCTGATGGCTCAGAAGAAGAAAAGAAAAAAAAGGCGCGGACACCCGGGCAGGATATTTTTGGTATCGATGCTGTTTGCCGCGCTGTTTATAGCCTGCATCTACGGAGCATATACATTCATGGTCGATTCGAGCCCATACATAAACGCGTCTCCGACTCCGGGTGTACAGACTGCGGTAAGCCCATCGCCTTCAGTACAGCCCACACCATCGCTAAGACCGTCGCCATCGGCGAGTGTGCGTGAGAGTTCCGAACCGGATGATGAGGAAGAATATGGCTTAGAAGCGACGCGAACGCCCGGCAGAGAGCCTGCGGCGGAGATCGTATTCTCGACGTATGAGGACGATATATACGGCTTCGCCTGTCCGTATCCGGAGAACTTCGAGCCGGATGGCTTGGAAGGAGAAGGAGTGCAGCTTTCGCTCACTTCGAGCGATGGCAGCGCATATCAGTATATCATAGCTGACGACTCCCCGGCTGATACTCCGGCAATGGATATGAGAGCGTTTTTGAGTGAGCATCCTTCTGCTATAATAGAGGAAAACAGGAGCGGGAGCGATTATTATTATATTCTTATAAACGAGAACGGAATGTATATATACAGATATGCGGCATACAGCGACGGAAGTGCCAAGGGTTTTGAGTTTGGCTATACGGAAAGCGCTGCGGATATGTATGCCGGCTACCCGGATGATATACGCGCTGATTTCATGCTGTATTAAAAGACAAAACAGGGATAAAATAAAAAATGATTTTCCGAGGGGGTGTTTTGTTGATAAAGCGGTTTTTAAAAAATATTGCCAGGTTTATAGACAGGGTCATAAAGGATAATCTTGGGCTGTATGCGGCTCAGGCGTCATTTTTTATAGTGTTTTCCGTAACCCCGTTCATAATGCTGCTAATAACGCTGGCAAAATATTTTCTTCCGATCGATATTGAGCAGGTCCTGACGGAGGTTTACCGGCACATACCCTCGGAGATAGCGTCGCTTGTTAGCGAGATACTTATGGAGGTATTCGATTCGTCGATAGGTCTTATCTCGGTAACGGCCGTATCGACGCTGTGGCTTGCGTCGAAGGGCATTATGGCGCTCTATCTTGGGCTTAATAACGTGTTCAGGCCGGAAAAGGAGAGAAGCTATATTTTTGCGCGCTTTATATCTGTGGTATATACGCTGCTGTTCATGATCGCGTTGCTGCTCACTATAGGAGTGTTTGGCTTCGGCGGCTCTATAACAGAAAGGCTAGAGGGCACGTTCATACTGCCTGCTCTGAGAAAACTTATGCGGTTCAGGCTTGTGCTGTTTATGGCTGTTCTGACGCTGATATTTGCGTCTTTCTATAAATTCCTGCCGCAGCGGATAAACAGCTTTCGGCGGCAGCTCCCGGGAGCGGCTCTTGCCGCGGGCGGCTGGATCGTGTTTTCGCAGATATATTCGATATATATCGAGCGGTTTTCAAATTATTCGTACGTTTACGGCTCACTGACGGCGATAATATTCCTTATGCTCTGGCTGTATGTGTGTATGAATATATTCCTTTACGGAGCGGAATTCAATATGCTTCTTGAGGAGGATTTTTTTGAACGATTGAAAAATACTGATAAAAAATGAAAATCCGCACTTGTGAAATTTTAATATATATGCTATAATTAAAAAGACAGAAAGACATGTTCAGCCTCTGCCGGGCTGTATCTATAAGGAGCTGATGACAATATATGAGATTTGATACGATAGTATTTTCGCAGAGGGAGCTCTGCGAGGCGGTCGGCAGCGGCTGCAGATATATTGCCGTCTGCGATAATGAATTTACGCTTCCGTCGGAGCCGGATATGCATTATACGGCTATAGGCGACGTCAGCGCTGCTATTCCTGTCACGGAGAAAGCAGCAGCGGAGACCGGCATAACGTTTGACGGCTTTGTGCCGGAGTTCGAGGCTCCCGCGCCGGAATATGCTTTGGTCCAATGGAGGGACGAATCGCTGTCGATAGGCGGTGGCTCTTTCGGGTCGTTTATGTCATCGTATGCTTCGTCATTTCTGCTTACATCGTTTTCAGGCTCCTACGGATCGTTCGGCGGCTCGTATTTTCATTGGTATGAATACGAATACGAATATGAGCGAGTCGGTTCGTACGCAGGCTCGTTTTCGGGATCCTACGGCTCATTCGGCGGCTCCCACAGTTCGCTTTACGGCGTCGGCTCCTACAGGGATCCGTACGCGCATATAATAAATCCGTTTATATTCGTGAATGGATATGGGATAGATCTTATATGAACGGTATACATATAAACTGGACGGCTCCGTTTGCTTTAAGGCACGGAGGAGAATATTTTATAGAGGATTTTGAGCTGCTTACTACGATTCTGTCAGCTCTCAGGTGGAAGGAAAAGAACGGGAAGATAAAGCTCTGCGCCGATGATATGGCGCTTGAATATTACAGAAAAACAGGGATAATTGGAATATATGATGAGACAGAGCGCCTAGAGGTTGATGGCGATATTGACCCGCAGATGTTCTGGGCGGCGGGAAAGCTTTTTGCGCTGAGAAAGCAGAAAGCGCCGACGGCGATGATCGATACGGATTTTATCGTATGGGAGGAGATACTTTTTGACAAGCTGGGCGAATGTACGGTAATACATTTTGAGGAACTTTATCCGGATGTGTACCCTCCGCGCAGCGGCTTTTCCATGCGCGGCAGCTATGAATGGCCAGAGCTTGACTGGGAGCTTCCGGCGTGCAATACGGCGTTTGTTGTCATAAAGTCGCAGGAATTGCTTGATTATTATACAAAAACTGCCATAGAGTTTATGAAAAATGCGGAAAATACCGGTGATCCGCTCAGATATATGGTGTTTGCAGAGCAGCGGCTTATAAATATGTGCGCCGCAAAACTCGGAATAGAGGTAAGAGCGTTTTCCCATCTTGCAAGGCTGTTTGCTCATGGGGAGAAATGCTTTACGCATACGTGGGGCATGAAGCAGCAGATGCGTGATACGCCGTGGCTGCGCCGTGATTTCTGTCTCCGATGCGATGCAAGGATAAGACGGGAATATCCTCAATATGCCGCAATATCAGGGGTGATAACGGAAAAATATAGAAATTAAAAATTTATCTTGTTATCTGTGAAGAGTTATGATATAATATATCATATTTACGGTTTTGTGAATGTGATTTGATTTTGTTGAAAGGAATGACCAGATGCAATGAGCTTATGGAAAAAGATTGTTCTTATAGTGATTGCAGCGATCGCCGTGCTTGCGATCGGAGGTGTGTCGCTGTATAATTTTGTGATAGTGCCGAGATACATAGAGCCGGTTATCGCTTCTGCGTCGGAGGCGTTGAAGGATGCAGAAATACAGGACGTGATAACGGATGTGGCGAAAGATCTGGTAGACCGCGGCGTGATCGATGAGACAACGTTTGAGAATTATATGCGTGAGGCAGAGAAATATACGAGTGCAGGTGCTTCATCGGGGGCGATGTCATCGTCATCCGAATATTCCTTGAACACAGACAGAGCGGCTTCGGAAACGGATTCCGTGAACAGCAGCGGTGCAGACGGAAATGCTGCGGACAGCTATAACGAAACGACCATTCAGACACAATCTGCAAGATCGTCGCTCGGTATGGCGAACGTAAGAACGTCGGAGGACAACGATTCGGAAGCAAGGGTGAATGAAAGCTATAGCAGGAAATATTCCACAAATAATGACGAAGAGGAGGAGCAGGCGGCGCTTGAAGAAGAGCAGCTCTATGCATTTAACGAGGACACGAGCGAAGAGCTTGATCCTGAGACCCAGGCGGCTATCTCAGAATCTAGGGCAGAAAGACTGTATGACAGGATCATGAGTGCAATGACGATGCATGAGCGTGCAGTGTTCTTTAGCGTAATAGAGCGCGCCGATACGAATACACTTATGACAATGTACAATACATCCGATAAGGAGGGCGCAAAGGAATATCTTCAATCAATACTTAGCAATGATGAATACAGCGAAGCAGTCGAGATATTCTTTAAATATGCCCCGATGCTGTTGGAGGAGTGATTTTAAAATAATTACATCGTCGGCGGCGCGGTGTATTTTGGAGGGATGATAGAAAAATGATGAGGCTGAACATAAGAAAGCTGATGCTTATGGCCATAGACGCCGCAACTATAGGAATTGCATCGATAATAGCCTTTGTTATGCTTACGGAAATGGACGTGCTGACGGCAACGATAAGCATCTATTATGTCTCTGTGCTGGTGTTTGTCGTGCTGTCTGTAGCCTGCATGTATATTTGCAGAGTATACACCAATATATGGCGATTTGCCCAGATAAGCGATTTTATAAAGTGTTTTGTGGGTTTGACGATAGGCTTTGCTTTTTCGTATGTATTGTGCGATATGCTGGAATTCACGTATTCGCGGCTGATGCTTGTGTTTTCGTATCTTGTGTCTCTTTGCGGTATAGTAGTGCTTAGGACGGGCTACAGCTGGCTTTACGGCTTTATCAGAAAACAGACGAGAGCTCAGCCGGGGAAAATGCCGACGCTTATCGTAGGTGCCGGAAATGCCGCGCACAGGATCATATCGGAAATGACGGAGACCGACTGCGAATATGAGCCAATATGTGCGGTTGATGACGACAACGCCAAGCAGTCGCTTATGGTAAAGGGTATAAAGGTGCGTGGGAAGACGGCTGATATTCCCGCACTGTGCGAAAAATACAATATAAAATCGATCCTTATAGCAATACCGTCGCTCGATGCTGCGTCAAGGAAGAAAATTATTGATATATGCTCACAGACCGGATGCGAAATAAAAACATTGCCGTACATACATGAAATGATAGGCGTGGACAAGGATCTTATTCACCAGACGAAACGAATAAAAATAGAAGATCTGCTCGGCAGGGACGTGGTCACGTTTGACAATAAGAACGTTGCTTCGCTTGTGAACGGCAGAGTGTGCCTTATTACAGGCGGAGGGGGCTCTATAGGCTCGGAGCTTTGTCGTCAGATCGCGAAATATAGGCCGAGGAAATTAATAATTTTTGACATATATGAAAATAACGCCTACGATATACAGCAGGAGCTCAAGCATGAATACGGCAATACGCTTGATTTGTACGTTGAGATCGGCTCGGTAAGGGATTATGCAAAGCTTGATCTTGTGTTTTCTACATATAAGCCCCAGCTTATTTTTCATGCGGCTGCACATAAGCATGTTCCGCTGATGGAGGATAACCCCGAGGAAGCGGTCAAAAACAATATTATAGGCACATACAACGCAGCTACGCTTGCCGAGTTCTATAAGGTCGAAAGATTTGTGCTGATCTCTACCGACAAGGCGGTGAACCCGACAAACGTCATGGGTGCGACAAAGCGCTGCTGTGAGATGATAATACAGGAGATGGCGCAGCATTCGAGCGTTACGAAGTTTATAACGGTGCGCTTCGGAAACGTTCTCGGTTCCAACGGATCGGTCATACCGCTGTTTGAAAAACAGCTTGAGGAGGGCGGCCCGCTGACCGTTACGCATCCCGATATAATACGGTATTTTATGACGATACCCGAGGCAGTGTCATTGATACTGCAGGCGGCTTCGGATGCCGGAGGCGGCGAGATATTCGTACTCGATATGGGCGAACCTGTCAAGATACTGACGCTTGCCGAAAACCTTATACGTCTCCACGGCAAAATACCATATGAGGACATCCAGATAAAGTTTACCGGACTGCGTCCGGGCGAAAAGCTGTATGAAGAGCTGCTCATGGATGAAGAGGGGCTTAAGTCTACGGAAAATAAGAAGATCTTTATAGGTCAGCAGATATACGTAAACGAAGAAACGTTTATGGGGGCGCTGAATATAATAAAGCGTATGGCGCTCAATAATGAAAAAGAATCTGTAATAGAAATGCTTGAACAGATCGTACCGACGTTTCATCATAAATCAAATTAAAATTGCAGGGGACTGTTTTAACGCGACAGCCCCCTTTTTGGTGCATGGCAAAGCCGAGGATATTGATTTTTGAGCGTTATTGTGCTATAATAGAAAATATTCACAGAAAGGAGAGGCTCAAATGCAGAATGATTTTTCACAGGGAAGTGTGAAACGGCATATAATCTCACAGGCGATACCGCTCACTATTGCCCAGCTTGTTCAGATATTATATAATTTGACCGACAGAGTATACATAGGTCATCTTCCCGGAGCATCGGGTTTGGCGCTAACGGGAATAGGCTTGATTTTTCCGATAGTCGCGCTCGTTTCGGCGTTTACAACTCTGTTCGGCATGGGAGGCGGCTCGATATGCGCTATAGCGCGCGGCGCGGGTGATACGGACAGGGCAGAAAAGATCATGACGAATACATTCACGATGCTGTGCGTGTCTTCGGTATTCATAATGGCAGTATGCTACATATTTAAGCGCCCGGTGCTGTACGGCCTTGGAGCGAGCGACGCGACATATGCTTATGCCAATGACTATTTGAGCATTTATCTTATAGGAACGCCGTTTGTAATGATAAGCGTGGGAATGAACTGGTTTATCAATTCGCAGGGTTTTGCAAAGATAGGTATGATGACGGTGCTCTGCGGGGCTGTGCTCAATATCGTGCTCGATCCGCTGTTTATTTTTATTTAATATGGGGATACGCGGTGCAGCGGTGGCGACTGTGATATCACAGCTTGTTTCGGCGCTGTGGGTGCTTAAATTTATATTCGGAAAAAAGACATTGCTAAAGATGAGAAAAAAATATGCAGTTCCCGAGAAGGGGATAGTAAAGACCGTACTTTCAATAGGCATGGCGGGCTTTATAATGAACGGCACGAACTGCCTTGTTCAGGCGGTATGCAACGTTGTTCTAAGCAGCTACGGCGACCTGTATGTTGGGATAATGACCGTTGTAAATTCCATACGAGAGATCGCGCAGCTGCCCGTTTCCGGAATAGCAAACGGCTCGCAGCCGGTTCTCGGCTATAACTATGGAGCAAACAGACCGGAACGGGTAAAGAGCGGGATAAAGTTTTCGGTCATGGTCGGAATGATAGTGAGCCTTATTTTTTGGGTAACGGTAATGATGTTCCCGAGAGCGTATATGGCGCCGTTTACATCTGATCCGGAGATGCTGAGAGACGGGATCCCTGCAATACGCATATATTATTTGGCGTTTTTTACAATGATACTTCAGTTTTCGGGTCAGCATACATTCACGGCTCTCGGTATGGCAAAGCCGGCGATATTTTTCTCGCTGTTCAGGAAGGCGATACTTGTGGTGCCGCTGGCTATTTTTCTGCCGCGTACGGGGCTGGGCGCGTACGGAGTTTTTGCTTCTGAGCCTATCTCGAATGTAATAGGAGGCATTGCCTGCTTTACTGCCATGATGCTGATAGTATGGCGCAAGCTCACGCGTATGGAACGGGTTAATGCTGAAAAAAATCAGGTTGTCAGTACTGCATTATAAAAGCATTGACAAAGCTTGATGTGTGTGATATGCTGAGATTAGGAAAGATATACATAGTTTGATTTATTGCAAAGGGGAGTTGCACAATGAAAAAAAGATTATTGACAATACTTGTTGGATCGGCATTAGCCATTCAGCTTTCTGTTCCGTCGTTCGGATATGCTGCGGGTTCGCCGAGCTCATGGGCGGCTGAGGAGGTCGGCGAAGCGATCGCCGCCGGTATAGTGCCCGACAGCGTCACGGGGGACTATCAAGCAAGCATTACGCGTGAGGAATTCTGCGAAACAGCGCTGCTCACATATGAAGAGATAAGCGGTGTGGAAGCTGAGGCAGGAAGTGTTTCATTCTCCGATACCGACAATCCTGAAATATTGAAGGCGGCAAATCTCGGTATCGTGCAGGGCTATGGAAACGGCATATTTGCGCCTGACGACCTGATCACACGTGAGCAGATCGCTGTTATGCTCGTTCGAATGATTGATAAAGCCGTTGAGCTTGAGGATATAACTATATATAATGACAATACTTTCCCTGATTCTGAGCTTATATCTGACTGGGCAAGGCCGTCCGTTAATTTTGCTTATGATAATGGAATAATGCGCGGCGTTGATTCGCGCGGCAGCATCAATCCTCTTGCCAACACATCATGCGAGGAGGCAGTTTTGTTGGCTTACCGTACCTCGAGGCTCTATACGGATATGCTTCCGCAGGAGGCGTTTGAAGAGGTGTTTTCTGTCGATGCTCAGATAAAGGAAAGCATAAGCGAATACGAGGACGATAATGGATACATTGAGAATATAGACGGAGCGGTAGGAGCAGCTGAGGAGGCAGCCGAGGAGCTTAAGGCTTCGGGTACGGTCGAGGATTATTCAAGCAATAATAATACAGTATGGATGCAATTAGAAAGTGGTATACAATATGTATATGTTCCGCAGGCAGAGGGCGTTGATTTGGGCGGAACAGATATGACGATAACAACGTGCCAGCCGTTTGATACGTGGTATGCGGAGGAACGCCCCGGAAGCGGTGATCATGAACGCGGAACGGAGGCTACCGACGGAAGCGCGGAGGATATTGAAGCTGCAATAGGTGAATACAGCTTTGTAAATAATTATGATGACGGAGAAGTTACGCTCAACAGGATCAAAAACTTTGGAGATGATCAGCTAATCCTGTGGCACGGTCACGGCGGATACAATTCCGAGATCCATTCATTTTTATGTACAGGAGAGGAATTGGATGAAACGTCGTTCCTGTGGGATCCGATATATTATCTGCAGAATGCAAAGCACACAGTAGATTATCTCAGCGGGAATATAGTGTGCACGAGCCTCGGCAGAATTGCGATAACGGAAAAATTCGTTGACGAATATATCTCATCGATGAACAATTCGTTTATATATCTCGGCGCGTGCGAGTCCGGAAAGGATTCGGAGCTTGTGAACAGTTTCCTTGACAAGGGTGCCGCGGCCGTAATAGGAAATTCGGATACTATACTTACATCATATAATCAGAGTATGATGCGCTCGGTATGCGAGGGACTGCTCAGAAAGGACAGCGGCTCGGGATACAATACGCTTTCAGAAGCACTTGACTATGCGTTTGAGCAAAACGGTCCGACCGATTCGCTTGGGACGTATCCGATCATTTTCGGAGACGGTGATATGAGGCTGAGCGACGCGTCAGGCACGGTATTTTCCGCAGAGATAGGCGAGGTAAACGGCACTGTTTATGCAATAAGAGACGGTATATCTACGTGCACGCTGCTCCCGATAGGAACTGAGAATTATAACAGCATTTCGGGTTTTGCCTATTATGACGGTTATGTTTACTATATAGAAACACAGCAGGGCTCAAGTGATTACAGCACATGGCTTTACAGATGCCGTCCGGACTGGAGCGAAAGGGAGAAGCTTTCCGAGATGATATGCGACTGGGAAGCCGGCACGCCGATTGGGAATCGCCAGTTTATCATAGACAATAATATTCTCTATTACGGAAACTCAGGAGACGTTACGGCGATAGACCTTGCAACGATGGAACAGAGCACACGGCATGTGCCGTCGTATGATTTCGGCGGAATGACGTTTGATGGAGCATCGGGCGATTATCCGAGAGAGCTTGGGATATATAATGACACGGTGTTCTATACCGATGGAGATCATAATCTGTACATTATAGATGCCGACGGTAGCTCGAGGCTGCTGGCTTCCGATGCGTATATAGACGGAGGAATGGCCGGTGGATATTTATATTATGCAGAGTATAATTATCAAAACTCGCGTGAGGCACAGCTCTGCCGGATATCGCTTGAAACGGGCGAACGAGAGGTTGTTGCCACGCGTATGCCAGCCGGAGGCGGAGGTCCGTATTTCTGTTGGTAGGATCAAATGAGCAAGAGATGAAAAAGCCGTAAATTGATATTGACTTTTCATGATATTTATGGTATTATATTAGCGTACATTAAACAAGGAGGTTCTGTACTTTTCATGAACCTCCTTATTTTTTAGAAGGGAATGATCAGTCATGGCAAAAATTCAAATGAAGACGCCGCTTGTTGAGATGGACGGCGACGAGATGACAAGAATCATCTGGAAGATGATAAAGGATATTCTTTTAAATCCGTATATTGATCTTAAGACGGAGTATTACGACCTTGGGCTCGTTCACAGAAATGAAACGAACGATCAGGTGACGTTCGACAGCGCCGAGGCTACAAAGAAATACGGCGTTGCCGTAAAGTGTGCTACTATCACGCCGAACGCTGCAAGAATGCCGGAATATAACCTAAAGGAAATGTGGAAATCACCGAACGGAACTATCCGTGCGATACTTGACGGGACGGTGTTCAGAACGCCGATACTTGTAAAGGGGATAACACCGTATATCCCTACATGGACGAAGCCGATAACGATAGCGCGTCATGCTTACGGCGACGTGTACAAGAACGTTGAGATGCAGGTCCCCGCAGGAGGAAAGGCAGAGCTCGTTTACACAGATAAGGACGGCAACGTTTCAAGGGAAACCATCCATGAATTTACCGAGGGACCGGGCATAATCCAGGGACTCCACAACCGCGACGATTCCATTGCGTCATTCGCAAGAGCATGCTTTAATTTTGCGCTCGATACAAAGCAGGACGTATGGTTTGCGACAAAGGACACTATCTCAAAGAAGTACGACCACCGCTTCAAGGATATATTCCAGGAGATCTTTGACGCGGAATATAAAGAGAAGTTTGACGCTGCTGGCATAGAGTATTTCTATACGCTCATTGACGATGCTGTTGCAAGAGTTATCCGCTCCGAGGGCGGCTATATCTGGGCGTGCAAGAACTACGACGGCGACGTTATGTCGGACATGGTAGCAACGGCCTACGGCTCGCTTGCAATGATGACGTCGGTGCTCGTTTCGCCGGACGGAGTGTATGAGTATGAGGCGGCTCACGGAACTGTCCAGCGCCATTATTACAGACACCTCAAGGGTGAAAAGACCTCGACGAACTCAGTTGCTACGCTTTTTGCATGGACAGGTGCGCTGAGAAAGCGCGGTGAGCTTGACGAGCTTCCGGAGCTTATGGCATTTGCGGACAAGCTTGAAAAGGCAACGATCCAGACGATAGAGGAAGGCGTAATGACAGGCGACCTTGCCGCGTTGTCGACGCTTGAGAATAAGCAGACGGTGAATACAGAGGAATTTCTACTTGCCGTAAACGAAAGACTTCAGAAAATGATGTAAAAAATATAAAATGCGCCGCGCTCCATGTTTCACAGAGCGCGGCGCACTTTTGCTTTCAAAGCTCGTTATGAGAAAAAATATTTATTCTGTCAATTCCTTAAGCTCTTTTACTATCGCCGCATCGTTTCCCGAGACTCTGACCATATCACTGTCTTCCTCTACCGATATCACAACAAGCGGCCCTCTCATTATAGCGTCGGCACGCGTTTGTTCAATATCGCCGAGGATCTCGGAATATTTTTCCTTCTCCGCAGCTGTAAGGCTGCCCTCTACAGTTTCTTCGCTGTACCATGCGGGAGGATTAAGAGGATTTTCTACACCGTTTTCATCAAGGAAGAAATCTTTTCTTTCGCCGTATATTTTTTCGCCCTCCGCGATGAGCCGTTCCTCGTCCTCGTCATTATAGCGGAAGTAGGCGTTTACCAATACCGGAGTTTCATCATCGGAGATCCCGGTAACATCGAACTCCAATATCGTCGTTCCTTCCACGCCCAAGAATTCGGTATTATCGAGCTCCGCAATCTGTCCGCGTCCGCGCTCTTCCGCTGTTCCCGACAGTCCCGCAGTTTCGCTGACCTTTTCCCATGTTTCGCCCCACGGCGCCGAGTGGAGCATGAATTTTTCATCGACCAAGCCGCTTTGTGTATTTCCTCCGCAGCCTGATAGCAGCATGGCCGAGACCAACATTACCATCGTTTTTTTCATGTTTTCCGCCTCCTTTGATATTTTGGCTTATAACTTTATTATACAATATGTATACATTTTGTAAACATCATCATTAAATTTTTGAATTTATGGCGGCCGTGTTTGTTCATTACATATCCGTATACATGCTGTACAGGTTATAATATAGCCCCTTCTTTTCCATGAGCTCTTTATGCGTGCCCTGCTCCTCTATGCCCTTGTCGGTAAGGACGAGGATAAGCGTTGCGTTTCTTATCGTAGTCAGCCTGTGGGCAATGGTGAATACCGTCCTGCCCTTTGACAGCTCCTCAAGCGATTCCTGAACGATCTTTTCGCTTTCGTTGTCGAGCGCCGAGGTGGCTTCGTCGAGGATAAGTATCGGTGGATTTTTGAGGAATACGCGAGCTATCGATATTCGCTGCTTCTGCCCGCCGGAGAGCTTCACGCCGCGCTCTCCAACGTATGTGTCATAGCCATCCGGCAGCGAAGATATGAATTCATGCGCGCCGGCGCGCTTTGCTGCTTTTATGACGTCATCTCTTGAGGCGTCGGGAAGCCCGTAGGCGATGTTTTCAAATACAGTTCCTGAGAACAGATATACATCCTGCTGTACAGTACCAACCGTGTTCCTGAGTGACTTGAGCGTGACATGGCGTATATCCTGACCGTCTATCAGTATGCGCCCGCTCGTAACGTCATAGAACCGAGGGATAAGGTTGCAGAGTGTCGTCTTTCCTCCGCCGGAGGGGCCGACGAGCGCAACGCTTTCGCCCTTTTTGATATGGAGGTTTATATCAGACAGTATCTCTGTTTCATCGTCGCTGTAATGGAAGCTGACATTTTCAAAATCTATATTTCCCTCTGCGTTTTCTATGTCGACTGCATCCTCGTCCTCGACGATATCCGCCGGAGTGTCCATGACCTCAAGAAAACGCTCTATTCCCGTCATGCCTCGTTGGAACTGCTCCGTAAACTGTATTATCGTCCTGAGCGATGCGAGAAGAGTGCTTACGTATAAGAGATATGCCGTCAGGTCTGCAGGGTTTATTTGTTTGTTTATCATGAATATACCGCCCGCAACGACGACGGCTATATACATTATACCTTCAAAAAATCTGTTTGATGTCTGGAAGCCAGCCATATAGAAATAACCGACCTTTTTTGTGTCGAGGAATTTTTTATTGCCCTCTTCGAACTTTTCCGACTCTATATCCTCGTTCGCAAACGACTTTACGACGCGTATGCCGAGCAGCGAATCCTCTACCTGCGAGTTTATTTCGCCTATCTGCTCACGCTGGCGCTTGAAGGCGCGGCGCATGCGGCTGTTAAAGAACTTGACAAACAGGAATATGAGCGGCATCGTCACGAATATGATCAGCGTCAGCGGGATGTTCACACCGCAGAGTATAACGAATGATACGCAAATCTTGAGCCCGCAGATAAAAAATTCCTCGGGGCAGTGATGCGCAAATTCCGTTATGTCAAAAAGGTCCGAGGTGATCCTCGACATGAGCTGACCTATTTTGTGGTTTGAATAGAACGAATGCGACAGCTTCTGCAGGTGATTGAACAAGTCGCGGCGCATATCGGTCTCTATTTTTGCACCCATGATATGTCCGGTATCAGCCATATAGAAATTCGCCGCCGCGTCGATTATCCTTAGCACAAGATAAAACAGCCCGATCTTTATGATAAGACCAACGGTAAGCGCCGCCGGGTCGTTCATTCCCATGTCGGTGATGTACCGGACAAGCATCGGGAATACAAGCTCGCAGACAGTCGTGAGCGACGCGCAGAGCAGGTCGAGCACGAGTATCGGTATGTACGGCTTGAAATACGGCACGAACCGCTTTACAAGATAAGATATTTTCATTATGATCTCCTCCGTTTCCCTATAACAATGCTAACATATTATATCACAAATATTCCTGCATGTAAACACAATAAGCGAAGAGTGTAAACAAAATATTAATTTCCTTGACATACTGCCTCAAAAGTGATATAATATTGTTTACCGCAAAGCTTGCGGCATGTAGAATAAGTTTCCGCGCGTTGCGGGAACAATGTAGTATGGTAGGAGGAATTTAATATGGGAACAAAAGGCGATCTTATGACCTTCCGTCCCGACATCAAGGTCGTGGACGCAACTCTCCGCGACGGCGGACTTGTAAACAACTTCTTTTTTGACGAGGAGTTTGTAAAGGAGCTTTATCAGGCGAATATCAAGGCCGGAGTGGATTACATGGAATTCGGGTATAAGGCCTCCAAGGAATTGTTCGATGTGAACAAGTACGGCCCTTGGAAGTTCTGTGACGAGGAAGCCATAAGAAGGATCGTCGGTAATAATGACAGCGACATGAAGATCGCAGTCATGGCTGACGTAGGGAGAACGGAGTTATCGGACATACCAGACAGACAGGACAGCGTTGTGGATATGATACGTATCGCTACGTATATCCACCAGATACCAGCGGCTACTGAGATGGTCGAGTACTGCCATGAAAAGGGCTATGAAACGAGCGTAAACATAATGGCTGTTTCAACGGCAAATTACAAGGATGTGGAGCAGGCGCTCGATATTATAGGGCAGAGCAGCGCGGATGTTATTTATATTGTGGATAGCTATGGCTCGCTCTATCCGGAGCAGATACGAGAGCTGTGCGAGATGTACTGCGGAGTGGCCGAAAAATACGGCAAGCTCGTCGGGATACACGCGCACAATAATCAGCAGATGGCTTTTGCCAATACGATAGAGGCCACTGCGCAGGGCGTAAGCTATCTTGACG
>CALXRY010000006.1 GCA_944390955.1 uncultured Clostridia bacterium | reverse complement strand
TCGCGATCTGTGCCGTGGGTGAAGACTTTGTAACCGATATTTATCCTGACGGGCTTGCAGAGGGCGCGTTTCCCGATTCGGAAAGTGAGGTTATCCTGACATATAACGCAAAGGAAGCATTGGGGACAGCGATCGGTGATACTGTAGACATCACGATACCGACAGGCGATATTATTCAATATACGGTGTCCGGTTTTGTAACGGATACGATCATGACCGACCGCGCCGATGCGATCGCCGTGCTCATGCTGCCCAGACCGTTCAAAGAAATATGCGCAAAGGTACAGGACCGCGAGCTTACTGATATCGATATGATGTATTATGTGCAGTTTAAGGACAATGTTAATATCGCAAAATCGATTCAGGATGTAAAAACACAATTCAATCTGACAAATGACCAAGTTGGTGAGAATACTGCTCTGCTTGGGGCAATGGGCTACAGCGGCAGTTATGTGATGCAGGGGCTTTATGTTATAGCCGGTGTGCTGTTTGTTCTCGTGCTTACCGCTGGCGTACTGATGATTGCCAGCAGTATGAACAGCAATATCGCGCAGCGGACCGAATTTTTCGGAATGCTGCGTTGTATCGGCGCGGAGAAAAAGCAGGTCATGCGCTTCGTACGGCTGGAAGCACTCAATTGGTGCAAAACAGCGATCCCGATCGGCGTAGGGATAGGCGTGGTTCTGACTTGGATGCTGTGCGCGGTGCTGCGGGCTTTGAGCGCAGGATTTTTCTCAACGCTTCCAGTGTTCGGCGTAAGCATCAGCGGCATCATTATGGGCATTATTGTGGGCTTGCTCACCGTGCTCATAGCGGCGCAGGCTCCGGCAAAAAAAGCTTCAAAGGTATCGCCGCTTGCAGCCGTGTCCGGAAATACCGGTCAAGTGAAAAATATCCGCCGGGCGGCAAACACAAGGCGGATGAAGATCGAAACGGCGCTCGGTATTCATCATGCAAAACAGAATAAAAAGAACCTGTTTTTGATGTCAGGCTCCTTTGCCGTCTGTATTGTGCTGTTCTTGTGCTTTTCCACACTAATAGACTTTATGAATCATGCGCTTACGCCGCTTCGCCCATACACTCCTGATGTTTCCATCGTAAGCAAGGATAATACCTGTTCCGTCCCAAAGGATATAGTTACAGAGCTGTACGGGAGAGAGGGGATCAAGCGGGTATTCGGAAGGATGTTTGCCTACGATATACCGGCCGAGGTCAATGGTGAAGCGAAAAATGTCATGCTGATCTCGTATGAGGCGTATCAGATGAACTGGGTGGATGAAGAACATTGGGCATCGGATCGGGTCGGCTTTGAAAAAGTAGTGAAGGATACAGACGAAGGCTATGTCATGGTATCATATAAAGAGCAGAATAACATAAAAGACGGAGACGTTATATCAACATCGCTTGGCGATCTGACGGTTGCGGCAACCTTATATGTCTGCCCCTTTACCGGCGATGAGGATACGATCGTGCTGGTCTGCTCTGAGGCACTATTTACAAAGCTTACGGGAGAGACCGATTACACGATCATAGACATACAGCTCAGTTTCGGCGCTTCGGAGGAGGATGTGGAAGCGATACGCACATATGCGGGTCAAGATTATACTTTCTCGGATCGCCGCTTGGATAATCAAGAAGCAGCCGGTGCATACTATTCGTTCGTTCTGTTCATTTACGGCTTTCTCGTGATTATTGCCATGATAACGGTATTCAACATCATGAACAGCGTTTCCATGAGTGTATCGGCAAGAATGAAGCAGTACGGAGCGATGCGCGCGGTCGGCATGGACATGGCACAGATGAAACGAATGATATATGCCGAGACCTTTACCTATGCAATTTCAGGCACGCTTGCAGGTGTGGTATTGGGAATACCGCTTCACCGGTTTGCTTGGCAAAACCTGATCTATAATCAGTGGAAGGATCCGTGGATATTCCCTATGCTTGCATTGATCGTTATTGTTGCATTGGTGATCGTTTCCTGCATATTGGCAGTGCGGAATCCATTAAAGCGCATTGACAACATGTCGGTGGTAGATGTTATTTCCGAACAATAAGAAGAGATTAAAAATACGAACGGGACGCTTATTTGCGTCCCGTTTGTTTTTTTTATTGCTATTATGTTTCAAGAGCTGTTTCAATCAATTTTTAACTATGTCTTTGACAAGAATTGCAACCGCATCCAGTTGATTATCGTTCAGTTTCTTTAGATCTCTGATAATGGCTTGAATCTTTTCGGGATTTGGATTGTCCATATCAAAAAATTCGCTGGGCGTAATACCGAGATAATCACATATATACAATATTCCCGCCAATGAGGGAGTAGTTTTTCCGGTTTCAATATGATTTATATAATTAGGATTTTGCCCTATCGCTAAACTCATTTCACGAGCAGATACATTTTTCTTAGTGCGAAGTATAGCAAGTCGTAATGAAAAATCTTTTTCTTCCATAGCATTCACCACCTTATATTATATTTTAACTCGTAAAGATGGCATTATTACAACTTTTTAAGTGTAAAAGGTGTTGATTTAATTGTTTATAAGCGGTATAATGTAAAATATACAACTTTATAAGTATTGAGGTCGTTTCCTTTGGAGAGCATTTGAAACTATTATATTGAGAGGTTGGTTAATGCTAAACATTTACACTTGCGCTTTTTTTGGACACAGAGATTTTTATACACATTTAAAGTGTGAAGAAAAGCTTGCGGTAATAGTAAAGGATTTAATAACTAAGAATGAATATGTCGATTTTCTTGTGGGCAGAAACGGTGAATTTGATCAGTTTGTATCATCTACTATATTGCATACAAGAAGGGAATGTTTTCAAGGGAACAGTTCTCTTATTTGGGTTTTGCCATACGTAACGACTGAATACCTGAATAATCAACGATCTTTTGAAGATTATTATGATGAAATCCGAATGTGCGAAAAATCTTCAATGGCGCATTTTAAGGCAGCAATTCAAATACGTAATCGCGAAATGCTTGACTATGCAGATTTGATAATCTGTTATATAGAACGGGATAGTGGCGGCGCATATCAAACGATTCAATATGCAAAAAGGCAGAAAAAACGGATAATAAATCTTGTAATAGACGACGAAAGAGGTTGGGCATAATGTTTGCATTTTTGAGAAAACAAAAACCTATTAAATCTGATGAACAGATATTAAGAGAACAACAGGAAGAAGTTGAAAAATTTATTGCAGAACACGAATACAAAATGGAACACGATCCAGAATACAAATAAAGTTTAGAAAAAAGTAGGGCTTTTTTTCAGGCTGACTGTGAGGCAGAAAAAAAGGCCGGGCTTGTAAACAAATTAGGTTCCTATACATTTACTTGTCCAAACTGTGGCTCAGAATGCAAAGGTGAATGGGTACGATTCGATGCATTTGGCAACAGGCATGGGCACACTGGTTGTTATGTTTGTAATATTCATCTTATGGTTTAACTAAAAAGGAGAAAAATTCTCTATTTAAAGGGAAAGATAAATATGGAATCAGAAAATTGCTTACCGAGACTGACATGTCGTCAAAGGTTAATATTGGAAAAAACTAAACAGCGCTGACTTTGAAAAAGCTATAAGAGAGCGTAATTTCAATGAAATGTCTGATATCTATAATGAAATGATGCACCACGAAATTACAGAATTTATATCTGTAACCGCGCTCACTATTGTATGGCTATGATATCCGCACTGGCACCCCACAGCACCCATCCACCCACACGAGTTCGCCTTTGTATAAATGAGCTTCACCATACAAAGATAATCCAAACTTTCTCTTATCGGAGACGGGTTCGGATTTTTGTTTTGGTTCGATAATGTCTGACAAAAAACCGGCGGTGTCGATTGATCGATGCCACCGGTTATCATAAAATGAGTTTTCAGTTATATCTCAATATGTGTCAGCATATATTATTCATCCATATACTGACCTTTTTTGATTATCGGCAGTCGAAGGATGACCCTTGTGAATTTGTTTTCCTCGCTTTCAATATGTATTCCGAATTTATCACCGTAATTAAGTCGTATTCGATTTTGAATATTTATCAGTCCGATATGCGATGAACCCTCTGACCAGACCGAAAGTGAATTATTCAGAGTGTTCAATGTATGGCGTATTGAGTAAAGCTTTTCCTGAGATATTCCCAAACCGTTATCAAAAACAGTAACAAGGAGACAGTCGTCAATGATTATAGCCGAAACAGTTATGAGAGCGTCTTTCGGACGGTTTTTGAAGCCATGCCTGAAGCTGTTTTCAATAATCGGCTGAAGTAGCATTTTAAGACATTTCAATTCCTTTACCTCATCAGGGATAGAGAATTTTGCAGTAAACGGATCGGATTGCCGTGCTTGCATTATAGTGAGATATTTTTTTGCGATGTCTATTTCTTCAAGAAATGATACGGTTTTGTTTTTAGATAGGTTGTAGCGAAGTATCTTAGAAAGAGCCACTGCAATGTCAGCTATTTCAGGTACACCTGAAACGTTTGCTATACCGCATATGCAGTCCAGAGTATTATACATAAAATGAGGATTCAGCTGTGCCTGGAGTGCGTAAAGAGATGTGTTTTTATGGGCTATCTCACGTTCATACAGCTGTTGTTGAGTGTAAACTATGTGTCTTGAAAGCCGCTCTATCTCATCAACCATTTCATTTATTTTATTTGCTACATCACCTATTTCCGTTTTGCTCTTCAGTGCTATTCTTTTGCCTTTGTCAAGAAGGGAATAATGCTGTAAAAAATCAGAGATTTCAAACAAAGGCTCCATAATGCTTCTTCTTACAAACTGTTGTATAACAAGGAACAATATTGACATAACCAAAGTTTCCGCTGCCAAAAGTATAATACTTAAAGATATTGGAGTATCGACAGAGGTGCTGCCGCTGATAAACCATGTCGAGCTGCCAAGACCCTGTTTCCATAGGAATTTGTCGGAATCATCAAGACCGGGAGAAAGCACTACATCGTTTTCGGGGTTTGTGCTGCTGTGAAGTGTTATCCGCGTATTTTTATCGAGTCCTGCCGGTCTTATAATCTCATATGTATTTATTATTCCGGCAACCGCTGTTGTACCGAGCTTTGTCAGATTAACCTCATTGTAGGATGGGAGAGTTATATCATCAAATATAAAGAAAAACATATTTGCATACGGTGTATCAGAAATAGAATAAAAGCAGATACGCTCATCATTTTTTTTGAAATTCATATATGCCGTATGTGCTGCATCAACGAGTTTGGGATCAATATCGTCGGCATTGATAAAGTTAGCGGATGCGTCAAACGCAAGAGCGTAAAAGTGTTCGGAGGTTATATTGTAAACGCTGTGAATCGGCTCCGTTAATTCTTGCCAGAGTGCGGCGCGGTCTGCATCATTGCTATTGTCAAAATATTCGAACAGCTTTTTATTATTTGTTATTGTCTCTAAAAGTTTTGTGCCTATGTCAAGCTTTTCTTCAAGAATACTCGACGTCATGACCATAGAGTTTGAAAAGCTTGTTTGTGCGTCGTTCAGAGATTTGATATACAGCGTGTAAATATATATTATCTGCGCTAGGAAAATAATAAGCCACACTATAAAGAAAATAAGATTTATTGCTTTACGCAGGCTGTGACGCGGTTTCATTTTACGGAACCTCCCTCCGCAGTATATTGTCTTGGTGTTGTACCAAATCGTTTTTTAAAAAGTTTATTGAAATAAGCGTAATCATAGTGGAGATAGTCCGCAACTTCCGCTGCATACATGCCGCGGCCAAGAAGTTTTACGGCTTCCTGCATTTTTAGCTCTGTTATATATTCTGTAAAGCCAAAGCCAAAGTGCTCCTTAAAAAGCTGACTGCAGTACGATTCATTAATATTGAACTTTTCGGCAAGCTTATTGAGTTTAAGTTTTTTGTTAAAATTTTCGTCAACAAACTGCAATAACTGCTTGAAAGCCGGATTTGAAATATCGGTATATTTTTTTGAGGCTGTGTCAGAATCTGTTTCGGAGTCAAGAGCTGCTTTAAGCTTTACCATCAGATTTTCTGCTTCGCGGCGGTCAATGGGTTTTAGTAAATAGCTGAATATACCGTAATTTATCGCTTGCTGCGCAAAAGAAAAATTGGCATGACCGCTGATAATTATAATCTTTATATCAATGTTCTTTTCACGAATAAATTTGATAAGCTCAAGGCCGGTAATATCTGGCATAACAATATCGGTAAATAGTACATCTACCCTTTGGGCGGTTATATACTCCAATGCCTCATGTGGGTTGTCAAAGCCAACGGGTGTATCAAAGCCATAGCTTGACCAAGGGAAAATTGTTTTTATGTTGGCAAGCGACCATGGTTCATCTTCGACAATAACCGCATTATATATCATATTATGACCTCCTGCTTTTTGTATTGAAACAACATTTATTATACACTATTTTAAGCATATTGTCTATAGAATTCAATAAAAAAATAATTTTCATAGTCAAAAAAACTAATTAAAGAACATAAAAACCAAGATTTGAACCATTGAATTATATTGTTTTATAAATTATAATATTTCATGGAGGTAGAAAATATTTGGGCAACAAACTAAATGAGGAGTGGAGATTATGAGAAAAATGATATGTATAGCAATGGCTTTCTGCATTTTTTCTTCGTGTCTGCATTTTGCGGCATATGGCGAGGACACATATCCTGATGCGTCATCTATACCCGATGAGGAGTACAGAGAGCTTGTTTTGGCAAATGATATAAATTCATCCGATGATCTGGACAGCTATATACAAAACGGAACGGCAAATGTGCAGGATGGCATTGCAAGCTATACACCTACCAATGAGGACAATCGAATTCTTTTCAAGCGTCCGGGGATCAATGCCGCGGATGCGGAAAAAATGATAATAAGGGTTAGGATACCTGTGGAAATAACGGATCTGATAGTGTATTTTTCTGTTGGTTCCGGATATTCCGAGGAGCGTACCTTCCGAGTAAAGGATGTGCAGCCTTCTGATGAATTCCAGACTATAACAATCGATACATCGTCAAATGATTTATGGAACGGGACAATAACATCCTTTGGTATAACCATAAGGGGAGGTATTGGCGCGACATTTGATTTTGACTATGTATATTTCTACGGCGGTTATAGACCTGCTTATACGGATGATAACAGCAGCCGTATTTATGAGTTTGATTCTATTGATTATGGATTTGAAGCAAACGAAAATGTGTCCGATGCGGTAGTATACAACAGTGAATTGTGGGCGCGGGTGACAGGTTTGGATTCGTATTTTACAACATCCGAGGGCAGTTTCAGTATGAGAGCGAGGAGTATTCCGAGCATACGGCTTTCTTATATAAATGATACAGCGGGGACAACGGGTAGGCTGTATTTTAAAACCGATGGCGATTACAGTGAGGAAAATTCGTTTGAATTTGCGATAGAGCAGGGTAGCGGTGAATATGTGATTGACACGGCAGCCAATGCTAATTGGACCGGCAGGATAACAGGGCTTAGGCTGGTGCCGTCTGATTCCGAGGGCGTTGTGCGTATAGGTTCTGTAGTAATAGATAAAACCGGAAGAGACGGTGATTATCCCGATTCTTCGTTAATACCAGACACGAGCTACAGAGAATTGGTCCGTGCCAATGAATTGGAGGCATCTGATGATATAGATTATTCCCAGGGCGGGACTCAAGGAGGAACCGTGACGATGGGCGGTGGTATTGCCAGCTACACGCCGACAAACGATGATAACCGAATTTATTTCAAGCGCCCGGAGGTAGCTGCTGCGGATGTAAAGCAGATAGCCGTAAAAATAAAAGTACCCGTGGCAATAACAGAGCTTACACTGTATTTTGCAACAGGAACGGGCTATTCTGAATCGCGCACTTTTTCTGTAACAGATATCGAACCATCCGATGAATTCCAGACAGTACTGTTCAATACCGATTCAAATTCTCTGTGGAGCGGAAATATCACAGCTTATGGGATCACCGTGAGAGGCGGTATCGGTGCGACATTTGATTTTGACGGTATTTATTTCTATGGCGATTACCGTCCGTCATATACAGAGGATGAAAGAGGTAGGCTATATGAGTTTGACACACCGGAGTATGGCTTCTGTGTAAATGACAATGTTTTTGATCCTGTTGTATATAACAGTGAGCTTTGGATGGAGGTAACAGGCTCGGATGCGTATCTTTCTACAAACGATGATTTTTTTATGTCGGCTGATGAGCTGCCGCGTATAAGGATATCATATGACAGCGGCAGAGCGGGAACGACGGGTAAACTGTATTTTAAGACCAACGGCGATTACAGCGAGGAAAATTCATTTATATTTAATACCGCAGAGGGCAACCAGGAGTACGTTATTGATACGGCCGACAATGACGGCTGGACAGGGGATATCACCGGTCTGAGATTTGTACCGACAGAAGCGGAGAGCGTTGTGCGGATAGATTATATAGGCCTTGATAAATTTAATTGTTCTGTACGGACAAACGAAGGGATAATAAACGGCAGAGGAAATCTTTATGGGACTTCCGGCAGCATGACCGTTGAGGTTAAAAATGCTGAAACTGGAGATGTTGTTCATACGGAAAACGTGAACAGCGCCGAAAACGGTGATTTTGAATTTTCCTTTGAACTGGTAGATGTTCCTCCGGCGCCTACAGAATATGAAATAATATTCAGCAGCGCGACATTTGAAGGTAGTTTTAGAAAAAATATAATATATACTTCCGCCGATTATGCAGAAGATATGCTTGCCCAGATAAATGCGGCAAGACAGTCGGGGAATGCAGAACAGCTCAAAACACTTATAGAGGAAAATTATAAGCCGCTTGATATTCAGGCAGCGATATATGAAACAGTTATTGCGCAGGGCGGCCATGAGTCAGAGCTGTACGGACTGCTTGTCGGAGGGATGGCAGAGAGTTTGGAAATGTTTGAGGAGCAGCTGAACAATGCAGCGCTGATTATTTACATGAAGTATGCTTCGGCAGAGGATTGGATTGCAGCTGTGGATAATTACGGTGAATATTTAAAGTTCAGTGAACTTCCTGCATATGCGACATATGAAGCATCGTCAAATAAATCAGAGATAGCGGGAAGCTGCAGTTCCGATAGCTTTGAGAGCCTTGACGAGCTGAGAGATGCCTTTCAGAAAAATGTTGTGCTTGTGGAATTAAAGCATGCCGTTGCATGGGGCAATGTAAAGAGTATACTGGAGGCTAATGCGGAACTGATAGGAATAGATATTTCGACAGCAGAGGCGCTGAAAACACCGTCCGCGGTATACCGTCAGCTGACCGAAAAAAACTTTTCATCTCTTGAAGCTGTGAAGACAGCATTTGATGATGCGGTTGACGATCAAAAGCGGGAGGAAAGTGCACCTGCCGGCGGCGGAGGCGGTTCAACAGGAGTCAGTAGCGGAGGCGGCACTGGAGGAATATATATGCCGTCGCCAAGTACCGCAACGCCCAAACCTTCTGCAAGTCCGGAGCCGTCAGAAGAGTTGTTCAATGACCTTGATGGCTTTGATTGGGCAAGGGACGCTGTGAACGAGCTTTACATAAAAGGTATAATAAGCGGAACTGGCGACGGGAGATTTGAGCCCGCCCGGGCGGTTACTCGTGAGGAGTTTGTTAAAATGATAGTTGCGGCACTGGAATTGCCTGTTTCCGCAGAAACAGATTTTAATGATGTTCCGTCGGAGGCATGGTATGCGGGTTATATATGTGCAGCGGTAAATGCCGGAATAGTTTTCGGACAGGGAGAAACGTTCGGCGTAGGTCAGCCCGTGACGCGTCAAGATGCGGCCGCGATGACAGCACGTGCTCTTAAGCTTGATGGAGATGCGGATGAGATCACTTACGCTGATTATGATGAAATAGCCGATTATGCAAGGAACGCTGTTACAGCTCTGACACAAGAGGGGATATTGTCAGGTGATGATAATGGCAAATTCAGACCAAAAGAAGCGTTAACACGCGCGGAAGCAGCGGTAATTATAAGCAGGTTCACAGAAAGGATATGAATATGGAAATAATGAAATACGCTGAACGGTTGATAGCGTGCATACTGTCAATTATGGTCTTGACAGGCATTTGTTCTGTCTATGCTGAGGATATATATACAAGCGAGGAACTTGCGGGATTTGATGAAAATGTCAGCCTTTTATCGGCATTTGGACTGTTAGATGAAAAAAGGGATGCCGCAACAACTATACAGCGAGATGATTTTGCTGAGATAATGCTTAAATATCTTGGATATGGCGAAGAATTTTATTTTGAGGGTACCGCGTTTTCGGATGTCCCCGACAGAAGAAGTGCCATATATGGCATGATGTCCCTCGGATTGATGAGCGGCTATGGCGATGGAACTTTTCATCCTGATGAGGATATTTCCATACAGCAAGCGGTAAAGGTCATAGTTACTGCACTTGGCTATGATAGTATAGCAAACATGAATGGAGGCTATCCGAGCGGTTATCTTACTACCGCAAACCAGATGGAACTGTTAAAAAATACATCAGCACAGCCGGAGTCTACGTTAACGTATTTCAATCTTGTGCAGATGCTTGTGAATGCGCTGGAGGTTGAACTGATTACCACTGACTTTAACGGAAGCTTTTCGCGCTCTGATCAGACATGGCTCAGTACGCGCCTCGATTGTGAAAAACGCAATGGTATTGTGACTGCTGCCAAGGGAGTTTCGCTTACTGAAGACAGCAGCGGGGAAAATACTGTTACAATAGACGGCGTCGTGTATGATGCAAACGATGATTATAGCAGCCTTATCGGAGCTTACACGGAATTCTATGTTAATGGGAGCGATACTGTTGTTTACATAAAAGAACTGCGTACGGAGCGCACGGAGTTTGCTGCGGAAGATATATTGGATTACTCGACGAAGACCTATACTGTCGAGGATGAAAACGGCAGGAAAAAGGAGTATAGGCTGGAACAAGGAAGTTATATTATTTTTAACGGCGTGGCGGCGGAAGAACTTTCGGAAGAGGATATGTGTCCGCAATACGGTACAGTAACATTGATAGACAATAACAGTGACAGAAATTATGATGCTGTTATAATTGAAAGCTATGAAATTTATGTGGTGCAGAGTGTAAATAAGACAGATAAGAATATCTACTGTAAAGATAAGAGTATTTTGGAACTCGGGTCTATTGCAGACGACAGCCTGACTATTACAAACAAGAACGGAACTGTTATGGATTTTGATGATATAACGGTAGATTCCGTTATCAGAGCAGCTTTTTCAAAGGATATGAAAAAAGCGGAAATAATCATAAGTACAGATACAGTGGCAGGGACGGTTACAAGGACGGAACCAAGCGGCAAATATACATTGGCATATATTGACGATGTAGCTTACAGGCTTGTTGACGAACTTGCGGACAGCATTTTTGCTGGCAGAGTAGGGACGTTTTATCTTGATTCGGAAGGTATAATAGCGGCGGTTTCAAGCGGCGATGGTTCATATACATACGGCTATTTGTTAAATGCTTATATTCCTGAATTTGATTATCTTGAGCTTCAAGTTATAGATTCCCAGGGAAGCAAACAGGAATTGAAAGCAGCATTGAAAATGAGTATAGACGGACTTACACAGAGGACTTCGGAGCAGGTGCTGGAATTGCTCCAAAAGGGAACTGGAAGTGTTGTGAAGCAGGTAATACGATATAAGACAAACGGCAGCGGCGAGATAATTGAGATCGATACCCCGTATAACGATGCTGATAATATGAATGCGCTGCCGCAGAACGGCGAGGGCAGCGATACTCTTAGGGTCGTATATTCGGGGACTACAGAATATACACGTCAGCTGCATAATTTCAGAGGCCAAGTGAACGTTGATTCTGATACGCTTGTATTTGTTGTGACTGGCAGCGGTAAGGACGACTATACTGTAAAGTCCATATCGGAGCTCCCCTCGGATACGAATATCCGTATTACCGCTTATGCCGATGACGAGAGTGAATTTTATGCAAAGGTTATTTTCTCGGAGGACAGGGTGGCGCTTAGCGGCGGCAGTAATGATGATGTGATCGGTGTTATAGGAAAAATCTCAGAGGCGGTAAACGAAGACGGTGAAATGATCACGCGTATACTTTTCAAGGCTAAGCTTTTTGAAGCTGAGCTTGATCTGGAGGGTAATCTTATCAATGGCTTCCCATACAGTTCAGCGGACGAACCGCAGTACAAACCGGAGGTGGGAGATATTGTATCGTTAAAGTACAGCGGAAACGAGGCGCACGACGTTGCATTGGTATATAAGCCGAGCGAGGATCTGTTCCCCGCGGGCAAGAGCTATGGCACGCTTACCGATACGCGTGTACACTATATATACGGTTCTGTATATTCCCTCGAAAAAGGCTGTATGAATATTACAAGTAAAGATATTGAAGCTGACGGTATACCTTCAATCGTAGAGGTTGAATCTTTCAGACTGTCTGATTTCTCAAAAATATTTAAATGTACGGATGTGAACGGTAAGAAATACATTGAGGAGGCGACATCGGCGGATATTATCGACTATAAGACTGCCGGAATGAGCTGCTCAAATGTATTTGCCGCAGTTGAATGGGAGTATCCCAACATATTGGTTATCTATGAGTGATGAAACAGCTTATCAAGGAGGTATGGCGTTTGAAAGGCATTATAAAAAAAATAGCGATGCTGGGAGCGGTGGCATTTGTTATTGGAGCAATAGGTTCGTCGGCTGTTTTGGCGGATGTTACGATTAGCGGCGAAAAGGATGATATGGAGGTCAAGACGTACTTTGCCGGCATCTCAACGCCTGTAGATAACAGGCTTGAAGATGAGGGAGGCAGACTGCGTTTGTCCGGCTGGAATTTGAACCATATAGGCGGTGAGGTGACTTGTCGGTCGGATGAAGGGCAGGCTTTGGGACTGCGCGACTCAAGCACGGAACTGCCTGTGGAAGCAGAGAGGGAGTTTGAGGCAATAACTTACGGTAAAGCAGATCTGTATTTTGCTCTCAAAATAGGTTCCGGCATGAAAGATGCGTGTGCTTCATTGAGATACGGCAGTACACCTGTTGTATATTACGGCATAGATAAAAGCGATATATGGATACAAACTCCGTCAGGCCGACAGACGGTGCTGGAAAATTATAAAATGGATGTGCAGTATCTGTTCTACACCCAAATAGACATGGATGCGAAAACATTTGATGTTTACATAGACAATAGACTCTGTGCAGAAGACATAAGTTTTGAAGCGGAGGCAGTGGATAACTTTTTTATATCCTCCGGTAAGGAGTCTGTCGGCAAGATCTTGCTTCAGCGCGCATCCGGCTCTTTTAGCCTGAAGCGTGGCTACTGGATAGACGAAAATTTCATCAGGGGTGATGGTTCGATACTTCCGCCAGGCTGGAGTTTGAAGGATTCTTCATGTAATGATATTCCTGCCGAATACAGCCCGAGCACTAATGTTGATATAAATCCGGGTATAACGATAGGCGGAAGAGGCGAAAGAGAGACACTCTCAAAAAAGTTTGATACACAGACACGCGATTTTACGGCTGAATTTTATATAACCATCAGTGAAGGCTGTACAAACAGCAATGTATGGCTTACAGGGAATATGAACACGGTGATCGGTATTTCGGCAGACGCGGACTCATTCTACTATCAGGATGCGGATGGTAAACGCGTAAAGCTTTATGATTCGTATAAGAAGGATCTTTGGTATGTAATACGCGCAGAGGTGAGCTTTGCCGATAAGACGTGTGATATATATGTGGACGATAAACTAAAAGCGGAAAACGTAAAGCTTAATGAAAATGCTGCTTCGGTAGATACTTTTATAGCCTCCGGAGGCGAGGACGGAGCGTTCAACCTTATCGATATCAAGGTATATCCGACAGAGACATTTGAAGATTATGTGCCGGAACCGCAACAGGTTTTAAGTGATGGCGTTGACGTCGGAATGCAGTATTTCGGACTTTGGAATGAAGGGAAGCATTTCGGCTGGGATTGGGTAAACGATTCCGATTTTCGCCGTCCGCTTGACGGCTTCTATGATGAGGACAGCATAGAGCATTGGGATTGGCAAATAAAGTATTGGGTGGAACATGGTATCGATTATGTAGCGCCATGCTGGTATACACCAAATAATGCAAGCGGAAATGTTTCCGACCGTGCAGGGCATCCGTTCTTTAAAGCAAAATATTCTGATAAAATGAAGTTTGCTCTGTTAATGGAAACAGCAGGCTGGTCAGGATGGACTACCGATGCCAACGGTGCCGAAACATGGCTCAAAAATGTCGGCCGTCAAATGATAGAATATTATTTTAAAGATCCGCGTTATTATACAAACGGCGGACGCCCGGTCGTATTTATGTTCGGATGGGAAAACTTTTTATCAGGCTTTACTTCCGGAGCACAGGAGCTTCTTGAGCGCCTCGGTGATATGTGCGTTGAGGAGGGGATAGGCCGTCCGATATATATTGTCAATGTAGGAGAAAATTATTCGGATACAACGATAGATAGAGTAAAAGCTTTAGGCGCAGACGGACTTTATCACTACAGTATATCCGGTTGGTCATCATATGCAAATAACATGAACCTGCGTGATCTGGAAATAGCGGAAGAAAATAATTTTGGTTATGTGCCGACTATATCCACCGGTTTTGACGACTATGCATGGAACAGGACTGTAGGATATCGCCGCAGCGCAGATCAGATAGGTTGGGAGCTCCAGCAATATAAAGATGTATTTTTACCGCGGCTCCAAGGGTCAGATACATTAAAAACACCGATGATAAACCTTGCAACATGGAGCGAATGGGCCGAAGGACATTATTGGGGACCGAGTGAAGGATATGGCTTCTCGCTGCTGGATCATGTAAGGGATACTTTGACAAACGGCGGAATACACACTGATATTACACCGACGGAACACCAGAAAGATAGATTCAACAATCTATATCCGTGGTGGGGAAAAACTACTGTACGTGAGGTCAATGTAGGCGAAAGTCCTGCTGATAATGCTTATGAAAAATACAGCTGGGATTTTGACGATCCGAACGATACAGGATGGGAAGTATCTGCAATGTCAAGTGCTGTTGAAAACGGAATTTTAAAGCTTACGGCAAACAGAAGCTTTGTGCTAAGCCTTACAGATGAGAATGTAGATACATCAAACGTAACACATATCAGGCTGCGCATCAAAAATTCTGGTTCTGGCGGAGACGTTTCCACAAGCTTTACCACTGAATTTTGGGATACAGCGGCACAGAACAGGACGATACATACGGAACTGCTCACAAGAAATTCAGACAGCTTTACGGATTTCTATATTCCCGTCGGCGAATATACGGAATTTTGGAGGGGCTTGCTTCACGGCATGGATATAAGCTTTGGTGGTTATGAAAGCGGCGAATCGGTCGAGATTGATTCGATATCCTTCATGGCGCTTCCGCGCGAAGATGATGATATAACGGTATGGCTTGACGAATGGAACACAGACATACCGGCTAAATTGTATGATGGGATGCCGATGATGCCGGTGCGTAATGTGACAGAAAAGTTAAAAGGACAGGTATATTACGAGGAAGGAGTAGGTAAGGTATGGATTCGCAGCGAAAGTGGCCTTACTTCATTTGTGCCGGGCAGTGATGCCGTAGAATACAATGGAGAGACGTATAGTTTTCCGGGATCTTCAATTATGGAAGACGGCGTGACATGGGTAGACGCAAGGATTCTTGAACTTTCTTTTCATAAGTATTCTTTCTGGGATCCGGCAGACAACGTATGGAAGGTTACAGATATTGCTGAAGAATATGAAATTGAACGTCCGAATACCGACCGAAAGAATTTGTGGTCTTATGAATTTGACAATTCATCAGGGATAAGTTATACGGCGGGAATGAATGGATTTGCCACAAATGACGGAGTTGCGGAATTTGTAACGAGTAGTACCGACCCGCAGGTAGTTATGTCGGTACCTACTGTGGATATCTCTGAGGCGAAATATATATCTGTTGGTGTAAAGAGTGATGCGGCATTTCAAATGCAGATATTTTATACAACAACAACCGCCGGCAGTTTTAATGAAACCAATAAATTTATAGCAAATGTGAAACCTTCCGACAGTATACAAGAGGTTGTGATAGATACGAGCGCCAGTGTAGGGTTTGCTGATTCCCTCAAATCTTTGCGTATTGACTTCGGCAGTGAAGCGGGGGTCAACGGCGGAATTGATTATATACGTGTTTATGGTGACTATGCTTTTGAACTGACTGAGGATCAAATCGCAGAGATGGTAGACAGCCAGCAAAATAATGAGGAAGGGATTGTATGGAATTTTAATGTAAATACCAAACGGGACGGATGGCAGTTCAGTAAATCCCTAGCAAACATGAAACAGATGGATGGTGTTTTAACGGCAGACGTTATTGGTGCAACGCCTTTCTTTGAAACAGCTCAAGAAAATCTTTCGGTTGATACATCGGAATATGGGACAGTGAAGTTTTCTTTGAAAAACGCGACCGCTTCATCCAGTGCAAGAATATATTTTGCGACGAATGAGGATCAAAGTTGGACGGAAGAAAAAAGTGTTGTGGTAAATCTTGCAAAAAGCGATGATATGTACATAGCATACGTTGCAGACCTGAAAGTAAATCCGGCATATAGGGGCACACTTAAAGCTATTCGCATTGAAATAGAGGATATGGAGGTGGAAGGAAACAGAGGTGAAATCGGTATAGATTATATCAAGCTTCTCCACAGCAACAATTGATGATGATTGTTATGCGAATATATCCATAGGTATAAGAAGAATATAAAAATCCTGGAATATATAGGAGCTTTTATTGACAGTGTTTGGTATGTGTTTTGATAATAAAGATATAAGGAGGTATACGTTAATGAAAAATAAAAAAGTTGCAAAAAGGCTGGCTGCTGCACTGGGAATCATAATGCTTATACAGCAGATAAGCGGAATCCATATATTCGCCGCGGAGACATCTGCGGGCGATCTATATAGCTGGGATTTTGAAACTACAGACAGTTGTAAATGGTATGCAGCAGGGAATTATGATATTAATTACCGTTACGGCATTGCTGAAGTGGAAACAAGCAAAGACACCGGAAATGGTTATATCGCGGTAGATACAGAAGGGATAAATACATCGATTTATAAATATCTGGTAGTGGAAATGAGAAACAAAGGAACATCGGAGAGTATTACGGTCGAATATACCACCGAAAACGGTGCAATGGAAAAGGATATAGCAGTTGATATAAATCAGTCGGTATTTTCGGAGTATTGTGCGGATTTATCAGCAGACAGTAGCTGGAAAGGAACCTTGAAGCAGATAAAGCTGAAACTAGGTAATGGTGGAGAGGTGGAGATCGAAAAGATATATCTTGCCGATAATTATAAAGCCCTGAGTGATTATCATTTTAATCTTTCAAATCCTTTAGACTTCACTGGAACGGTTATATATGATGAGCAGGATGATTTGCTCACTGTAAACGGCAGACAAAACAATTATTTCTTCTTGCCGGGTTCTCCAAGGTTGGCAGCGGGGACGCTTCCGGCGGAGGATTATAATTATGTAACGATCAGTTTTAAGAATTCAACGATTGATGAAACCACCGACATAAGCGTGTTTCCTATAGGCCCTGACGGTTTGGGCGATGAATCCATGAGAGTGAGAAATCATGAAATGAGGAAAGACGGGGAGCATACATATGTATTTTTTGATGTGGGAAGTCAAGTAGCGCAGTTTAAGGATGGCATGCAGTTGCTGCGTATAGACCTGTGTTCGTCAGGCATATATCAGATAGATGATGTATATGTATCCGCAAAGAAACCGGAAATTGATAAATTTGCGGTATACCCCGATTCATACAGTATTTCTGAAGATGGTGGTTCTATCGAGGTCAAACCGTATATCAGAAAGAGCGACGGCACGCTTATAGATGACTATTCTTCTGTTATGTGGGCGGTTGATTCCATTTGTGCGCAGCCGATCGTTAAAGAGGATAAAACGCTTGAGCTTACCGGAAAACTGGACGGCAGTGTGAAGGTTACAGGATATTTTACATATCAGAACAGCGAATATGAAGCGGATTGTGTTATTGAGGTGTCAAGTCAAAGCGAAAAAACTGTGGGAAGTAAAATAAAACTAATGACCTATGGAAATTCGATCCATTATCATCAGCCGAATGAAAGCCTTGGTTGGGCAGGGAACTGGGGCATGGCGGCATCATCACAGGAGAAGGATTATGTTCACAGACTCATATCTTATTTGGAGCAGAAATATGGAGAGGGCAGCGTTGAATGGGTAATGGGAACAGGTCAGGGGAGTTTTGAATCTGATACTACCGATTATACGGAGACGCAGGATCTTACCGAATTTTTAAAAGGGATTGAGACATGCGCGCGGAATGAGCAGCCGGACATTATAACGGTACAGTTTGGAGAAAATTCTCATTGTGAAAATGCAGTTGCATATGAAAATGCGATGACGCAGTTTGTTAAAATGTTAAAAAAGGGCGCTCCAGATGCGGTTGTGCTCATAACGACTCCTTTTTGGGGCGGAGATGCTAAAATAAATGGGGCAAATGCGGCGGCTGAAAAACTTAATATTCCGATTGCCGATCTTGCAGTTCTCACAACAGCTGAAAATGAAGCTCTTGATGGCCCGGATGAATGGACGAGCGGAGTTAAAATTCACCCTGGTGACTTGGGAATGGATAGAATTGCTCAAGCCATGTATAAAGAAATCAATAAGTACCTTACAATGTCGGAACTGGTAACATATACTGCCCCTCAGACGGATATAAGGATCACATCGACGGAATCGCAAATTACGGAGGACGGACAAAAGCTTCAGCTTGCCGCAGAAATCCTTCCCGCCGAAGCCGATCAGACAATTATATGGAGTTCTTCCGATGAAAGTATCGCATCTGTAAATGGTGACGGTATAGTGACACCAAAACACAATGGGACTGTTACGATAACCGCTGGTTCGGCATATAATTCGGATCTTTTTGTCTCGATAAACATAACTGTTTCGGGGCAAAGTCCACTTTATAAAATAACATATTCGGGAAACACTGAGGATGAGGTGACTGGTTTGCCTGAGCCGGAAGAGGGAAAGGGCACAGTTTCTCTTGATGGGAAGTATCCGTCAAGAAGCACATATCGTTTCCTTGGTTGGTCGCTTACAAACGATGGAGATGTAGTGAACAGCGTAGAAGTAACACAGGATACAACAGTATACGCTATTTGGGAAAAGGCAGAACGCTGGGATTTCGAAAGAGATGGCTATAATGAAGGATTTACTGTTGATTATGGATATAATCAGTTTATAGAGGACGGCCGTTTTCGCATGATAGCGACAAATACAGACGAAGCGGCAGGAAAAGTGTTGCAAATAAATTCGCCGGAACTCAGTCTTGTGTCGGATGATTATTCGTTATTGCAGCTGAAGTTGCAAAATACCAATCATAACAGCGATACAAAGATAAAGGTCACAATCAATACTGACGAGGGTGCGTTTACGTTTGAAAAGCCTGTGATCACATCAAGTATGGCAACTTATGATATTGATTTAAGCAATGTTAAGGGAACAATAACAGGTTTTAACGTTCGACCTACCAATGTTGATTGTACCGTATACTTGGATGATATAAAGTTTATAAAGAACGAAACAGGCGGATCAGATCCGTTGAGATTACT
>CALXRY010000005.1 GCA_944390955.1 uncultured Clostridia bacterium | reverse complement strand
TATTTTTTCCTCCTAAATCATATCACCGGCAGTCGGAAGTTTATTCCTGTGCCATCTTCTTTTCTCACCGTATAATAATATACAGCACTTAATATTTTACCACTTTAATACGTTAAAGTCAAGTGTTTTGAGAATAAGTTTTAAAAAGCTGCGGTGGGCCCTTAAATCACAAGACCGCCGCGCATAATGCGCGACGGTCTCGGCAAAATTATACATAATTATAAACGAAGGATGAAGCCCCTGAAGATAAACTTCAGTATCGGTATTACGGAAAATTTCCGCTGTTAAAGCCTGCGGCTTTTTTCTTACAGCTTGCTGCGGTCTTATGGGAAGGGCTTCTTTTAAATTTTAACCAAATTACACGGACAAACGCTATGAAATTTGCCCATGATATTCCGACACTCCCGCAAGCCCCGCTCACAGGCAGGGATTTATCATATTATAAAGAGATTTGATATAATAAAATCGCAGAACACTATCAGTTCCGCATTGGCGTAAACCTACGGCTTACGCTTTAGTTGAATTTCTTGAAGCGCTCGATACCTTGAGGTTCTTCGGACTCATAGAACGGTATAGAACAGGGCGTATTAGCTGCCAGTGCAACAAACGCAAATGCACATCCTGCTATAAGACCACCGCGCTTAACCATAAAGCTCTTTACTTTACTGCAAAAATTCTTCATCCTTTTCACCTCCCTGCGATATTTATTTTTATACAAGCCGCAATCATGGATAATGATACAGCAAGCTGTCCGCAAACAAAGGACAATATATACGGGCTTTCTCCTGCAAGTATTCCACCAACTAAAGCCGCCGCAGCTTCCGCAATACATACGCCTACGGCAATTTTTCTGTACACCCGCACTTCGTTCTCGCTGAGATGCTTATTATTGTGCCGCACCGGAGCAAGAGCTATAACAGCTATAAGAGTAAATGCAGCTCCTCCGAAAATTACATACCGGTAAGCCTCCAAAGGCAGCAGCATAAGCAAAGCAGTAAGCACTCCGTACGCTGCAAGAAGGATCAAAAAGCACCTCAGCCTTGTATCGGCATGATATCCTCCGCCGTATATCCTTAGCGGCATAAATGCTATAAAAAATACTACCGTTTCTGCAAAATTTCCGGCAAACAGAGAAATAACAAGCACACACAGAATCTCGCTTACTGATGAAAACATAAGCTCAAGCCCGTAACGGCAGCTGTCCGCGTCCTCCGGCTTTACAATATTATTCTGTACAAGCTGATCTGTTATACCCTGCGCTAATTTCTGCATTAATTTACCTCCTGTCCTTATGCTCTAATTATAGCACAAAAATTTCGGCTTGAAAAGAGATAGCAACGTGAAGTTGAAAAGACCTTACGTGAAATAATCCATTAAATAGTATTATGCTATATTATATAAAATAAATGACAGGGTGAATTTATTATTTTCAACTTCTATATCCAGCATGCTTCCGTATTTACTCAGTACATCATTTATATTTTTCATTCCTATTCCGTGGTTTACCGAATCCTTTTTTGTTGTTTTCAAAAGTGGATTGTAGATATCAGGTGATGAATTTGATATCTTGCACATAAGCGTTGAGTTGCTATACGACATTGAGATATCCACAAACCGTTCTCCTTCTGACTTCTCTGCAGCTTCAATAGCATTATCGAGTGCGTTTCCAAGCAGTATACAGCAGTCAGACGGGTTGATAGGCAGCGCCTCCGGAATATCAAGCCGAGCCGTAAAATCAATATTCTTTGTTTTTGCAAGATTTCTCTTGGCTGTAATTATTGAATCTGCGACCGTATTACCGGTATCTATAATGTCTGAATTTATATCGGCATTATCGGCTATGGCGTTTATATATTTTATCCCGCCCTCGCAGTTATTGTTCTGCATATATGATTTCAGAGCGATCATATGATTTTTCAGGTCATGACTTACTTTTTTTATCTTGCCATGAGCCACTATCAGCTCATTCAGATGGCGCACCTGATCGTCCAGCTGCTGCTCCTGAAGCTCACTCTGCCTTAATTTATCAGACTGTATAGACATACCCTCGTACATATACAGTGTAAAAAAGAATATACACGCTATAAATACCGAGCCTATAAGAGAGGGGATATAGAAATCCTCTGATTGCATATGATACTGTAGAAAAAATATCAACAGAATTTCTCCTATCGAACCAAGCATTGTCACAAAAAACAAAAGCCAATAATTCGCAGGGAGCTTATATGAACGCCTTTTCATTTTTGTTTTTGTACATATAAATTTCACTGTGATTATATAAAGCAGCTTTGATATTATGATTCCGATTAGCTTAAGGTTCGGAATCTCTATTATGTCCTCAGCGGAAATTCCCCCTAATGCCATCATTACAAAAAGCACAATTACCTCAATAATAGCTGAAACGGCAAAGCTCAATATTGATGCAAGGATTTTTATTCCTACAGGTCCCTTGAACATGAACGACGCTGCAAATGAAAAAAGAATTATACATACGACATTTAATGAACCGAAGCTGAAAAAGTGATTGCTGATATATATCAATGCCGCCAGCACCGCAGCCCCCGCCCATGCAAGCCATTTGGGCAAATTGCGGCGAAACTCGAGGTATGTATTGAAAATAATGAATACCGCTATAGCCTCAACTATACATGTGAGTATGTCTGCAATACCGTATACTATCATAAAAATCTGTTCCTTTCCTCAAACTCTATTACTGATTTTGTCATCTGCTGCCTATAGGTAGTTCCTATCGGTATCTCATGGCTGTAGCCATCCATGTACAGCTTGCAGTCTGATATTGATTTGATATAGCTCATATTTACTATATATGCCCTATGTACCCGCACGAACCGTCCCGGGTCAAGCTGACGCTCAACTTCTGAGAGCGTCATATATGTCATATGCATCTGATTGCGCGTAAGGATATATGTGTTATGGTCTACGGCCTGTAAAAAGATAATATCATCAAAGCATATGCTGAACTTTTGTCTCTTTACGGTGATCTCTACCGTTGTATAATTACTTCTGTGCTTTTCGATAATTTTTGCAAATGCCCTTTTGAAATAATCAAATTCAATCGGCTTTATCATTATACCGAACGGCCGGCATACCAGGCAGTCGAGCGTATATTTTTTATGGCTCGTAACAAAAACAATGATAACATGGCTGTTCAGGCTTCTGATCGTGTTGGCCAGCTCTATACCCGTGAGGTCGTCGATCTCAATATCTATAAAGACAACGTCAAATGCGGCGTTGTCCTTTACAAATCTCTTTAGCAACCCCGTGCTGGTATCATATGTCTCATACTCCATATCCAAGCCCTGCACATCTACATTCGACAGGTATTTGCTCATATTATCCAGATACTCTTTATCGTCATCGCACACGGCGACTTTAAAGCGAAGGTCCATACCTCAAACCACTCCTATGCTTTAACCATTTATATTGACTGCATATATATCATCACTCTGCAATTACATTATATAACATAAAGGACTATTTGTCAACATAATTTTCCAGAAAAACAGTTTGTTTTAACATTTTATATATATTTTTTCAGCATTGCTTCAATATATATATGCTCTTTTACATATTCTTTAGAAATAAAAAAATTTTTTCAAAAAAACACTTGACAAATCTATTCGACAGCTGTAAAATATAATTAAGCGTTCGACAAATGCAAAATAGAAAGGAGCTTATTATGGAAACAAAAAAAATACCCGATGCGGAGCTTGAGATCATGATGGTCATATGGGACGCCGCAGATTCGGGCAAGAGGTCAGTCACATCTGATTATATTATGGAAAGGCTGCACAAGAGCTGGGTAAAGACGACACTGCTAAATCTGCTTACACGTCTTGTAAAGCGCGGCTTCCTGAGCTGTGAAAAGGACGGCAGACTTAATATTTACTCACCGCTTGTGGAACGAGGAGACTATGTAAGGGATGAGAGCAGGAGCTTTCTTCAAAAGCTGCATCACGGTTCGCTGAAGAGCCTTGTCGCATCGCTTTATGATGGAGAAAAGATACCGAACGAGGATATTGAGGCGCTCGAGAAGCTGATAAGGGAGACAAAATGATGCTCGAGACTGTACTCACGATATCACTCGCTACATCTGTTATAATTGCCCTGCTGCTATGCCTTTCGCCGCTGCTTGATAAGCGCTACAGCGCAAGGTGGAGATATTTTGTATGGCTTATTATTGCGGTCAGGCTCGTTATACCGGTAAATATCAGACTGCCGCAGGCTCCCGTGAGGATAACGATGCCTGAGCAGGTCGTAGTTATACGTGCGGGCGGACCGACGGCTGTCGATGTAATGACTGAGGAGGAGCGCTCTGAGGCGGCAAGATATGAGGCAAGCTCACTTAACTATGCGCCTGTAATGTCTTTGTCGGAGCTGTTCACGTGCATATGGATTGCCGGAACAGCTGTATTTCTTATTGTGCATATTGCGGGCTATATCAGGTTCAGGCTCAGGATAAGGCCGTGCCTTAGGGACACCGAAAGAAATAATGTGAAGATATGCCCGGGTATCTCAGCTCCGCTTGCGGTCGGCTTTATAAGGCCGGTGATACTGCTGCCGGATATGGTGTATACGGATGAAGAGCTTGGATTTATACTTGCGCACGAAGTGATGCATATAAAACGCGGCGATCTGTGGTATAAGCTGCTGCTTGTTGCGGCGAATGCCGTTCATTGGTTTAATCCGCTTGTATATCTTATGGTAAACAGAGCTGAACGCGACCTCGAATACTGCTGTGATTACATGGTCGTAAAAAACAAGGACATTGAATACAGAAAAAAATATTCAATGACGATACTTAAACACACACGTAATAAGGGAAGGGATGGAGGATCAAAATGAAAAACAAAAAGCACATCAAGCCGCCGTTTCTGTCAACGTCGTTTTCGGAAAGCGGTAAAAAACTGCGGACAAGGATCGAGAATATCCTGAACACAAAAAAGCGCAGGACTGGAGCCATCATGCTGCTGGTAATATTTGCGGCTGCACTTTTATTCGGCGGATTCGTGGTGTTCAGCCGCAGCTCCGCGCCGACGGAGCAGCCGGAACCGATAAGACCAGTTGCGGTAGTGGGCAACGACGGACGCGGCATGAGCGATATAATCCTCGTGCTTGAATGGGACGATAAAAGTAATACGCTTGAGGTCATTCAGATACCACGCGACGTCCGTTCAAGCAGCGGCGGAAAGATAGGGACCTCATATGGAGAGGGAACGCTGCTCGATGAGCTGCGGCTCTTGGGATATGACGCAGGTGGCGTCGTATCGGTGAGCTACGAGGCTTTCCGCGGCGCCGTTGACGCGATAGGTGGAGTAGAGCTTGACGTTCCGATAGACATGCGGTACAGCGACCCGGAGCAGGGGCTCGAGATAGACCTTAAAAGCGGCGAACAGACGCTTGACGGCGAGCATGCCGAAATGCTTATCCGCTACAGAAAAGACAACAGCGGCAGCGGCTACGTAAATGGCGATCTTGACAGGCTCGTAGTGCAGAACGGCTTTTATTCAAGCTTTTTAGACAAGTTCCTCAATACGGAGCTTTCGGACGAGGTGTTCAGCAGTCTTATAAGTAGCCTTGATACTGATATGTCTGCTGGTGAGATAGCGCGGTATGTGGAGCTTATGGGAAGGATAGAGAACATAAATATAACACTGCTACCCGGACAGCAGGAGATAGCAGAAGGAGTAACGTATTTTGTCCCCTCTCAGGAATAATAGTATAATTAAAAATTATCATATATAAATTACGATAGAAATCAGGGACTGCGGCAATATTTCTTATCCGCCGCAGTCCTAAAAATCAGTAGCCGGCTTCCTTAGGGGAGCTTTTTTGCTGCATAAAAAATAAGAAATATGATAAATTAACAAGAAATATGGTAACATATTTTACTGCTTCATATTAAAATACATATATAAGCAATATACCGGCTTTATGCCAAATCAAAAAGGAAAAGAAAGAGAGGGTACAGCATGAAATCAAAAAAACTTTTTTCGGTCATAATGGCCGCGGCAATGCTTCCCGTATCAGGGCTTTTTGCCGTTCCGTCAACAGCGGCAGGCGCCGATGTCACGGTAAGGCTTGAGCCTTCCGAGGCGTCGCCGTTCAACAACGGCAGCTTTGAGGGCTGGGGCACTTCGTTGTGCTGGTGGGCCAACAGACTCGGATACAGCGACAAGCTGACGTCGCAGGCAGCAGAGGCTTTCTTCTCTGACGAAGGCCTGAGCCTTGACATCGCCAGATACAACATAGGCGGCGGGGATGATCCCGGCCATGACCACATCACGCGTTCAGACTCAAAGGTGCCGGGCGTCTGGGAAACGTTTGAGCTGTCGGAGGACGGCAGCGACGTCGTTGACATCACATATGACATGACAAACGACCAAAACCAGCTCAATATCGCAAAGGCGGCTCTTGAAACGAATCCGGATATATACTTCGAGGGCTTCTCAAATTCGCCGCCGTACTTTATGACGAACAGCGGCTGCTCAAGCGGAGCGGATCCGGCTTCCAGCGACAACCTCAAGCCGGAGATGTACGACGATTTCGGAAAATACATCGCCGATGCGACAAAGCTGCTTAAGGATAACGGTATAGTTTTTGAAAGCTATTCGCCGATGAACGAGCCGGATACGAATTATTGGGGTGTATACTCGGAAAAACAGGAGGGCTGTCACTATGATCCGGGCGAGAGCCAGTCGAAGGCGATAGTCGAAACGCGCAGGGCTCTTGACGAAGCGGGGCTTACCGACGTTATCGTTGCCGGTATGGACGAGACGAGCATAGACTCGAGCGTAGATAATCTCGACCTGCTCACCGACGAGGCAAAGGAAGCTCTCGGCAGGATAGACACGCATACATACGGAGGCACAAGGCGCGAGGCACTGAAGAACAAGGCCGTTGATATGGGAAAAACACTCTGGATGAGCGAGGTCGATGGCGGCTGGGACGGTTTCGGCCTTGCCGACAGGATAATCCTCGACATGAACGGCATGCAGCCCGCCGCATGGATAATGTGGGACATAGTAGACAAGCATAAGGATTCCGAATTCTGTGATCCCTACGGCAATTATAGAGAAGTGAATACGACCTGCTCGTACACCGAGTCGCTCTGGGGCGTAGGCATGGCGGACCATGATACGGAAACGCTTGTGCTTACCGGAAAATACTATATGTTCGGTCAGTTCACAAAATACATAGAGCCGGGCGACACGATAATAGCTTCATCAGACAGAACGCTTGCGGCCTACAACAAGCAGACCGGCGACATAAAGATAGTCGTTTCAAATTCATCGTCAAGCGATGTTAATTATGAATTTGATCTTTCTGCATTCACATCCGTTGGCACTGACGTAAGGGAGATACGCTCAGACAGAAGCGGCTCCGAGCAGTGGGCAGAGATAACGGGCGAAGCCGAGCTCAGCGGCAAGACGCTTTCAGCTCCCGCAAAGGCAGGTACTGTTACGACATTCGTTATAGATGGAGAAGGCGAAACGAACTATGCTTCTATAACAGGTGGTTTTGATGAACTGTGCATAGGAGAAACGCATCAGCTCAATATCATTACAAACATAAGCTATGATACTGTAGAGTGGTCAACATCCGATCCCGAGGTGGCTTCAATAAGCTCCGACGGCGTCATCACACCGCTTACTGCCGGAGATGTGACAGTCTATGCGGATCTGGGAAGCTATACAGCGTCAAGGACATTTACAGTGCCTCCGTATCAGCGCATACGCATAAGCGACTACGATACGACAGGTACATATGCGTGGCAGTATAGCGATTCATCAGACTACCTCAAGGCGGGCGACGGAGATCTTTCGACATATTTTGACGGCCTTGAAAACGGCTACGTGATGTATGACTGCAAGGATGCGTACACGCTTGACCTGATAAAATTTGCACCGAGAAACGGCTATGAGGATAGAATAGCCGGAGGAGCGTTCCAGGGCTCAAACGACGGCTTAACATGGACAGATATTTACAAAGTACCTGCAAGTGTACCCGCGCTTACATATACCGAAATAGAGAGCTCTGAATTTCTGACTGACGTGCCGTTCCGCTGGTTCAGATATACAAATTCCGCCGCGGAGACAAATATCGCGGAAATAGCCCTGTACGGCGAAAAGTACGAAGGAGAGATTTCTGAAAATGAGCCGCAGGTCCTCGATATAGCGGGATTCACGGATAACTTTGAGGGAGAGACTAATATATTCAATGCTGCCGGAGGAACTCTTGATGAGGACGGCAGTCAGGTATTTGATACACAGCTCTCGCGCTACGGCCACGCATTCGCGCCTGTAAAATCAACTGCCGAGGCAAGCCTACCCGAGACCGTTGAATTGAGTGCTGATCAGATATTCAGGCTCAAGTCCACGATGTTCGCTGGATGGGAAAACAGCGGAAGAGACAATACTCTTGCTATTAAGGATGAAGACGGTAACGAGCTTGTTGCTGTCTATATCACCGGAGGAGGATATACGCTACAGGAGCTGCGCATAGGCGGAGAAAATGTTTTGTCAGGAACTGCGATATCGCAGAGCCGATGCGCCACATCGGGGAACAGAACGGGAGCAAACGGCTGGTTCGATGATTCTCAGCCGTTCAAGAATAACGTTGATTTTAACAAGACGCTGGAGATCACAATAAGCGGAAGCGGTGATGTCAGTGTTTCTCTCACCGGTGGGCTTGAAAATATAAGCTACTCTGGAACGCTTTCATCACCTGTAAATATAAAAACACTTCAGCTTGAAGGAGATTACAACAGCAGCCGTCACCGTGTAGTATCGTATGATAATTTTGATGCTGATATCATCACATATCCGTCCGGTGGTCAGGATCAGGAATACACCGCGACTATCCCCGATATAGATGGAAACACGGTATATTTTGTAGACTGCGATTACCATCAGCAGTCAAATAAATATGCAGATACTTATGAAGCGGCCAAGGCCAAAGCCGAATCGGACGGAGGCGCACTTATGAACGACACCGGCGATGCCCTGAAGTCCGACAAAGGGACTTGGGGACGCATTGAAACATCGGGCCTCTCCACAAAGGGAACAGACGGTCTTGATCTTTCAAGCGCATACGACACCGGATATTACAACAACACAAATCCGATACAGTACGAATTCACCCTTCCGGCCGGAACATACTCCGTGACCACAGGTCACAGAGAATGGTGGACTGACGTAAATGGAAGAAAAACGACAGTTACGGTAGCAGACGCAGACGAAAATGAGCTTGCCTCGGCAGACATAACCTTAAGCGGTACGGACACAGCAAGAGACCTTGAGGTGGGCACATTTACTCTTGACGCCGAAACGGTCGTTACGCTCCGGGCAAATCCGAACGACAGCAGAAACGGTGCAGTGCTCAGCTGGATAAGGATAGACAAAGCGGAAGTTATTCACCCGACGGCTCCTCCCGAAAGCGACAGCGTTCTTATAAGCCTTGATTTTGACGGACAGGATCTCTCGAGCGGATCGCCATACGGCGCTGCGGAAGCTGTGGGTAGCGTAGGCTACGGCGAAGGTGAAGGCGGAACATCCTGCCTGTACCTTGACGGCTCGGGCGACGGATATGTAAAACTGACAGACGCTAATGGAGACAGTCTCTTTGCAGGACGCGATGAGATAACTGTATCATTCAAGGTAAAGCCGGCAACATCGGACACATCGTGGTGGCTGTTTGCAGCTCCGAACGACAATGAACAGAAATTTGAGCAGGAGCATTATATAGGCCTTCTCGGTCAGTCAGTACTTACGGCAGAACGCTATAACAGCGGTTCGCGTCCTGTAAATGCATCGGCGCAGTATAACATAAACGAATGGAACGATGTCATAGTGTCGTTCGGGGCAGACTCGACCTCGATATACATAAACGGCACAAAGGTATCGGAACAGGCATCTGAATACTCACTCGCAGATATACTCGGCACATCGCCTGTAGCGTATATAGGTCATGCAAACTGGGGCGCCGGAGAGTATGCAAACGGTTATATAGATGACTTTATTATATATGATATGGCCGTTCCGTCAATAGACCTCGGAGACCTCTCCGACGTACAGGCGGATATCACGCTCCCGTCAAGCATAGGCGATAACTGCACAGTCACATGGAGTTCGTCTGACAGCGGCGTTATCTCCGCAGACGGAACGGTAACGCGTCCGGCCTCGGGAACGGCGTCAGTTACGCTCACGGCCGAGCTTACAATGACCGGAGAGGAGTTTGATGATATAGTGATAAAGCAGACGTTTGAAGCATCTGTACCGGGTCTTACCGCCGATGCCGAAACGTTCAGGATTTATATAGAAAATGGCGAAGCAAGGTTTGCATTCGACAGCCTTGATAATATCCCATACGACGTTTATACGGCTCTCTATGATGATGAAGGCGTGCTGATAGGCATAAAGAAAAATGCCGTTTCCGGAAGCTTCACATTGCCGGGCTACGGTACCTACAGGGCAGTCTGCTACGTGTGGGACGACAAGAACGTTTCGAAGCACGAGCCGATAAGAAAGACGCTCAATTATTCGGCAGAGCTTGAGGAGGAAAAAAGCGCGTATCTGTTTGTGCACTTTATGAACTCCGAGGGCGATGCAAGCTGCGAGCAGATATATTTTTCCGTATCAGAGGACGGACAGACATGGACAACGCTTAACGACAGCTCACCGGTGCTCACAAGCACAGTTGGCGAGGACGGTGTGCGCGATCCGTATATATTAAGAGGCGAGGACGGGAAATTCTTTATAATCGCCACAAACCTCAGCATATACGGACGGCGCGGTGATCCTGACAGATGGACAACATGCCAGGAGTCCGGCTCAAGGAGCATCGTTATATGGGAAAGCAACGACCTTGTCAACTGGAGCAAGGAATCTCTCGTTGAGGTGGCTGCGGACAACGCCGGATGCACATGGGCTCCCGAGGCCGTGTACGATCCCGAAAAGGATATGTACATGGTATTCTGGGCTTCAAAGATATCTGACGACGGCTATTCAAAGCAGCGCGTATACAGAAGCTATACCGAAGATTTCAAGACCTTTACGGAGCCTGAGATATACATAGAAACTCCCGAAAGCAACATAGATACGACGATAACGAGCCATGAGGGCGTCTATTACAGATTTACAAAAAACGAGTCACGCTCAAGTATCATAATGGAAAGCAGCACATCATTAAGCGGCGGCTGGAAGGATGTTGCGACATATAATTTGGGAGATATGACGGGCTATGAAGGCCCCGCCGTCTACAAGCTGAACGGCGAGGACAGCTGGTGCCTGCTGCTTGATTATTATTCAAGGGGCCAGGGCTACAAGCCGTTCATAACGGACGACATAAGCACGGGCATATTTACTCAGGCAAGCGACTTTACCTTTGACGGAACGTACCGGCATGGTACAGTCCTGCCGATAACGGCCGAGGAATATTCGGCGCTTGTTGAAAAATATTGATAAAATAAATTGAAATACGGCTGCGCCTTCCGCACGGCCGTATTTTAATGTTGACTTTTTTACTTCTGTGATGTAAAATAAAAATAAAAACGGAGGGCTTTTATGGACTACGTAACATTAGGAAAAACAGGGATAACGGTCTGTAAGAACGGCTTTGGTGCACTGCCGATACAGAGGGTCGGCTTTGACGAGGCCAAGGCACTGCTGCTGCGCGCATATGAAGGCGGGATACGCTTTTTTGACACGGCAAGATTCTATACAGACAGTGAGGAGAAAATAGGATATGCCTTTTCGGATATAAGAGATAAAATATACATAGCGACAAAGACGGCGGCTCAGGATGCGGAAACATTCCGGCGCGAGCTTGAGACAAGCCTTTCAAATCTCAAAACAGACTATATAGACATATACCAATTCCACAATCCGTCGTTCTGCCCAAAGCCCGGCGACGGGACGGGTCTGTATGAGGCGATGCTTGAGGCGAAGCGTGAAGGAAAGATACGATTTATCGGCATAACGAACCACCGCCTGTCGGTCGCAAATGAAGCGATAGACTCCGGGCTGTACGATACGCTCCAATTCCCCTTTTCATACCTTGCAACGGACAAGGATATCGAGATAGTCAAAGCCTGCAAAGATAAAAACATGGGCTTTATCGCAATGAAGGGGCTCTCCGGAGGACTTATAACAAATTCCGCGGCAGCCTATGCATTTATTGCGCAGTATGATAACGTGCTGCCGATATGGGGCGTTCAGAGGATGAACGAGCTTGAGGAATTCCTGAGCTACAACGAGGCTCCGCCGTCAATGAGCAGCGATATAAAGGAGCTCATCGAAAAGGATCGTGAGCTTTTGTCCGGTGATTTCTGCCGCGGCTGCGGCTACTGTATGCCGTGTCCTGTCGGCATAGAGATAAACAACTGCGCACGCATGTCGCTGCTTATAAGACGTTCACCGTCAGAGCTGCAGCTGACTCCTGAGGTGCAGGCAAAGATGAAGAAGATCGAGGATTGCCTCCACTGCAACAGCTGCAAGTCAAAATGTCCATATGGACTCGACACCCCGCGCCTGCTCGAAGATAACTATAAGGATTATATGGAGATACTGAACGGCAAGGAATTTTAGACTTATTTTTGAAATTCCTCAGTAGCGTATCTTTTTCGGTACTGCCCCGGTGTCATGCCGGTGTGTTTTTTGAAATGAGCCGTAAAATGGCTCTGGGAGCAGAAGCCGAAATATGCGCTTATCCTTTGGATGGAATACGATGAAAACTTGAGCATATTACAGCACATTGCTATTTTTTCGCCAAGTATGTAGTCGGTCATCGTCTTGTGCTCGCACCGCCTGAACAGCGCCGAAAGATAATCGGGATTTACTCCAAGCCATTCGGCGATGCCCGACACGGTGATTTTTTCATGTATATTTTTAAAGATATAGTCTTTTGTTTTGCTTATTAGAGGATTGTATATTTCTCTTCGGCTGTTTTCACTCACCATCTGTGTAAGCATAAGCTGTGTACCGTGTATTGCCTGAAGCACCTGCTCGCCGTCGGTCATATGCTGCTCAATCTCAAGGATCACGGCATCAACAATGGAAAAAACCGTTTCAGGATTAAGTCCTCCGCTTATAGCGCTGCGGGACGACAGCGTTATTACGCCTATGGCTATATTCTTTATATTTCTTAAAGGATCCAAAGCAAGGGTTCCTATCTTGCCCTCATATTTTTCAGACCAGCATTTTTGAAGCGACGCCGTATCTCCGCGGCGTATGCTTTCCTGCTCGCGCAATTCCTGATCATACGGATTATGCCAGCTTACGTGCTCTTCCGTATTGGCAAGCAGTCTGAGTATCTTGTTATACATTTTTTTATCCTTTCACAAATCAACCGTTCCGTACAACTTATATTATTTATTTTAACATAATCGTTTACCATTGTCCACGAAAACTTATTAAAACATCATTTTGCACATTCGGAAATTTGTTAAAAAAAATTCAACGGGTGTTTATACTTTGTTTACAATTTTACTGTATAATGATGTTGTAAAAATATAATGCTAATTAAAAATCCCGTTATTCCGAAAAACAATAAAAAGCAGGAATATTTCAGTGAATTTTTGAATAAATATAACTGATGACTAAAAAACTAAGGAGGATATTATCATGGATAACACAAACAATCAGGCTACGGTTATAGGTACGATCGAGGACGAATTCAAGCTGAATCATGAGATATACGCCGAAAAGTTTTATACGTTCACGCTGAACATTCCGCGCTTGAGCGGGACCAGCGACAACGTCCGTATCATGATTTCCGAAAGACTTATAATGGACAGCAGTTATAAGGTAGGCGATAAGGTAGAGATAACAGGTCAGTTCCGTTCCTATAACAGTTATGAAAACGGCGACAACAAGCTTGTGCTCACCGTATTTGCAAAAGATATATGCCATTATGAAGAAGACGACAATAAAAATCCCAACACACTGTACTTAAACGGCTATATCTGCAAGCCGCCCGTTTACCGTACCACTCCGTTCGGACGCGAGATCACGGACATTCTTCTTGCTGTAAACAGAAGCTACAACAAATCCGACTACATCCCCATAATCGCATGGGGACGCAATGCGCGTTTTGCAAAATCGCTTAATGTCGGAGATAATGTAAAGCTCTGGGGGCGCATACAGTCCAGAAATTATCAGAAACGTTTGTCGGAGGATGAGGTCGTAACAAAAACGGCTTATGAGGTTTCTATAAACCGCATGGAGCTTGTGACAGAGGACGAAGACAGTGAGGAGCCCGCTCCGGCTGAGAACAATGCGAATGAAGTAGTTTCCGATGCCGCAGCGTCAGCAGATACCGACCAGACGTTAGATGTTTATCAGGAAACAAGCGAATACGATATATAAAAAGTACACGGATAATTATAAAAACGACTCGATCTCTTTTGGATGATCAAGTCGTTTTTTATGTCTAAAAATAATTTGAATAGCTTGATTCCGAAACAGGCCAGTGAGGATACAGATACCATTGGTGATCCTTTGACAGCTCCGAATCACTGATAAGAAAATAGTCGTATCTGAGCACCGGCATAAAGCTTACGGGATCGTCCCATGTCACGTCCACGTTATACCATGCGTCATCTATATATACCTTATTCCAGGAATGGCTTTCCGATGTACCGTTTGAGAAACCCGTTCCCGAGACCTGCACGCAGTCGATATTGCTCAGATAGCACAGCAGGTCAAGCGCCTCTGTATAGCCCTCGCAAACGGAAAGACCGTCAAGCAGAGCGCCGACTGCGCTGTGGCTGCGGCTGCCCGTTTCCTGATAGGTATTGAAATTCACAAGATAATCATGAAACGCCTTGACCTTGTCATAAGGCGTCATGCTGTCGCTTACAAGCCGCGAATGGACTCGTATTGCTTCGTTGAGCGTCAGTCTGGTATTATCGTCAATATCCGATATCTTGCCCTCAAGATAGGCCATTGCCGTTACGGCGGTATCGTACGTTATATTTACGGTGATAACGCCGGAGCCGGGTATCCACGTTGAGCCGAGCCTGTACAGATCGCAGAAGCGGTTTATCTCACTGTTGAGTTCGTCTATATAAAAGCTCTCTGTCCCAGCCGGCACGTTTATCGTGACCTGCGGAGCTCTGCCGTTTACGACCTCTGCAAACTTTTCCATTAGCTCGTCACCGGAGCTTATTGATATTGAGGTGACCGGCTCTGTCACGGGACCGAAGCCCTCGGCTGGCGCGGCGGAGCTGCCTATGGCGCCCTTTTCGGAAAGAGTTTCAAATAATGTTTTGTTGCTGCCGCAGACCCTGCACTCGAGCGCGCTTGAGCATATGATAGCCATGTCTGCGCGGTAGCAGTCGCCATCGGCATATATCAGTCCGACCTCATCGGCGAGAGGGTAGGGATTCTGCCAGTCAATATCGGTGTAGCCGAGCGCACGCAGCGTAAAGGTAAGAAACTGCGGGAGCGTTACTTCATATTGAGTGCCGAATTCCGTGTCTGAAATCCCATAGGCAATGTGATTCCCATAAGCGTAGTCTATGTAGTCCTCCGCCCAGCCGACGTCCGTAAATGGGTGCCCGTAATAGCTTATTTTTGCTTCGTCCTCAGCTCCGAGCATTCGCACGAGCATAGTGACTGCTTCGCCGCGGGTAGCGGGGCTTGTAAGATCAAAATTCGGACTTCCGTCGGGATTCTGCCCTGTGCCGAAAAAAAGACCGAGGTTATACAGCCTCTCGGCTGATTGCTTTGCGTAGCTGAGAAAATCCCCCGGAACGCCTCTTGCCTGCGCCGGGATCGTAATAAAAAGCATAGCTGCCGCAAGCACGGCGGCAAATTTTCTCTTCATCAAATTTCCCCTTACAATTAAGATTTATAAAAATATTTTACTTCACAGAGCGCTTTTTGTCAAGTATTTGGGCAGAAAAAGAGCCGCCGGAGCATTTCCGGCGGTTCCGTGTTTAAACCTCTTCAATAATAGGCAGTATCATCGGATTTCTCTTTGTCTGATCATAAATATAGCGTGCAACAGCTGATTTCAGGCTGTTCTTTACGGCAGCCCACTCAAGATGCCGCTTACCGTTAAGGCTTGCAGCTACAGATTCGGCAGCTGCTTCTTTTACGCCCTCCATAAGGAATTCCGCTTCACGCACATATACGAATCCGCGTGATATAACATCGGGGCGCGATGTCATTTTATGAGTAGCGGAAGAGATCGTGATAACAACGATGATGAGACCGTCCTCTGCGAGATGCTTTCTGTCGCGCAGAACGATATTTCCTACGTCTCCAACTCCCAGACCGTCCACAAGTATTTTTCCAGCCTGAACTTCTCCGTTTATCTTTGCCGTTTTTTCGGTGATTTCAAGCACCGAGCCGTTGCTCAGGATAAAGCATTTTTCGGGCGGGATACCTACCTTGTTTGCAAGTGCGCTGTGAAGTACGAGATGGCGGTGCTCGCCGTGTACGGGTATAAAATATTTCGGCTTTACGAGTGCGAGAATGAGCTTTAGCTCCTCCTGGCATGCGTGTCCCGAAACATGTACCTCGGCAAGTGATTTGTAAATAACCTCCGCGCCTATCTTGAACAGCTCGTTTACAACGTTTGAAACTGATTTTTCATTTCCGGGTATTGGCGTAGCGCTTAGTATAATAAGATCGTTCTTTGTAATTTCAACTTTTCTGTGGTCGCTGTACGCCATACGAGTAAGAGCGCTCATCGGCTCGCCCTGTGAGCCTGTGGTTATAATAACGATTTGATGCGGTTTGTATTTTTTGATGTTATCGATATTTATAAGCACGCCCTCGGGGACCTTCATGTAGCCGAGGAGTATCGAGATCTCAACTATGTTTTCCATGCTCCTGCCGGAAACTGCGACCTTTCGCCCGTTTTTTGCGGCTGCATCGATTATCTGCTGGACGCGGTGGACGTTTGACGCAAATGTAGCCACTATGATACGCTTTGTACAGTTTTTGAATATCTGCTCAAACGTTTCGCCGACCGAGCGCTCGCTCATTGCAAAGCCCGGCCGTTCTACGTTAGTGCTGTCCGACATAAGTGCAAGGACGCCCTCGCGTCCAAGCTCTCCGAGCCTCGTCAGGTCTATCATATTGCCGACGATAGGAGTGGTATCGATCTTAAAGTCTCCGGTGTGTATAACAGTCCCTATCGGCGTCTTTATTGCCAACGCCGCACTGTCGGCAACGGAATGGTTTGTTCGGATGAATTCGACCTCAAAATTTTCTCCAGCCTTTACTGTCTGACCGTAACGCGTGCGGATCAGCTTTACTTCCGACAGAAGGTTATGCTCCTTGAGCTTATGCTCGACAAGTCCGAGTGTAAGACGTGTGCCGTATACGGGGACGTTTATCGCTTTCAGAAAATAGGGAAGACCTCCGATATGGTCCTCGTGTCCGTGAGTGAGAAAGATGCCGCGCAGCTTCTGCCAGTTGCGCTCAAGATATGAAACATCGTTTATGACCATGTCAACGCCGGGCATGTCGTCATCTGGGAACGCCATTCCACAGTCTACCATGATGATCTCGTTTCCGTATTCAAATACGGTAAGATTTTTTCCGATCTCGTCAAGACCGCCGAGAGGTATAATTTTTAATTTTTTTTGTTTTGCCAAATATTTTTTGTCTCCTTTCGTAGTGATTGACGGGCAAATACGTCCCGCGGCCCGTCTGCAGAGCTTACTCCCATAAAAGACTTCCATGCTTTATGTGTGAATACGCTCTGATACATTGAAAAAGGGCCTAAGCCCTTTGCAGGATAAAAGTTTATCCTGTTCCGATCTCATATACCTGCATATATTATAACACATAATATGTATTTTAGTCAATACCTTTGAGCGTTTTGTAATAAAAGTTTGGATTTTAACCAAAAGCGGGGCTGCCGAAAAAGCGGCAGCCCCCTTGAGGAAACACTATGAAACTGATTGTTAAATGTTATAAAGAAGGTCTGTATATGTCGGGAACGGCCAGTATTCTTTTGATACTATTGTCTCAAGAGTATCGGCAACGGTTCTCAGATCACCCATTGCAGGGAGCGCATTGTCCTTATAATATGTGGCCGTATCTACTGCCGAAAGGCCTGAAGGAACTGCCTCCGCAACTGCATCAAGCGCCGAGATTTTCTGGATAAGCGATTCGGTGAGCTCCGAAAGCTTCTTTGCCTGATCCTTTTCGTTGGGGACGCTTATGCCGATAGATTCCTTCTTGGCAACGTCATCTACCATGAATTTTGTATATTCAAGACACGCCGGAAGTATCTCCTGCTTTGCCATTTCAAGAGCTGTAAGCATCTCGATATTTATGGCCTTTGAGTAATCTTCAAGCATGATATCCGTTCTTGTCTCTGTTTCAACTCTTGTAAATACGCCGTGCTTCTCAAACAGGCTGAGCGATTTTTCCGATACAAAATACGGAAGTGCATCTACTGTCGTCTTGAGGTTCGGGAGTCCGCGTCTCGCGGCTTCTTCTACCCATTCGTCGCTGTAGCCGTTGCCGTTGAAGATAATTCTCTTATGCTTTTTAAGCGTATCGATGACGATCTCCATAGCCTTTGAAGTAACGTCCTCCACGCCCTCAAGCTGGTCGGCAAACTGAGACAGAGCCTCTGCAACGATAGTATTGATAACTATATTTATACCTGAGATTGACTGAGCCGCACCGGGCATTCTGAATTCGAATCTGTTTCCGGTAAATGCAAACGGGGAGGTCCTATTTCTGTCGGTTGAATCCTTTTTCAGTACGGGAAGTGACTCAACACCCGTTTCAAGATAAGCGGCAGCCTTTGCTTCAGTGGACTCTGTGCCGCTTACGAGATGCTCTACTACAGCCTCAAGCTGCTCGCCGAGATAAATGGAAACGATAGCCGGAGGAGCCTCGTTGGCGCCCAGTCTGTGGTCATTTCCGGCAGTTGCAACTGCAAGACGGAGAACCTCCGCATAGTCGTCAACAGCCTTGATAACTGCTGCAAGGAACAGAAGAAACTGCGTATTGGACTCGGGGTCTTTTCCAGGCTTCAGCAGGTTCTCGCCCTCTGAGGTGCCTATTGACCAGTTGTTGTGCTTACCTGAACCGTTTATGCCCTCATATGGCTTTTCGTGAAGCAGGCATACAAGACCGTGACGTCCGGCTACCTTCTTGAGGACCTCCATAGTGAGCTGGTTGTGATCGGCAGCTATATTTGTAGTCGAGAATATCGGAGCAACCTCGTGCTGTGCCGGAGCCACCTCATTATGCTTTGTTTTGTTATATACTCCAAGCCTCCAAAGCTCCTCGTCAACTTCTTTCATGAACGACGAAACTCTTTCCTTGATCTGTCCGAAATAATGATCCTCAAGCTCCTGTCCCTTTGCGGGCATAGCGCCGAAGAGCGTCCTGCCAGTCAGGAGCAGATCCTTGCGCTGCTTCCATAGCTCCTTGTCAACAAGGAAGTATTCCTGCTCCGGTCCTACGTATGAAATTACCTTTGCCGGATTTTTGCCGAAGCAATAAAGAACTCTTTTTGCTTCCTTTGAAATTGCGTCCATGGAACGCAGCAGAGGGGTCTTTTTGTCAAGCACCTCTCCTGTGTATGAAAGGAATGTAGTAGGAATACACAGTGAATTATCTTTGATGAATGCGAAGGATGTGGGATCCCAAGCAGTATAGCCTCTTGCTTCAAATGTAGCTCTTAGACCTCCAGAGGGGAATGACGAAGCATCCGGCTCGCCCATAACAAGCTCCTTGCCTGAGAATTCGTTGATAACGGTGCCGTCCTCTGTCGGCTGGATAAAAGCATCATGCTTTTCGGCCGTTACGCCTGTCATTGGCTGGAACCAGTGCGTGTAGTGTGTGCAGCCGTTTTCGATCGCCCAGTCCTTCATTGCGTTGGCAACAACATCGGCGACCTTGGAGTCGAGCGCCGTTCCCTCGTTGATCGTCTTGAGCAGCGACTCATACGTCGCCTTGGGAAGTCTCTCCTGCATTGTCGGAAGATTAAATACCTTGCTTCCGAAGATTTCTGCTACATTACTCATGTTCATACCTCCTGTTTGAAAAAGTTAGCATGACGAAAACTTTATGCCTTTATCAAAAAAGGGTATTTTATATCCGGAAATATAAAACACCCTTGTCTTATCACACTAACCTTGTTCTTTAATTTATATATTTATTATACCATGCTTTAGAAAAAAGTCAATATACAAAATGCAGTATTAATTTAAAAAAATTCTAAGATTAATTGTATATTGTGCCGCCGTTACGGGTCGAGATGGTGAATATCTCTCGGGAACAGGCTTGACTGGCGTATGTTTGAAAGATCCAGAAGCTTCATGACGAGTCTCTCGAGACCAATGCCGAGTCCGCCGTGCGGAGGCATTCCATACTTGTGGATATCAAGATACGCTCCGAGCTCCTCCGGGTCTATATCATATCTCCTGAGCTTTGCAAGCTGCTCCGCATAATCGTGTATCCTCTGTCCGCCGGTCGTTATCTCAAGACCTCTGAACAGCAGGTCAAAGCTTTCGGCAAGTTTCGGGTCATCCTTGCTGTCCATTGCATAGAACGGACGCTTCAGCCCCGGGAATTTTGTCACGAATATAAAGTCGCTGCCGAATTCATTCTTTGCGTATTCACATAGCTTTACCTCGTCCGAGGGATCAAGATCAAACTGATTGCGCTCCTTGCCGAGTATATCGAGCGCCTCAAAGAACGTGACTGCAGGAATATTATTGATAACGGGAAGCTCCGCTCCGAGTATCTCAAGCTCATTCTGATAGTTTTCGGCAATGTATTTAACAACATGCCTGAGCATCGCCGTTTCCATCTCCATGACGTCGTTCATATCCTTTATAAAGCCCATCTCAAAATCAAGACCTATATATTCGTTAAGATGGCGCGTGGAGTTGTGCTTTTCGGCGCGGTATACGGGCGCGATTTCAAACACCCTGTCAAAGAACGCCACGCATGTCTGCTTGTGGAACTGCGGACTCTGCGCAAGAAATGCATCATGCCCGAAATACTTGAGCTTGAATATATTAGCTCCGCCCTCAGCTCCTGCCGCAACTATCTTCGGTGTGTGTATCTCCGTAAAGTTTTGGGACAGCATAAACTCCCTAAAGCCGGATACGATGCCTTCGGAGATCTTAAACACGGCGCGTTCATGCGGATGTCTCAGAGCGACGGAGCGGAAGCTCATGTTCGTTTCAAGCGAGCAGCCCAGATTCCTTGACGATACCTTGAGCGGATATTCCTCAGCCGGTGACGAGAGGATATCAAAGCTCTCAAGAGTGATCTCAAAGCCGTAATTTGCCCTCGGCTCATGCTTTACCGTTCCGCAAAGCTTTATATATGCGCCTTCTCGGAGCGCGTCGATATCGCTGCCGCATTTATCCTTTTCATAGACTGACTGCAGAATATATCTGCCGGTTCTGAGTATTATAAAGGAAAAGCCGCTCATGCTGCGTATTTTATGGACGCATGCGCAGAAGGTGATTCTGCTGCCGACGGCCTGTTCCAAGTCATCCAGAGTGATCTCGCGTATCAGCTCTTTGCTGCCGATCTGCTGCATTTGTACTCATTCCTTTCCTATTTTTTTCTGCAATATATCCTTTGCAAGAGCCGGGTTACCGCCCTTGCCTATGGTGCGCATTACCTGCCCCATGAGGAAGCCGAATATTTTATCGTTGCCGTTTTTGTAGCTCTCTACAGAATCTGCGTTTGCAGCTATGACCTCGTCTATCGCAGCCTCAAGCCCGCTTGTATCACTGCTCATGATAAGCCCGTTCTGCTCGGCTATCGCCATAGGCTTTCCGCCGTGCTCGAACATTATCTTAAGAACGTCTTTGCCGGCATTGTTGGAAACCTTCCCATCCGAGATCATCCTTGCAAGCTCCGCTATATCGGATGGTGAGAACAGCACTTCCTCTATAGTTTTGCCGCTGTCGTTGAGGTGCCTGTTGACCTCGACGAGCATTATATTCGATATCTGCTTGTAGTCGGGATTAAGCTTTACAGCTTCGTCATAAAAGTCGGAAAACGCCTTGCTTGATATGATAAGCTGCGCATCGTCATGCGGAAGCCCGTATTCGCCCGTGTAGCGCGCCATGCGCACATGCGGGAGCTCCGGCATCGATTTTCTTATATCCTCAAGGTCATCGTCGGAAAGAAGCACCGGCGGTATGTCCGGCTCCGGGAAATACCTGTAATCGTGCGCCTCCTCCTTTGAGCGCAGTGCTTTTGTGTCGCCGTGGTTGTCGTTAAAGCGGCGCGTTTCCTGAACGACAGTCCCGCCGTTATCGAGGATCTCCGCCTGTCGCTGTATCTCATATTCTATCGCGCGTCCTATGGCCTTAAGCGAGTTAAGGTTCTTTATCTCGGCTCTTGTGCCGAAGATATCGCTGCCGTACGGCATGATCGAAATATTAACGTCTACTCTCAAAGAGCCCTGCTCCATCCTTGCGTCGCAGACTCCCGCGTATTTCAGGCGCAGAGCTATCTGCTCAACAAAATCCTGTACCTCCTCGGCGCTCCTGAAGTCGGGCTCGGTAACGATCTCAATAAGCGGAACGCCGCAGCGGTTGTAGTCGGCCATCGAGATTCCTTCGTAATCGTCATGGACGAGCTTTCCCGCGTCCTCTTCGATGTGTATCCTATTTATCCTGATCTTTTTGTCGCCGCATACCGTAATATGACCGTCGGTGCATATCGGATGCTCGAACTGAGTTATTTGATAGGCTTTCGGGAGGTCGGGATAAAAATAGTTTTTTCTGTCAAACGAGCTGTAGGCGTTTACGGTGCAGTCGGTCGCAAAGCCGGCCTTTGCCGCGAGCCTTACGGCGTTCTGATTTAAAATAGGAAGCGTACCGGGCATTCCAGAGCAGCGCGGGCATACTCTAGTATTTTCACCGCCGCCGAATTCATTCCTGCATGAACAGAAAACCTTTGAATCGGTCAGTAGTTCGCAGTGTATTTCAAGTCCAATTACCGGCTGGTATCTCATCTGATACGCGCCTCCTTTCTCTCAAAATCCTGTTCAAACCTGTCGCATACGGCTATTATCGTCTGCTCGTCAAACGCTCTTCCGACTAAGCTCATGCCTATTGGCATATTGTTTTTGTCGTAGCCGCAGGTCGTGGAGATGCCGGGAAGTCCGGCGATATTTACGGTTACCGTACATATATCCGCAAGGTACATTTTTACCGGATCGTTTTCCTGCTCGCCTATCTTATATGCCGCAGTGGGCGCCGTAGGCGTGAGGATAACGTCGCATTTTTCAAAAATACCGGCGTATTCGCTTCTCAGCTGCGTGCGTATCATTGTGGCGTTTTTGTAGTATGCGTCGTAATAGCCTGAGCAGAGCGCATAGTTGCCGAGCATGATGCGGCGTTTTACCTCATCGCCGAAGCCCTCTCTCCTTGAGCTGCTTATAAGGCTGTTGTAGTCCTCTCCGAGCCCGGAGCGGAAACCGTATTTTATTCCGTCAAAGCGCGAAAGATTGCTTGCCGCCTCAGCGGATGAAATAAGGTAATACGCCGATACGGCATATTCGAGGGAGGGGAGGGAGCATTCAACAAGCTCACAGCCGAGCTTTTTGTAATATTCCGCGGCGTTCATAACTGCCGTCTTTACCTCGTCCGATATTCCCTCACCGAAGAATTCCTTCGGCAGACCTATCCTAAGACCCTTTATGTCCGAGCCGACCTTTGCCGTATAATTTCCCTGAGCTCGTGCTGACGACGTCGCATCGTTTTTGTCCTGCCCATAAATGCAGTTTAAGACATAGCCGGTGTCAGCGGCGGAATTTGCTATAACGCCTATCTGGTCAAGCGATGATGCAAATGCTATGAGCCCCCATCTTGAGACAGCTCCGTATGTCGGCTTAAGGCCGGTAACTCCGCAGAACGCCGAAGGCTGACGCACGGATCCGCCGGTGTCGGAGCCGAGCGCCGCGGCGCAGAGTCCTGCTGAGACAGATGCCGCGGCGCCGCCAGACGAGCCGCCGGAGACGCGCGATGTATCATACGGATTTTTTACACCGCCGAAATACGAAGTCTGAGACGAACCTCCCATCGCAAATTCGTCCATATTAGTTTTTCCGAGAATAACCGCGCCCTCGGAATTTAGCTTTTCGATTACCGTTGCATTATATACGGGTACAAAATCATCGAGCATATGCGATGCGCATGTTGTTTTTATGCCCTTTGTGCAGATATTGTCCTTTATTGAAACTGGAATGCCGGTCATGGGCTTCGAGTTTCCTGAATCTATAAGCGACTGCGCGTGCTCTGCTGCAGCCGCCGCCTCGTCGGCGCATACCGTTATATACGAATTCACCTTGCCGTCCGTGTCATGTATTTTTTTTATATATTCCTGCGCGAGCTCTGCGGCGCTTATATTTTTCGCGTCGAGCTCTGCACGCATCTCTGTCAGTTTCACTGCGGTATCCCCCTTTTGTTATACGACCTTCGGAACAACAAAACTGTTATTTTTTACGTTGTCCGCATTCCTTATAATATCTTCCGTATCGTACGAATCTTCATGGGAATCGCTTCGCAGCTCCTTATAATCCACTGCGTCGAGCGCATACGGCTTTACCGACGTGTCAAAGCCGCATACCTTATCCATGAGCGCTATGATACCGGTCATGTCGGCAGTCATTTTTTCGAGCTCATCAGCCGTAAATTCTATTTTTGAGAGCTCGGCAAGGTGACGTGTCATTTCTGCGTCAAACATAATCTGTACCTCCGTTTGTATTTATAAATGAAAAAAAGGCGCGCATATTGTTAAAAACAACATACAACGCCTTTGTTATATCCTGTTAATATAATAACATAAAAACAAAGAGTTTTCAAGAGTAAATTTAAATCAAGTTGCATAAAATATTCGTTCTGTATAATGTTTGCTTAGGCTAATTTATATAATAAATAAACTATTGCGGCGCTCTGCAGGTAAAAATCGATTTTAATATTGACTTTTGAGAGTGTATATAATAATATATAGGTAAGAATTGCAATATATCAAAGGGGGAGATCTGCAAAATGATAAAAAGAACTGAAATAAATATACGCGATCCGTTTGTGCTGGCATATAATGGCAAATATTATCTTTACGGAACGCGCGGGGCGGAGTGCTGGGACTGTGAGGCGTTCGGGCTGGACGTCTATATCTCGGACGACCTTGAGAACTGGACGGAGCCGAAGGAGATATTTACGCGCCCTGAGGGCTTCTGGGCGACAATGAATTACTGGGCGCCTGAGGTGTATGAATATAACGGAGCGTTCTATATGCTCGTATCGTTCAAGAGCGAAACGGAATGCCGCGGAACGTTTATCCTCAGATCGGACGCGCCTGACGGGAAATTTGAAGTGTATTCCGAAAGGATAACGCCCGAGGGCCAGGAATGTCTTGACGGAACACTGTACATATCGAAAAACGGCACGCCGTATATGGTGTACTGCCACGAGTGGACGCAGATAAAGGACGGAACGATATGCGCCGTTGAGCTTTCAAACGATTTAAGACGCTCTGTCGGCGAGCCGTTCAGGCTAATAACAGCATCCGACGCGCCGTGGATAAGGCCTGCTCAGGGCGTCGATATATTTGTTACGGACGGTCCGTATATGCTGAGGCTTGACGGGGGAGAGCTTATCATGATCTGGTCGAGCTTTGGTGAGGAGGGATATACCGAGGCGACGGTGCGCTCGTCGAACGGTGATATTGACGGTGAATGGACCCATGACAGCAATCTGCTGTTCAAGAAGGACGGAGGACACGGAATGATATTCAGGACCTTTGACGGCAGGCTTATGCTTGCACTCCATTCTCCGAACAAAAGATACGAGGAGCGTCCGTGCTTCTATGAGCTGGAGCAGGTAGGTAATACTCTTAAATTGAAATCATAAAAAATTCCCGGGTGCGGTGCGCCCGGGAATTTTTTGAATCAAAGCATATGACTGCGCAGATAATCGCCGCTCTCCTTGCAGAGATATGCAGGAGCAATATCAAATACAGTTTTGCAGCCCGTCTGACCTTCCTTATTGAGGCGGTACGCAGCTCTTGCGTATGCAATGAGGACGGACGATGTGAATTCGGGATTTGAATCGAGCTTCAGGCTGTATTCTATGATATGGCGGTGTTCGCCGTCAAGCCCTGTTTTGCCGCTTCTTATAACAAAGCCGCCGTGTGGGATGCCGCTGTGGTTTGCTTTGAGTTCTTCCTCGCTTATAAAGTGAACTGTCGTATCATAATCCGAGAAATAATTCGGCATTGTCTTGATCTCGCGTTCGATGCGCTCCTTGTCAGCGCCTTCCTCGGCTACGACAAAGCATTCGCGTATGTGCTTTTCGCGTGTCGTAAGATCGGGATCGCTGCCGCCGCGGACAGCCTCAAGAGCAGCCTCGACCGGTATAGTATACTGCTTTGCGTCCTTTACGCCGTCTATCCTGCGGATAGCGTCGGAATGTCCCTGGCTCACGCCCTTGCCCCAGAAGGTGTAGTCTTTGCCGTCGGGCAGTATGGCGTTTGCATAAAGGCGGTTGAGCGAGAACATGCCCGGGTCCCAGCCGACCGAGATTATGCCGATCTTTCCGCCCTCCTTTGCCGATGCGTCAACATTGGCAAAGTGCTCGGGGATCCTTGCGTGCGTGTCAAAGCTGTCGATAACGTTAAAATATTTGGCGTATTCGGGAGTCTGAACGGGAAGGTCCGTTGCGCTTCCGCCGCAGAGTATCATAACGTCTATATCGTCCTTCATTTTAATTGCATCGTCGACAGAATATACTGGAACGCCCGTAGCTGTCTTTACAGATGAAGGGTCGCGTCGTGTAAATACGGCAGTGAGCTCAATATCGTCGTTCTGCTGTACGGCGCATTCAATACCCTTTCCAAGGTTTCCGTAGCCCAATATTCCTATTTTCATTATTTATCATTCCTTTCGCTGTAATTCGAATTTCGTATAATATTTTACCAGAAAACTCCGAAAAACACAAGAGCAATTTCAAAATTCGGCAAAAAGCACGAACAGCCGCTCATTAGGCAATAATATCTAAGCTGTTTTCCGATTCGAATATATCCTCAAGTCCGGCAGTTATTGTGATATTGCCGTTTTTGTCTATGAATATCGCATTTATCTCTGTATGCTCACGCAGATATTCAGCGGCCCTGTCGATCCCCATGACGAAAAACGCTGTTGAAAGCGCATCGCATACTGCGGAATTATCGCCGATCACTGTGACAGAGGAAAGCTCGTTCTCAGGGTTTTTGCCTGTTTTCGGATCGATTATATGATGATAAAAGCTGCTGCCGCTCGTAAAATTGCGCTGGTATGTCCCGGAGGTTATGACCGCCTTATCGGAGACCTCGACTGTTCCGGCAGTGCCTGACGGATCAGAAGGGTCCGCTATAGCTACGCGCCACGGATCACCGCCATGTTTTGTGCCGAGAGCATAGACATTGCCGCCCAATGACAGCATTGCTGACTCCACACTGCTTCCTCTCAGGAATGATGCTACCTGATCTGCTGCATAGCCTTTTGCGATGCCGCCAAAATCAAGCTCCGTGCCGTTTAAGTTGACTTCGCTGCCATCGGCCGAAATCTTTTCAAAGCCCGTTTTTTCAAGAACGCTCTGTATCTCACTGTCCGACGGAACGCGGTATTCTTTCGTATAAAAGCCCCACAGCTCCATGAGCGGGGCGACAGTTATATCAAAGCTGCCGTCTGTCTGATAATAGACTTCAGCCGAATAATCTATGAGCGCTCTTATATCCTCGGAAACCGTGCCGCTGCCGGAGGCGTTGAGCTTTGATACCTCGCTGTTCGGGTCGCTGCGGTCAAGCATGGAGTCGAGCGAAAATATTATATCCGACGCTTCGTTTAAAAGCTCCTCGCCGACGTCCGAATATACCGCAAGGTCCATCACTGTATCCATTGCGAATATCTGCTTATAGTGAGCCTCCTCACTGCATGAGCAAAGCAGAAAACAAAGTATCAGCGGCGTGATGAGTTTCACATATCTCAATTTCTTGTCAGCTCCCTTCGCTGCGTTTCTTTATTATTTTTATAACGGCCGCGCATATCACTCCCGTGAACAGCCCTGTGGCAACGGCGGAAATAATAAGGATAGGGAGATAATATACGATTTGCAGTGTTTTTGTAAACAGCACAGCCGCAAGAATCTGTCCGGCATTATGTGCTATCGCTCCCGATATGCTCGCGGCTATGGTGTTCCCAATAAGCTTCAGTGCAAGCAACATCGCTCCGTACGCCGCAAGCCCTCCGAAAAGGCTGAAGGTCATGCTCATCATATTGCCGGTAAAAATACTGCCGAGGATTATGCGCACGAAAAGACCGGCAAATGCTCCGCGCCGTCCCACAACGAAAAATGCCAGCAGCGTCATGATATTGGCAAGCCCTGGCTTTACTCCTGGTATCGGCAGCAGCGGCGGGAGCTGCGCCTCAAGTATGAATATGATAAGAGCGCAGGCCGAAAGCATAGCACAGCGCGTAAGTGTCTTTGTTTTCATGATGTTATTTTGTTAAAAAGGCCGCCGCAGTGCCGCGGCAGCCTTTATACCTTTATTTCTTTGATTTGCGTCTCTCTGCCGCAGCCTGAGCCTTGGCCTTCATATCAGCTTCCTTCCAGGTTGCCCAGAATGTCGAAGCGATAAATATTGACGTATATGCACCTATAGCTATACCGATGATAAGCGGAAGCGCAAATTCCTTTATAGAGCTTACACCGAGTATATAGATAGCAACTATAGTTATAAGCGTAGTTATAGTGGAATTTATCGTTCTGCCGAGCGTTTCAATAATACTTTTGTTAACAAGCTCGGATATTGTAATGTTCTTTTTACGCGATTTCATGTTTTCGCGTATTCTGTCAAATATAACGATAGTATTATTGATAGAATATCCGACAACCGTAAGCATCGCAGCAATAAACGTGGTGTTAAGCGGTATATTTGTAATAGTATAAACAGCCGCCATAACAAGTACGTTGATGGCAAGTGCGATTACAGCCATGACAGCACTGCGCCATTCAAACCTTATTGCTATGTATATAAGTATACATATTATAGCAAGCAGTGTGTAGAGCAGAGCCTTCTGCTGAACCTCTATGCCGAATGAAGCCGAAGCTGATGAAACGGACATCAGCGCTTCGTCACCGAGGCTGTACTGTGTCTTAAGCTCATTGAATATAGTATCTTTCATTGATTCCTCAACGGGAGGAGTTTTAATGACTACATGGTTGCCGCTTTCGCCTGATTTCTGAACGGTTACCTTACCATCGATACCGTTCTCCGAAAGAACATTGCTCACAAGCTCTGATATATCGTCGTTGGGAACATCCTGTCCCATATCGACCTGCATTCTTATACCGCCCATGAACTCAATATCAAAATTGAAGCCGCCATGTACAAAGTACATAACTATACCGGCAACGATTATGATAAGCGGAAGCGCAAGAAATTTTATCCTGTTTTCAACAAACTGTTTCATATGTTTGCCGCACCTCCTTTTTTCTCGCTGCAGAATAAGTTTCTGTTTCTTATTCCGATGTTAACAAGCTGTCTCATAAGGAACTTTGTGATTACAATAGCTGTAAACATACTCAGGATAACACCTATTCCGAGTGTTGTTGCAAAGCCCGTAACAGCACCTATTCCCGATATATAAAGAACAACGCACGATATGATTGTTGTAACGTTTGAGTCGAGAATAGCCGAGAAGGCCTTTGTAAAGCCGGCCTCGACAGATGCCTTTATTGTCTTTCCGAGCCGCATTTCTTCCTTCATTCTTTCAAATATAATACAGTCTGCATCGACCGCCATACCGATCGAAAGTACGATACCTGCTATACCCGAAAGCGAAAGGTTTACTCTGAATATACCCATTGCAAGAGCAATAAGACCTACATATATAAGAAGCGAGAGGCTTGCCATAACGCCGGGTATTCTGTACATGATTATCATGAATACCATAACAAGGATAACGCCTATGCCTGCCGCAAGAAGGCTTGTTGGGAGAGCGTTCGTACCGAGCTCAGCTCCGACTGTTTCCTGCGATATAACGCTCAGACCAAATGGAAGAGCACCCGATTTTATCTGATTTGCAAGCTCCTGTGCCTCTTCCGGAGTAAAATCGCCGGTAATAATACATGTTTCTGAATTGATTTCCTCGCTTACCATAGGGCTTGAGATCATATTCTCATCCATATATATCGATATGTAGTTCGTTCCGTCTGTGGCAGCGGCTGCATTTCTTGTCGCTTCTGCGAATTTAGAGCGCGCTTCCGATGTAAACTGAACCTGAACGTACGACTGTGAAGCTGACGCTTCAGAGGTTCTTCCGTACTGGTAAGTTGCGTCTACAATATCAGTTGCACCGTCAAGGATGACGTTGCCGTCAGCGTCTCTGAAAGTAAGCTTGGCCACCTCACCGAGGAGTGCCGCAGCCTCGTCAGTATCTGTTACCGAGGGTATCTCAACAGTAATTTTTCCGCCCTCGCTCTTTGAGATACGTGCTTCCGTGTATCCGGCGTTTGTAAGACGTGCCTGGAATATTGATTCAACTACGTTCATCTCGTCTTCTGTGGGGTTCTCCGCATCGGCCTGGAAGGTTATAACCGAACCTCCGGCAAGGTCAATGCCTTTTCTTATACCCTTTTCCTCGTCAAATACGCCGCCATATGAAAAGCCAGCAATGTTAAAGCCGTAGAAGGCCACAACATTGAGCAGCACGGCGACGATAACAACGACGCAAAGAGTAATAATACTCTTTTTCTTCATGTTAGTAAATCATTCCTTTCTGTTTTTGAGCCACATAAACAGCCCATTTTAATCATACAATAGCTATTATACAACTTTAAATTAATTAAGTCAATACCTTTTTACCTATTATAATTTAACAATAGCTTTACAAAACTGAGTAATAAATATTAAAAAAATATTGTACATGCAGTATTTTTGTGATATAATGATATAATAAGCGATAATGGATTTTAATTTAAATGGGAAGGAATATAGAAGATACATGGACAGAAAAGAGCGAGTGTGCGCGTATATTGCTTCAAAAGAATATATACCGCTCAAAGCAGACGAGCTGATGATTGTACTTGATGTGCCGGCTGAGGACGTGGGGGAGCTTCGGTCAATACTGGATGAGCTCCTAAAGGAAGGGCGGATATATCTTACAAAGAAGCAGCGCTATATGCCATGCGAATCGGAAAGGAATACGGTGAAGGGAAGACTTTCGTGCAATGCGAGAGGGTATTTTGGGTTTGTTGTTATAGATGACGACGAGGATGTTTTTGTCAAGGGCGATGATATGAACGGAGCCCTTAACGGCGATACAGTGATCGTAAAAATACATCTCCAGCCTAAAAGCGGCAGGCGTGAGGGACATGTTATAAGGATTGTTGAGCGTGCAAATTCGATAGTAGTCGGAGTTTTTACGGGTGACGACGCGAAATATTACCATTTAAGACCGGATAACAAAAGACTGTATGCAAAAATAAGGGTCAATCCGTATGAAATGATGGATGCGGAAATAGGAGACAGAGCGGCAGTCCAGATCACCGGCTACAGGGATAGTCATGTTTTCGGGCGCGTGCTTGCGGTGCTTGGACCTGCGGAATCGTTAAAGAGCTATATCGAGGGAATTATAATAGACCATGACATAAAACAGGAATTTGACCCGGAGACGCTTGAGGAAGCGCAAAGCACAAAGGAGACAGTAACCGAGGACGAAACGGCGGGGAGACTTGATCTGCGCGATAAGTTTATATTTACGATAGACGGCGATAACGCAAGGGATTTTGACGACGCAGTGTCGCTCGATATGCTTGATAACGGAAATTACAGCCTTGGAGTCCACATAGCTGATGTTACACATTATGTAAAGGAGGGGAGTGCCCTTGACAATGAGGCGTTTTTCCGAGGCACAAGCGTTTATCTGGCCGATAGGGTAATACCTATGCTGCCGGAGAGGCTGTCAAACGGCATATGCTCGCTGAGACCGAATGAGGACAGGCTTACTCTGTCGGTTATTATGGAGATAGACAAAAATGGCAGGGTCGTATCGCACAGCATAGAAAAATCGGTTATAAACTCAAAGGAGCGCATGACATATAATAATGTTACGAAGCTTCTTGAGGGAGATGTGGAGCTTGAGGAGCGTTACGGATATATGCTGCCGGTGCTTAGGAATATGAAGGAGCTTGCCGAAACACTTGAGCGTATGCGAAGCGCAAGGGGTGCGATGGACTTTGATTTTCCGGAGACCTCTGTTATAGTAGATGAAAACAGCGAGCCTCTCGAAATAGTGCGCGAGGAGCGCGGTATATCAAACAAAATAATAGAGCAGTTCATGCTGACCGCCAACGAAACGGTCGCGGAGTATGCGTACTGGTCGGAGCTGCCGTTTGTATACAGGACACACGAGCCTCCCTCGGAGGATAAGATAAATGCGTTCAATCGGTTTATCTCGCATTTCGGATTGCTGATAAAGGGGAAAATAGGCAAGGATAATCCCGTTCATCCAAAGGAGCTCCAAAGGATACTTGAGTCGGTAAAGGGCACGCCGGAGGAACGGATGGTCGCGTCTACGATGCTGCATTCGCTTATGAAGGCAGAGTACAAGCCGGAAAATCTCGGACATTTCGGACTGAGCGCAAAGTATTACTGTCATTTCACGTCGCCGATAAGAAGGTATCCCGACCTTATAATACACAGGATATTAAAGGAATTTACGGATAACGGCATAAGCGGCGCAAGGCGCAGCTACTACGAGGGCGTTACTGCCAGAGCGGCAAAGCGTTCGAGTGAGACGGAGGTAAACGCCGAGTATGCCGAGCGAGATGTGGACGATCTTCTAAAGACTGCATATATGAAACCGTTTGTCGGCAGCGAATTTACCGCCGTAATATCGAACGTTACGAGCTTCGGGATATTTGTGGAACTTGAAAATACGGTAGAGGGTCTTATAAAGCTGGAAAATATGCATGAGGATTATTTTACGTATGATGAAGCGTCGTCGACGCTTATAGGAGAAAAAACCGGCGTGACCTACCGTATAGGCGATGAGGTCGATGTTATGCTCATGAGAGCCGACGTAATGCTCAGGCAGGTTGATTTTGTCCTGAGCCATGATGCCTCGGCGAGCGTTATCAGAAAATTCCGCCGCATGGCGGGATCGACTTTTATAAACGGAAGCAGATCGAATTCGGATGCGATAAGGAGTGGAAAACGTCACCGTGGATAAATATGAAAAATTCGACAAATTCGAGATAGCGGTGCCAGTGCTTTTCGGCCTGGAGGCTTTCGCTGCAAGGGAAATACGCCGTCTCGGCTATGAAACTCTGACGGTCGAGGATGGACGCGTAGTCTTTGAGGGCGGATACAGGGATGTATACAGGGCAAATATGTGGATCAGGACAGGTGAGAGGGTCTTGATAAAGGCGGCGGAATTTAAGGCCGTTACCTTTGAAGAGCTTTTTGAGGCGACAAAAGCCGTTGAATGGGAACGGTTCCTGCCAAAAAACTGCGCTTTCCCGGTAAAGGGGCATTCGGTAAAATCGCAGCTTGCCAGCATGCGTGACTGTCAGGCTATAATAAAAAAGGCGGTAGCCGCAAGGCTCGGCGAAAAATACAGTATAGAATGGCTGCCGGAGGACGGCGCCGAATACAGGATACAGTTCACGATATTAAAGGACAGGGTAACGCTTATGATAGATACGTCGGGTGAACCGCTTCATAAGCGCGGTTATAGGCAGTATTCAAATACCGCGCCTCTGAGAGAAACGATAGCCGCCGCTATGGTCATGATGAGCTACTGGAAATTTGAATGCCCGCTGCTTGACCCGTTCTGCGGCTCGGGTACGATACCAATAGAGGCTGCGATGTTCAAGAGGAATATCGCTCCGGGGCTCGGCAGAAAATTTGCCGCCGACGGCTTTGAGCAGACAGACGCCGAGATGATAAAAAGCGTTTGGGAAGAGGCAAAGAGCCTTGAAAAGGACGTGCCTCTCGAAATATACGCCTCCGATATCGATCCTTCCTGCGCGGAGCTTACAAAATGCAATGCGCAGAAGGCGGGAGTCGGTGAATTCATAATCATGGGATGCAAAAGAGCGGAGGATGTGTTTATCGATAAGCCATACGGAACAGTTATATGCAATCCGCCATACGGTGAAAGAATGGGTGAAAAGCGCGAATGCGAGGCGCTTTACAGAAGCATAGGCAAAAGCTTCAGCAAGCTCGATAAATGGAGTTATTATATAATCACATCAAATGAAGAATTTGAGAGGCTGTTCGGCAGACGCGCCGATAAAAGGCGAAAGATATATAACGGTATGATCAAATGTAATATATATCAGTATTTTGGCCCGAAGCCATCCGGAAAATACATTATAAAGGAAGGACAGCATGAAAAATAAATACGGAAAAACTATACGCGCCTGCTGTATGGGGTATGTGGTGCAGGCTGCGGTCAATAATTTCATACCCCTTTTATTTGTGTTTTTTAACGGATCATTCGGTATACCGCTCTCGAGGATAACACTGCTTGTCACGGTGAATTTTGCCGTTCAGCTGCTGGTCGACCTGCTTTCGGCGGGCTTTGTCGATAAGATAGGCTATAAGCGGACAGTGTTGCTTGCTGATGTTTTGGCGGCAGTGGGCATGATATCTCTCGGAACACTTCCTTACATAATAGATCCGTATGCCGGGATGCTCATATCTATATTGATCTATGCTATAGGCGGAGGATTGCTTGAGGTCGTTATAAGTCCTATAGTTGAGGCCTGTCCGTCGGACCATAAGTCAGGCGTGATGAGCCTGCTCCATTCGTTTTACTGCTGGGGGCATGTCGCGGTCGTACTGCTGTCTACGCTCTTCTTTGCTGTGTTCGGAATGGAAAGCTGGCGGTTTGCGGCATTTATGTGGGCGCTTGTACCGATCACTAATATGATATATTTTGCCGGCGCACCGATCCCCGATATAATATCTGAAGGTCATAAGGCGGGAATTGCGAAGCTTCTGAAAAGAAAGCTCTTTTGGCTTGTATTCGTATTGATGCTGTGTGCCGGAGCTGCAGAGCAGGCAATGTCTCAATGGGTGTCGGCATTTGCCGAAAAGGGATTGAATATACCAAAATCAGCAGGAGATATTTTGGGAACATGTATGTTTGCGGTGCTGATGGGAACGTCAAGACTTCTTTATTCGGTGATAAGCAAAAAGACGAGCCTTAAGAATATGATGCTGATAAGTTCAGCACTGTGTATATTGAGCTATATAATAGCAGGGGGTGTGCAAAATCCTGCAGTGGCACTTATTGGCTGCGGATTATGCGGCTTCTCGGTGGGCATCATGTGGCCGGGAACGCTGAGCCTGTCGGCGAAGCGAATACCGTCCGGCGGTACGGCAATGTTTGCGCTGCTCGCCCTCGGCGGTGATATAGGATGCAGTGCGGGACCGACGCTTGTCGGCTTTATTTCCGGTGCGGCCGGTGATGATCTGAAGCTCGGGCTGCTTGCGGCGATCATTTTCCCGCTCGTGCTTATGCTGGGCATAGCCGCACTAAAGCAGAGATCAAAACGTGCATGAATATAAAATAAAACAGGCGGCTCACAAATGAACCGCCTGTTTTATTATACTATGCTTCGGCAATTATATCCATAGCGTCTCTTCTTGATAATGATATTTTTCCTGTTTTGGGATCAATGTCGGTGACCATAACGATCATCTGGTCGCCCTCATGGCATACGTCCTCAACTCTTTCAACTCTCTTTTTATCGAGCTTTGAAATATGGCAAAGTCCATCCTTGCCGGGCAGTATCTCGACAAATGCTCCGAAATCCTTGATCGTCTTGACTGTACCCTTATAGATACGTCCTACCTCCGGCTCCTCAACGATTTTTTCAATCGCCTTTCTTGCGGCTTCTCCGCTTGCTTGTGTTGTGGCAAAGATATAAACCGTTCCGTCTTCCTCAATGTCGATCTTTGCTCCAGTATCGGCAACTATACCCTGTATGACCTTTCCGCCCTGACCGATAACTTCACGGATCTTGTC
>CALXRY010000004.1 GCA_944390955.1 uncultured Clostridia bacterium | reverse complement strand
TTATGTCAGCGGTCCAGTTACGATGGCCGCAAAGGCAATGAAGGTTCCGTCGCTCATCCATGAGCAGAATGTATATCCTGGGCTGACCGTAAAGGGCTCGGAAAATTATGTTGATTATCTTGCTCTGAGCTTTGAGGAGACCGTAAACCATATGAAGCATAAGGAAAAATGTGTCGTGACCGGGAACCCGATACGCACGGAGATACTTGAGGCAGACAAGGAAAAATCACGCCGGAAGCTGGGCATAACAAAGCCATTCGTGCTTATTTTCGGCGGGAGCCTCGGTGCGGATAAAATAAACGACAACGTCATAAAAATACTCAAGCGTGTGATCGACGAGGGAAAGATATCGCTTCTGTTCGGAACTGGCGACAGGAATTATGAAAAAATAATGGAGCGTGTAAGGAACGAGGGGATACAGCTTAACGAGGACGTGCGGATAGTGCCTTATATAGACAATATGGCGGAGTGCATGGCGGCGGCCGATCTTGTTGTTTCAAGAGCCGGCGCGATAACCGTAAGCGAGATTGCAGCGCTCGGTAAGCCGTCAATACTGATACCGTCGCCGAATGTTGTAAGAAACCACCAGGAGCAGAACGCAAGAGAATTTGAGAAAAACGGAGCCGCGGCATTGATAGTGGAGCGGGAGCTGAACAGCGATGTGCTTTACGATAAGATAATGTCTATGGTAACGGATAAGGCGTTGCTCGATAAAATGTCGCAGAACCTGAAGGCGCTTGCCAAAACAGATGCGCTCGAGAGAATTTATGATCTGATGGTAAAGATGACAGCTAAGAAGTAAAAATAAAGTCCCTGCTTTTGAAGCGGGGATTTTTATATACTCGATAATTTGCACTACATTTTATTTATGCTTTTAGTGTTACTTAAGCATAAATTTTACCAAAATCAAATACGTATATTCAGCAAAATATACAATGTTTGAAAAATACCGCAAAAACACTTGCAATAGTCCGTCACATGTGATAGTATCATTATGGTTAATTTAGTACCTGATACTAATAATAATTGATAATTTGTCGAAAGGAGCGAGTATTTTGCCAAGGTCCGTAAAAAGCGAACGCCACGCCTATCTGCTTGAGAAGATACGGAAGAATCCGTTTTTAAAGGATAAGGATCTTGCAAAGGCTTTCGGCGTAAGCGTATCAACGATAAGGTTTGACAGAGCCGAGCTAGGCATTGCCGAATACCGCGAGAGAATAAAAAATGCCGCCCAGGGCAGCCTAAATGGAAAAGACACGGAGGGTGAGCTTCTCGACCTCAATGTGTACCATGACGGGATATCGGTGCTCAAAACAGACCGCAGTATGGCGTTCGGGGGTACGGATATAGTAAAGAGCCAGTTCATATATGCCTTTGCTGAAAATCTTGCCCTGAACGTGATCGATGCAAAATCGATGCTTGTCAGAGTCGCCAACGTTAAATATACCGAGGAGGTGCACGTGGGCGAGACGCTTGTTGCAAAGTCAGTCGTTATACGTGAAAATGATGATGAATTTGTTGTCCATGTCTGCATAAAGGTAAATATGGGAGAGGTATTCAGGGGAAAGTTCAGATTAAAGGTACTTGACTGATATACGGAGCAGAGAGCAATTGGAGACATTTCAGGGGCTTCTGCGATGAAAATCATGCCGCATTGCGGTGAAACGGAGATTATTTGTGATGAAGGTTATAATTGATGCTATGGGCGGCGACAATGCGCCGCAGGCTCCGATAGCGGGCGGTGTAAGAGCCGTCAATGAGCTTGGGGTCGACATAGTTTTTGTCGGAAAGACGGACATTATAAAGAACGAGCTGAAAAAGCACGCTTACCCATCGGAAAAAGTAAGTATAGCTCATGCCGAAACGCTTATTTCAAATCATGAGGAGCCTGCTAAGGCTGTGCGCAGCAAGAAGGATTCCTCGATAGTTGTGGCGGCAAATATGCTGAAAAACGGTGAGGGAGACGTGCTTCTTTCAATGGGAAATACGGGCGCGCTGCTTGCCGCGGGGCTTTTGATAGTGGGGCGCATAAAGGGAGTTCTAAGGCCTGCTCTTGCTACCGTGCTGCCCTCAGCAAAGGGACCGAAGATGCTCATTGATGCCGGCGCGAACACCAACTGCAAGCCGGAAAATCTCGTGCAGTTCGGGATCATGGGCAGCATATACATGAAGGGCGTTATGGATATTGAAAAGCCTACGGTAGGTCTCATGTCAAACGGCGAGGAGGAAGGTAAGGGCGATGAGCTGACAAAGGAGACCTTCCCGCTTATGAGAGAAGCGCCGATCAATTTTATAGGAAACATAGAGGGCAGAGACGTCATGGAGGGAACTGCCGACGTTATGGCGTGCGATGGATTTGTCGGTAACGTTATACTAAAGACCGTGGAGGGTATGGGCTCAGTTGTCGGGCGTGAGGTAAAGTCTATATTTACCGGCAGCCTTCTGACCAAGCTCGGCGCATTGTTTGTCATGAAAGGGATAAAGAGTTTCAGAAAAAGGATGGACTACCGCGAATACGGAGGAGCGCCGCTGCTCGGCACAAAAAAGCCTGTCATAAAGGGGCACGGCTCATCGGATGAAAAGGCGGTGTTCAATGCCGTAAGACAGGCTAAAAAGTTTGTAGAAACCGGCATAATAGACGAGATAGTAAAGCATATTAACTAAAATGGAGGAACGAGTATAATGGCTAACGCTAAGATTATAGGACTGGGTTCGTATATACCGGAAAAGGTGTATGACAACGCGTACATGGAAAGCATCGTTGACACAAACGACGAATGGATCACAAGAAGAACCGGGATAAAGGAACGCCATGTAAGTGCTGACGACGAGTACACGACCGATATAGCTGTAAAAGCTGCCGAGGAAGCAATAAAGGATGCCGGTATTTCTCCGGAGGATATAGATCTTATACTGCTTGCCACGGTTACCCCCGATTATTTCACTCCGTCATGTGCGTGCGTTGTCCAGGACAAAATAGGTGCGGTAAATGCTATGGCAATGGATTATAATGCGGCGTGCTCAGGATTTGTCGTTGGGGTAATAATGGCTGATCAGTTTATAACAACCGGCACATACAAGAACGTGCTTATAATAGCGGCTGATGTGCTTACAAAAGCGACGGACTATAAGGATCGTGCAACGTGCGTGCTGTTCGGCGACGCAGCCGGAGCGGCAGTCATGACTGCCACGGACGAACCCGGCGTTATAAGCTTTGATATGGGCTCCGACGGATCAGGACATAATGCTCTGACGAGCCTTGCTTTCAGAAATGACAGTGAGGAGATAGAAAAGCGAATCGACGGAAGAAAAGAAACGATATGGATGGCGGGACAGGCCGTTATGAAGTTCGCCGTAAAGGCAATGGCCGACTCGTCAAATCGTGCGCTTGAAAAGGCGGGACTTACCTACGACGATATAGCTCTTGTAGTACCACATCAGGCAAACTACAGGATAGTCGACAGCGCCATAAAGCGCATGGGGATAAGTGAGGATAAAATCATTCTTACTATAGATAAGTACGGAAATACATCGGCGTCATGTATTCCGGTAGCATTCAATGAGGCGGTAAAGACGGGCAGAGTCAAGAAGGGGGATAAGGTCGTCCTTGTCGGTTTCGGCAGCGGACTGACATACGCGGCATGCGTAATTCAATTATAATAAGTCCTAATAAATTTCCCCATCTCACCACTCTCAAGGACTTGAGGTATAAGCATACATCGGCGTCCTTTCGAGCGGCAATCTGAGAAAATTTCTGTCGGACTTTTAGCGAACAAAGTGAAAGGAATGATCATAACAATGAATACAAGATTATGTGAACTGTTAGGTATTGAATATCCGATAATCCAGGGCGGTATGGCATGGGTAGCCACTGCTGAGCTTGCGGCAGCCGTTTCAAACGGAGGAGGTCTCGGGCTTATAGCTGCCGGCGGAGCACCTGCAGATGTTGTAAGAGAGCAGATAAGAAAGTGCCGTGAAATGACTGACAAGCCCTTCGGCGTAAACGTAATGCTGATGTCTCCTACGGCAGAAGAGGTAATGCAGGTCGTAATAGAGGAAAAGCCTGCCGTTGTGGCAACTGGAGCGGGTAATCCGGGCAAATATATATCGGCGCTGAAGGAGGCCGGGATAAAGATACTTCCGGTAGTAGCGAGTGTAGCAATGGCAAAGAAGATGGAAAAGGATGGCGCGGATGCTGTGATAGCCGAGGGAACAGAGGCCGGCGGACATATAGGCGAGATCACAACGATGTGCCTTATCCCGCAGATAGTCGATGCAGTTTCGATACCAGTCGTTGCTGCCGGCGGAATAGCCGATGCAAGAGGCGCAGTTGCCGCATTTGCTCTCGGTGCCGACGGCATACAGGTTGGAACAAGATTCATCTGCTCTGAGGAGTGCATAGCTCATGAAAATTATAAAAATGCAGTTTTAAAGGCTAAGGACAGAGACGCCGTAGTTACGGGACGCACGACCGGTGCGCCTGTAAGAGCGCTCAAGAATAAGCTCACAAGAGAATATGAGAGGCTTGAGAAGGCAGGAGCTCCGTTTGAGGAGATTGAGGCTCTCGGAGTTGGTGGCTTAAGACGCGCGTTTCAGGAGGGCGACATTCAGATGGGTTCGCTGATGGCCGGGCAGTCCGCGGCTATGGTTAATAAGATAGAGCCGTGCGCAGATATAATCAGAAGCTATTTTGAGAATACCGAGGATATAATAAGCGGGATAGAAAAGAAATTAAAGAAATAATCTGCATAAAAGAGTATTTTTGAAGATATAATTTTTATTGGTTTTGAAAGGAGCTAACGGTTACAGTATGGGAAAATTAGCATTTGTATTTGCCGGACAGGGCGCACAGACTGTCGGTATGGGCAAGGAGCTGGCGGATAATTTTGAATGTGCCGCAAAGGTGTTTGACGAGGCGTCCGAGGCTCTTGGCTTTGACGTAAAGGATATGATATTCAACGGCGACAACGAAACGCTTATGATAACCGAAAACACTCAGCCGACCGTCGTTACGATGAGCATTGCAGCGTTGAGGGTGCTTGAGGAAAAGGGAATAAAGCCGGACGTTGTTGCGGGACTGAGCCTCGGCGAGTACAGCGCTCATATAGCGTCGGGTTCGATAGACTTTGCCGACGGCGTAAGGCTCGTAAGAAAACGCGGAAAGTACATGCAGGAGGAAGTTCCCGTAGGCGTGGGCGCTATGGCCGCGATAATCGCTCTTTCGGCAGACGACGTAAAGGCGTGCTGCGAGGAGGCTTCAAAGCTCGGCGTATGCTCACCGGCTAATTTCAACTGCCCTGGGCAGATAGTCGTATCTGGTGAAGCTGCCGCAGTGGAAAAGTGCTGTGAGCTGGCAAAGGAAAAGGGCGCAAAAAGAGCCGTAAAGCTTGCTGTTTCCGCTCCGTTCCACTGCTCGATGCTCGTAGGTGCGGGCGAGAAGCTTGCCAAAGAGCTTGAGAATGTAGAGGTAAAGGATATGTCGATACCTGTTATCACAAACGTAACGGCCGATTACATAGCTTCAAAGGACGACATAAAGCCGTATCTTATAAAGCAGGTCTCATCTTCGGTGCTCTGGGAAGACACGATAAGAAGAATGATAGCCGACGGAGTCGATACGTTTGTTGAGGTGGGTCCCGGCAAGGCACTCAGCGGCTTTATAAAGAAGGTTTCAAGAGAAGTTAAGGTATTTAACGTAGAGGATATGGCGTCGCTTGAGAAAACTCTTGCGGGTCTTAATGAATAATGCAGGAGGTACTGGAAATGCTTAAGGGAAAAACAGCTGTTATAACAGGCTCTGGACGCGGTATAGGAAAGGCGATAGCGATGAAGCTTGCGTCATTCGGCGCAAATATCGTAATAAACGATATTCCCTCGTCGGATTATGCAGATGCGACATGCGAGGAGATAAAGGCTCTCGGCGTTGAATGTATAGTAGTAAAGGGCGATGTGAGAAACAGCGAGGATGTTGCGGCGCTTATTAAGACGGCGCTCGATACGTTTGGAAAAATAGATATATTCGTAAATAACGCAGGTATCACAAGAGACGGCCTTATGCTCAGAATGAGCGAGGAGGACTGGGATCTTGTACTCGATATAAACCTGAAGGGCGCATTCAATTGCATAAAGGCGGTCGCAAGACCGATGATGAAGCAGCGCGGCGGCTCGATAATAAATATCGCGTCTGTAGTTGGAGTTATGGGCAATGCCGGACAGGCGAACTACAGCGCTTCAAAGGCAGGTCTTATAGGTCTTACAAAGACGACGGCGAAGGAATTTGCGTCAAGAGGCATAAGATGCAACGCTGTAGCTCCGGGATTTATCGCGTCGGATATGACCGATAAGCTTTCGGACGATGTGAAGAAGGAATATTTCAGCGCGATCCCTCTTGGTGAATTCGGAACGACTGAGGACGTGGCAAATGTTGTTGCGTTCCTTGCCTCGGATATGTCGGGCTATGTGACTGGTCAGGTAGTGAACGTAGACGGCGGATTATTGATGTAGCTTATATTAGCCGACAGGCTTTTATGGGATATAAATCACCGTAAGCCCGATGGGCGGCGGTCTTGTAAAGTGAAAGGAGGTGCAGATTGTGGAGGAATTTGAAAGAGTAAAGGCGGTTATCGTTGACCAGCTCGGCGCTGATGAGTCGGCTGTAACGATGGAGGCTTCATTCGTTGATGACTTAGGCGCAGACTCTCTTGACATCGTGGAGCTTATCATGGGTCTTGAGACAGAGTTCGATATCGAAATCCCTGACGAGGATGCGGAGAAGATCAGCACGGTAGGAGACGCAGTGAACTATATCAAAGAACATGCGTAAAATGAACATCTGCCGCAGGATGCTAAAACCCTCCTGCGGCAGGGATTATTAAGAGATGTACCGCAAAGCCCGGTATGGGCTCGCGCGGATTTTAATATATTTAAATTTGTAATCAGGAGGTACAGTAAGTGAGACGAGTTGTTGTGACCGGCGTCGGAGCAGTCACTCCGATCGGCAATAATGTGCCGGCGTTCTGGCAGGCTATACGCAGCGGAGAGTGCGGTATAGATACAGTAAAGAGCTTTGACGCATCGGGAATGAAGACACAGATCGCGGGTGAGATAAAGGATCTTGATGTCGCTCAGTTCATCGAGAAGAAGGAAGCCCGCAAGATGGACAAGTATACGCATTATGCTCTTATAGCTGCTTCCGAAGCTATCGAAAACAGCGGTCTTGACATGGAAAAAGAGGACGCATGGCGTGTCGGTGTTATAACCGGCTCGGGAATAGGCGGGATACAGACGCTTGAGGAACAGCACAAGACGCTGCTTGACAGAGGCCCGGGACGCGTAAGTCCGTTTTTTATTCCTATGATGATAGCGAATATGGGTGCCGCACAGATAGCGATCAAGTACGGAATGCGCGGAATAAATGAAAATGTTGTGACGGCATGTGCATCGAGCAATAACGCCATAGGCGATGCCTACAGGCATATACAGTACGGCACTAACGACGTTATAGTAGTCGGCGGAGCCGAGGCAGCGGTCAGCCCGCTTGCATTTGCCGGCTTCTGCAATATGAAAGCAATGTCTACGAGAAACGATGATCCCAAGCATGCTTCACGTCCGTTTGACGCAGAGCGCGACGGCTTTGTATTGAGCGAGGGCGCGGCGTTCATAGTCCTTGAGGAGCTTGAGCATGCAAAGGCAAGAGGAGCAAACATAATATGCGAGATGGTAGGCTACGGAGCGACCGATGACGCTTACCATATAACAAGCCCTATCCCGGGTGGAGCAGGCGGCGCAAAGGCCATGGAGCTTGCAATAAAGGATGCCGGTATAGAGCCGTCAGACATAACGTATATAAACGCTCACGGAACATCGACACAGTATAACGACCATTTTGAAACAGACGCTATAAAATCGGTATTCGGCGATGCGGCGTATAAGGTGGCAGTATCGTCCACAAAGTCTATGACGGGACATATGCTCGGAGCTGCCGGCGGTACAGAAGCAATAGTTTGTGCTCTTGCGATACGCGACGGATTTATTCCGGCAACGATAAATTATGAAAACCCCGATCCCGACTGTGACCTTGATATTGTTCCCAATGTCGGAAGAGATCAGGAGGTCAAGTACGCGATGTCAAATTCGCTCGGCTTCGGCGGGCACAACGCTACGGTGGTATTCAAGAAATACGAATAAATCAAAAAGAGGGTCGGCAAGCCGTACCCTCTTGTGTTGTATATAACAGGTAATTGAAAATGACAGGAATTGAAGAAAAAATCGGCTATAATTTTAAAAATAAGGCTCTTTTGCAGAATGCGCTGACACACAGCTCCTACGCAAACGAGCATCATGAAAAGAGTAATGAACGTCTTGAGTTTCTCGGAGACTCGGTGCTCAGTATAATCATGAGCGATTATCTGTATAAGCGCATGAGCAAGATAAACGAGGGCGACCTTAGCAAGCTCAGAGCGAGCCTTGTATGCGAGCAGTCGCTCGATAAGGCTGCAAGGCGTATAGGGCTGCACGAAGCGATAAAGCTCGGGCGCGGCGAGGAAATGACCGGAGGTCGCGAAAGACCGTCTATAGTTTCGGATGCGTTCGAGGCGGTGCTTGCGGCGATATATCTTGACAGCGATATAAATACAGCCTCAAAGTGGCTGCTTTCTCTTATGCGCGGTGATATTGAGGAGGCTATGGAGGGCAGACGCTCGGCTGACTACAAGACGGAGCTCCAGGAGCGTATCCAGAAAAACCATTCCGGCGTGATCTCGTATGAGCTTGAAAAGGAAGAGGGTCAGGCGCACCTCAAGAAGTTTACCGTAAGCGTAATGATAGACGACAGACGGATAGGCACGGGTACCGGAGGAAGCAAAAAGGAGGCGGAGCAGCATGCGGCAAAAATGGCGCTGGACAGGCTCTGTAACGGGAAATGAGAACGTATAATATACCTATATTCGTGCCGCACGAGGGCTGTCCGTTCGACTGCGTGTTTTGCAATCAGCGCAGGATAACGGGAAAAATGAGCGGCGTCAGACCCTCGGACGTAAGGCATATCATAAGTGAAGCGCTTGCAACGCTGCCGAATGAAAACAGACGTGTTGAAACGGCGTTTTTCGGCGGCTCGTTTACTGGGATCCCGATAGAGGAGCAGAGTGCGCTGCTTTCGGCGGCCGCGGAATTCAGCTATGCAACTGACGGTATACGCTTGTCAACGCGCCCCGATTATATAACGAGAGAGATACTCGATAACCTTATGAAATACGGCGTAACGACGATCGAACTCGGCGTCCAGAGCATGGACGATGAGGTCCTTAAAGAATCGAACAGAGGCCATACGAGCGGTCAGGTCAGGGAAGCCGTAAAGCTTATACGTGAATACCCGTTCACGCTGGGGCTTCAGGTGATGACGGGACTGCCAGGCGATACTCCGGAAAAATCGCTGAAAACGGCTGATGAGATAATAGCTCTCAGGCCGGAGCTTGTGCGCATTTACCCGACGCTTACGATAAAGGACACATACCTTGAGAAAATGTACATGGATGGGCGGTATACGCCGGAGAGCCTTGAGGACGCTGTGGAGCTGTCAAAAAAGCTGCTCCTGAAATTCGAGAAAAATAATATAAACGTCATAAGGATAGGGCTTCAGGCGACAGATGAGATATGCGAGGAGGGCTCGGTAGTTGCGGGACCTGTTCACAGCGCATTCAGGGAGCTTGTCGAGGGAAGTATTTATTACGATATTATCGAATCCAAGATAAAGGGCATGAGCGGAAGCGTAACAGTACTCGTAAATGACCGGGAGGTATCGAAGGCAGTGGGCAACAGGCGCGCCAATATAGAAAAGATAAAACGTGAATACGGAATAGATCTGAGGATAAAGGGAAGCGGCAAACTGAAAAAAAGAGAGGTGATCTGCGAGTGCTGTTAAAAAGACTGGAGCTTCAGGGGTTCAAATCGTTTGCGGACAAGACCGTCCTGTCGTTTGTGGATGGTGCAACGGCCGTCGTAGGACCCAACGGCAGCGGAAAAAGCAATATATCCGACGCTATACGCTGGGTAATAGGAGAAATGAGCGCGAAGTCCTTAAGGGGCTCCAATATGCAGGATGTGATCTTCGCCGGAACGGCTACAAGAAAACCGGTGAATTTTGCCGAGGTAAGCCTTGTGCTCGACAACAGCTCGCATATTTTTGATATTGAATTTGAAGAGGTCATAGTAACAAGAAGGCTTTTCAGGTCCGGAGAAAGCGTGTATCAGATAAACCATGCGAACTGCCGCCTTAAGGATATCCATGAGCTTTTTATGGACACCGGTCTCGGGCGAGACGGCTATTCTATAATAGGCCAGGGAAACGTCGCGCAGATACTTTCGACGAAGGCCGAGGACAGGCGCAGCCTGTTTGAGGAGGCCGCTGGAGTTTCAAAGTACAAATACCGTAAGGACGAGGCAACAAGAAAGCTTTCGTCTGTCGAGGAAAATCTCGTGAGGATAAACGACATTGCCTCGGAACTCGAGAGCCAGCTCACACCGCTAAAAAACCAGTCGGAGAAGGCAAGGAAATACCTTGATCTGTACGGCGAGTTTAAGACGCTCGACGTCAATCTGAGCCTTGTAACGCTCGAGAAAAACGCTGCGGACACGGCCGAGGCGGAAAAGCTGTACAAGTCGGTCGAGGACGAGCTCTCTGAGCTGAGAACTCAGGAGTCGGAAACGGAAAGAAAAATATCGTCTTTATATGATGAAAACAAGGCGAAGGACACCGAAAAAACGGAGCAGAACGAGCGTCTTATAGAAAACGAATCAAAGGCCATGAGCGCGAAAAACGATGTGCGCGTCAGTGAGAACAATATAAAAAACAACCACGCAAACATCAGGCGTATAGAGGACGAGATAAGCGCTATTACTCAGAAGAATGAGGAGAGAGCTGCGAGGATAGTCAGCCTGAAAAACGAGGTTTCGGAAAAAGAAAAGCTTGCTTCGGAGATACTCGGGAGTTTCGACGCTATGCAGTCGGAGCATGACGAGATAGCAAAGGAGCAGGAGACGATACATTCCGCGATCGAGGAAAAGCGTGATGAGGCGATAAAGCGTCTTAATGATATATCGGCAAAGAAGGCAAAGATAACCGGTATAGAAACGCTGCGTTCGAGCTTTCTTGAGCGCAGGAGCACCGTTGAGGACGAGCTCAGGAGCTTTAACATCGATATGGAAAACGCAAAGCGCGAGATCGAAGAAACTAAAAAATCGATCGCGGAAAAACGCGAAAAGGCGGAAAAGCTTTCGGTCTCGGTGGATAATTGCCGCGCCAAGGAGGAGAGCTTAAGAAATGAGCTTACGCGGATAACCGAAAAAGAAAACGCGATGAAGGTCGAGTATAATTCAAAGACCTCAAAGCGCAGGATACTTGAGGGAATGGAGAACGATTATGCAGGCTATGCAAAAAGCGTAAAGGCGGTCTTAAAGGCTGATGAATTGAAGCGCCTTTCGATATACGGAACCATCTCCGGGCTTATCGACGTTAAGCGCGAATATGTTACGGCGATAGAAACGGCTCTCGGCGGAGCGATGCAGAATATTATCGTGGAATCCGAGGAGGACGCAAAGCAAGCGATAGGATTTTTAAGGCGTACCAAGGGCGGAAGAGCGACCTTCCTGCCGATAAGCTCGGTGAAAGGACGCCTTCTCGACAATATAAATCAAATATCAAAAAGCGCAGGCTATATAGGTATTGCGTCGGAGCTCGTCTCATATGATAAAAAATATGACGGGATTTTAAAGAGCCTGCTCGGGCGCGTTATAGTAGTTGATAATATCGATAATGCGATAGCTATGAGCCGCAGCTTCGGCTATAAATTCCGCGTTGTGACGCTTGAGGGAGACGTGCTCAACGCAGGCGGCTCGATGAGCGGCGGAAGCGTGAACAAGCAGAGCGGCTTTTTGTCGAGGGCAACGGAGATAAAGGAGCTGGCAAAGGAAATATCGGCGCTCTCAAATGACATGCGCGAAGCGGCCGCTAAGCGTGAGGAATTGAATAAAGATATGTCGGCGGCGGAGAGCCGATTGAACGCGTATATCCCGATGCTCAGGGAATATGAGGATGAGATCTTAAGGCTCGACAATACTCTGAAGCATCTTCTGCAGAATGCCGAAACGAGCGGCTCGACCGAAGAAAGCTATAAGGCCGAGCTTCAGCAGATAGAAGAACGCCTTTCGGAAACGTCGGAGGAGATAGCCGTTCATCTCTCGGAGGTGCGCACGCTTGAGAGTGAGGCGGAAAGGCTGCAGTCAGAGATAGAGGAGCTTGACAAAAAGCATACTGATATATCGCAGCAAAAGGAAGATAAGTCCAAGAGCATCATGGACGAGACAGTAAGGCTTGCAAATCTACAGAAGGAAACGGAGCTTATAAGAACATCCATAAAAACTCTCGAAACGGAGATAGCTGAGGCAAAGGAAATAGCCGAGGCAAAGCGCGGCGATATAGAGGGATTAAACAGCGAAAACGACAGGCTTTATTCCTCAATACGCGAAAAAGAGGAGCTCATTTCAAGCATGGAGGAGCTTTCGGCAGAGATAAAGAGGAAGATCGAGGCTATAGACGAGCAGAAAACAAGGATCGTCGACACGCTTAAAAGCATACAAAGCTCCAATAAGGACCTTACCGATAAGCTGCTGAATTTGCAGCAGGAGCTTTCAAGAGTTGAGACGCGCCGCGTAAAGCTCAATATGGAAAAGGAAAATACGATAAACCGTCTTTGGGACGAATATGAGCTGAGCGTGAGCGCGGCAGAGGAGATAAGGACCGAGGTAGAGGATACAAAGGAGGCGTTCAAGCGCCTTGCGGAGCTGAAATCAAAGATAAAGGCTCTCGGCTCGGTGAATGTCGACGCCATCGAGGAATACAGGAGCGTAAAGGAACGCTATGAATTTATGACAACTCAGAAAAACGACCTTGAGAAGTCAAAGACCGATTTGCTGGAGATAATCGACTCGATGGAGGAGCTGATGGAGGAGCACTTCGGAACGCAGCTTGAGAGCATAAACAAGAGCTTTTCTGAGGTATTCACGGAGCTGTTCGGCGGCGGAAGCGGCAGGCTGTACCTGTCCGATCCCGAAAACATCCTTGAGAGCGGAATCGAGATAGAGGTCCAGCTCCCGGGCAAGGGACTGCAGAACATCAATCTGTATTCCGGCGGGGAAAAGTCGTTTATAGCGATAGCGCTGTTGTTTTCTATATTAAAGGTAAAGCCGACGCCGTTCTGTATCCTTGATGAGATCGACGCCGCGCTTGACGATGTGAACGTATCGCGCTTTGCGACGTATCTCAAAAATTATACCGATCAGACGCAATTTATAGTAATAACCCACAGGCGCGGAACTATGGAGGCGGCGAACATCCTCTACGGAGTGACGATGCAGGAAAAGGGAGTTTCAAAGCTGCTGTCGCTGCAGATAGACGACGTCGAGCCGGAGATGGCAAGCTGAACATACGAAAGGAATTGATGAAATGGGTTTTTTTGAAAAATTAAAATCAGGACTGAAAAAAACGAGCGACGCTATATCAAAACAGGTAAACAACGTATTCAGCGTGTTTGTAAAGGTAGACGACGAGCTTTTTGAAAATCTCGAGGAAGCTCTTATTATGGCCGATATAGGCGTGGAAACATCGTCGTATATTATTGAAGAGCTCAGGGACCGCGTAAGGCATAAGCATACAACAGACGGCAACGAGGTAAAAGAGGAATTAAAGAGCGTTATCTCAGACATACTTGAGGAGCAGGATACGTCGATGCATCTTGAAAACGCGCCTGCCGTTATCCTCATCATCGGCGTTAACGGCGTCGGAAAAACGACGAGCATAGGCAAGATAGCGATGCATTATAAGGCTATGGGTAAGAAGGTGATACTTGCCGCTGCAGATACGTTCAGAGCCGCCGCTATAGACCAGCTCGACGTTTGGGCGCAGAGAGCGGGATGTGAGATCATAAAGCATCAGGAAAACAGCGACCCCGCCGCAGTTGTTTTTGACGCATGCGCCGCCGCAAAGGCAAGAGGTGCGGATATCCTTATATGCGACACTGCTGGAAGGCTCCATAATAAGAAAAATCTTATGGCAGAGCTTGAAAAGATAAACAGAGTAATATCGAGAGAGCTGCCCGGCTCGTCAAGGGAAACGCTGCTTGTGCTCGACGCGACAACAGGACAGAACGCCGTTAGCCAGGCGAAGCTGTTCGGCGAGGCGGCGGAGCTTACGGGGATAATCCTGACAAAGCTCGACGGCACCGCAAAGGGCGGGATAGTCATAGCTATCTCAAAGGAGCAGAGCCTGCCCGTAAAATTCATAGGTGTGGGTGAGGGGATAGACGACCTTCAGGAATTCAGCAGCGCCGATTTTGCACGGGCGCTGTTCGAGGAATAATTAGAATATGACTCTGTCTCTAAGGGCGGAAAATCCGGCTCTGTAGCGTCTTGCGTCGTTTATGTCTATATCGGCGCACAGGACCTCGCCGGATGCACCGCCCTCTTTTATTATCTCACCCATCGGAGATACTATCATCGAATGACCGGCATATTTTACGCCGATGTTTTCTCCGGCACAGCCGCAGGAGATAAAGAACGCCTGATTTTCAAGAGCACGCGCCGGAGTTAGGAGCTGCCAGTGTGAAAGCCTTTCTGTGGGCAGCGCATAGCAGCTAAGAAGCAGCTCCGCACCCTTTTCCGTGAGTCGCCTGTACAGCTCCGGAAAGCGCAGGTCATAGCATATGCTGAGCCCGATGATACCGGGCTCCGTTTCGACGGCGGAAATTTCAGTTCCGGCCGAGAGGAGTTTTTTTTCGTCTCCGAAAAGATGTATTTTTCTGTATTCCGCGGTAATGTTCCCGCTTTTATTGAGCAGCAGCGCAGTGTTGTAAAGTTTATCTCTGCGCCGTTCGATAAAGCTGCCGGTAAATATGTACGAGCCCTTGTCACGCGCCGCATCGGAAAGCGCCGCTGCGGTTTCACCGTAAAGCTCCTCGCTGTTTTCGGCGTACTTGTCATACGAAAAAAATCCTGTCCCCCAGAGCTCCGGCAAAAGGATAAGCTCCGGACTGTCAAGACCTTTTATCACAGAAACGGCGCGGCGTATCCTTTCGCGCTTTGTTTCAATATCACTGTGCTCAAGCTGAATAACATATACTCTCATGGCTACCTCCGGAAAATCATTTTATACTGATATTATAGCTTAGATTTACATAAATATCAAGCCCAATTTATCGCTTTCGTATTGCAAACGTGTGCGGCGGTGTGATATAATATATAAAAATGAGCAGTGGAGGCGGTCATATGGAACAGATAAATATGTTTGACGACAGAGAGCGCAGCGCGCCGCTTGCGACACGCCTGCGCCCCGAAACGCTCGACGAATACGTCGGACAGAAGCACCTTGTCGGAGAGGGTAAAATACTCCGCGGGCTTATAGAAAGCGACCATATTTCATCGATGATATTCTGGGGACCGCCGGGAGTGGGCAAGACGACGCTTGCAAGGATAATAGCAAAGCACACAAGCTCGGATTTTGTGGAATTCAGCGCAGTGACCGGAGGGATAAAGGAGATAAAGGAGGTCATGCAAAGCGCTGAGCAGAGCCGCAGGATGGGGATACGGACTATTCTATTCGCTGACGAGATACACCGCTTCAACAAGGCCCAGCAGGACGCTTTTCTGCCGTACGTTGAAAAGGGCAGTATCATACTCATAGGTGCAACGACCGAGAACCCTTCATTCGAGATAAACTCCGCCCTGCTTTCAAGATGCAAGGTCTTTATGCTCAAGGAGCTTGAGGAAAGCGATATCATGGAGCTGCTTGACCGCGCCGTAAAAAGCCCCAAGGGCTTCGGAGATATGGATATTATAATAAATGAAGACCAGCTCAGGGCGATAGCTGCTTTTTCAAACGGCGATGCCCGTACGGCGCTCAATACTCTTGAGATGGCTGTTTTGAACGGCAACATTGACGACGACGGCAAAATAAGCGTTACGGACGAGATACTTGAGCAGTGCATGAACCGCCGTTCTCTGTTGTATGACAAGACGGGTGAGGAGCACTATAATATAATCTCGGCTCTCCATAAATCGATGCGAAACAGCGACCCTGATGCGGCTGTATACTGGATGTATAGGATGCTCGACGGCGGCGAGGACCCGCTTTATATAGCGAGGCGGCTCGTGCGCTTTGCGAGCGAGGATATAGGAATGGCTGATTCAAACGCACTGAGGGTAGCTGTGGCGGCGTATCAGGCGTGCCATTTTTTGGGGATGCCGGAATGTGATGTAAACCTTGCGCAGGCTGTTATTTATCTTTCGGTAGCGCCGAAATCGAACGCCGTATACAAGGCATGCCTTGAGTGCGCGGCAGACATAAAAAGCAAGCCCGCCGAGCCGGTGCCGCTTCATCTGCGCAATGCTCCGACAAAGCTCATGAAGGAGCTCGATTACGGCAAGGGCTATCAATATGCGCATAACACCGAGGAAAAGCTCACAAAAATGCAGTGCCTGCCCGATTCTCTTGCGGGACGCAGATATTACCGTCCCGGAGAGCAGGGGAGAGAGAAGCAGATAAAGGAGCGTCTTGAACAAATACTTAAATGGAAGAACTCCAAATAATATTGAACGGAGATCATTATGATAGAAGCTGTAATTAAAGATATATTGACGCCCAAGCGCGAATATACACCGATACCGTTCTGGTTTCTGAACGACAGGCTCGAAAAGGAAAAGCTCAGGGCGCAGCTTGAGGACTTCAATGAAAAGGGCGTGAACGGCGTTGTCATTCATCCGAGGATGGGGATACCGGAGAGTATGGAATACCTGTCGGACGAATATTTTGATGTCATTGAATTTATTGCTGAAACGGCAGCAGAGCTTGACATGAAGCTCGTGCTGTACGATGAAGCGATGTACCCGTCCGGTTCGGCTCACGGATTAGTAGTGAAAAGCGATCCAGAGCTTGCGTCGCACGGTATAACGCTCGCACGGGACGCGTGCGGAGAAAAAATACTGGCGGAGTTTGAGGACGGATATAAGTTGATAAGCCGTAAAACGGGCGGCACGATACGCGGCGTACATTACGGAGAGGATGACGGCGAGGCGGCAGCTCCGATGTCCGCGGATATACTTAATCCCGAAGCCGTGGACGAATTTATACGGCTCACGCATGAGCGGTATTACAGCCGTCTGAAGCGTTTTTTCGGAAGCACGGTGATAGGCTTTTTTACCGACGAGCCGTCGGTAACGGGGAGATGCGCCGGCGGGTATTTCGGCTGGACGCCGGGTTTGGAGGATGAATTCACAGCTGCGGGCGGCAGCCTTTCGGAATTGAGATCCTTGTTTGAAAACGGCAAAAACATTTCTACGGAGCTGTATAAAAAGCTCATAACGAAGAGGCTTAACGATACCTATTATAAAAAGCTTTCCGATTGGTGCAGCAATCATGATATATGGCTTATGGGACACCCTGCCGAGAGTGATGATATAGATGAGCAGACATATTTCCACGTACCGGGGCAGGACCTTATATTCAGGCTCGTCGCGCCGGAAAAGGGCGGCATTGACGGCGTGGATTCCGTACAGGCAAAGTGCTCGGCGGACGCGGCGCGCCATATGGGGCGCAGGCGCAATTCAAACGAATGCTTCGGCGTTTGCTCCCGTGACGGGATACCGTGGTATTTTACGGCTGCCGATATGAAATGGTATATAGACTGGCTCTGCATCAGAGGCGTCAATATGCTTATACCTCATGCATTTTACTACAGCATAGATGGAAAGCGAAAGGACGAAAGGCCGCCCGACGTCGGACCGAACAATATCTGGTGGAAGCATTATAAGCTGTTTTCCGACTACATAAAGCGCTTGTCATATATAATGACCGATTCAAAAAACTGCGCCGAAACTGCCATCCTCTGCCGCAGCGGCGATATGAAGCATTCCGAGGTGAGGAGCTTTTACGAGGAGCAGAAGGAATTTAATTATCTTACGTATTCGATGCTTGAGAATGCGGAGGTAAAAAACAGCAGGCTCTGTATATCCGGCTATGAATATAAATACGTTATGGGCGATACGGAGCTTGGCGTTAAAAGGATAAGCGGCTCCGGAGAGATAGAAAATAATGACTTTCTTACATCAAAACCAGAAAAAACGCTGCGCGTAACGCATATAGTGAAAAACGGCGCTGATATGTATTTAGCGGTAAACGAGGGGCTTGAGGAGATAAATACCGAGGCGAGCGTTCCTTTGACGGGCAATGCGGTGCTCGTTGATCTGTGGCGCGGAAGGTATTACGGGATACCGTCCGAAAGCAGGGAAGGAAGAACTTTTTTCAGACTGCGGTTGAGGCCGTACGAAAGCGCGCTGCTAATGTTCGATGAGAGCGCAGAATACAGTCCCGCGCCGGAAAGAACGCTTATAAGCGGGCTTGATTTTAGACTGACAGATGAAAATACAGAGCAGAAAATATATACTGCGGTATATGAAAAGCGCGGTGCGGCACAAAATGAATATTTTAAGGTATCGTGCGGAGAAATGACAGAATGTTATATAAACGGCATTTTCTGCGGTGTGAGCTTTTTTGACAATGAGTTTGATATAGGAGATTTTCTGCATGAAGGACAAAACGAGATAAGGCTTGTCGTGACCGGTTTGGCGGCAAATAAATATTCCGATAAAAGGATACCGTTCGGATTGGAATAAAAAAGATGCTGTCGCATTAAGAATCGCATAGGGCTGCTCGATTTTAGATGCAGAACGGACGAAACAAACAAAAATGCAGCACACGTGCTGCATTTTTTGTTGCCCCAACGGCGTACGCGCACCGCGCAAGAAGGCGCGGACAGACCAAAGGTCTGGCTTTTGCAAAGCAAAAGTGCTGAACCGTACGGTTTTGCGCTGCAAAACTTGCCTTTGGCAACTTCCGCAAAGCGGAAGCGTAGGACTCCGAGTGGTGCGTTTCATTCGTAGACATGGGCTAAAAGCCCCTGTGGTGAACTTACACTGCGTGTAAGTCGCTGCGGTCTGCGCTAAAAGCGACAGCCCCTTTTTAGTCTTTCCTTATAAGTTTTCTTATTATGTAACATATAATATACGCGATGATTAAATTTCCGATAAATGCGCCTATGCCGAAATGCGCCGCAAACTCGGTTGTCTCTGACGCATATACCCTGAAAAACGAGAACGGCAGTCCTATTTCAAAGACGCCCTCGCTTATTCTGCGTGTGGCAGGTATTGCCGCCGCAATAAGCGATACAAGCATCATAACGGCCGCCGCCATTGTAAGAACATTCAACCGAAAATATTTTTCCACTTTATCCATGATATTTCTCCGTTCCGCCGCATATCAGAGCATCTTGCTTAAAAACGCTCTCGTTCTTTCATGTCTTGGGTTACCGATTACCTGTTCGGGAGTTCCCTCTTCAACTACCACGCCGCCGTCCATAAAGATTATCTTATCTGAAACATTCCTGGCAAATTCGATCTCATGCGTAACTATGACCATGGTCATGTGCTTTGACGCAAGATCCTTTATAACGCGCAGTATCTCGCCCGTAAGCTCCGGATCGAGCGCAGATGTCGGTTCGTCAAAAAACAGTATCTTCGGATCAAGCGCAAGTGCCCTTGCGATCGATACTCTCTGCTGTTGTCCGCCGGAGAGCTGGCACGGATAGTTGCCCGCCTTCTCTGCCAGACCGACACGGTCTAACAGATTCATAGCATTCTGCTCTATCTCGCTAAGTATTTTCTTTTTGTTTTCCTTGAAATCAGCACGTTCCGCCGCCTGCAGCTTCGGTGCAAGCACCACGTTTTCGAGTGCAGTATACTGTGGGAACAGATTGAACGATTGAAAAACCAATCCGAAATTCAGCTGCCGCTCCCTCATCACCGCCGGAGACGGCTTTTCCTTTGAGGATGCGTCAAATATACAGCTGCCGTCGACAAAAACTTGCCCGCCCGACGCCTTTTCAAGGAAATTTATACACCGCAAAAGCGTTGTTTTTCCGCTTCCCGACGAACCGAGTATCGACAGTATCTCACCCTTCTCCATCGAAAAGCTGACGCTTTTCAATACTTCTGTCTTTCCAAAGCTTTTATGTAGATTCTTTACTTCAAGTATTGCCATTTCACGCACCCTCAGCCTTTATAGTAGTTGAGCCTCTTTTCGATATAGCCGAAAAGCAGCGTCAGAAGTCCGTTAACCACAAGGAAGTATAAGCCGGTCGAAAACAGCGGCAGGATAAGTCCTTCCTTTGTAAAGCGCTCCGCCTGCATAATTATTTCCGCAACGGCTATCGCCCTTGCAAGGGACGTATCCTTTACAAGCGTGATTATCTCGTTTCCCATCGGCGGCACTATCCGCTTTATGACCTGAAATAGGACTATTTTTGAAAACACCTGCTTCTTTGTAAGCCCGAGGACCTGACCGGCCTCGTACTGCCCCACAGGAATGCTCTCGATCCCGCCGCGGTATATTTCCGAAAAATACGCCGCATAGTTTATTACGAACGCTATTATAACGGCAGTCAGCCTTGAGCGCATCGGAATCTCAAAAAGAAGCCCAGGAGCATAGAACACGACGAATATCTGGAGCATAAGAGGAGTTCCCCTTATTATCCATACAAATGTCTTTGTAAGCCACTTAAGCGGTTTGAATTCCGACATGGAGCCAAACGCAACTATAAGACCAAGCGGTATCGCCAGCACAAGCGTACTCAGAAATATTATGCAATTCAGTCCAAAGCCGCTTGTGAGCGAGTTGAACACCTCAATGAATTTATCCATATGCTACATTCCCCGAATAAGATTTGTTAGTTTAGAAGCATCATTTTTTCAAGTTTATACTTTGATGCGATCTCGTTAAGCGTGCCATCGGCCGCAAGCTCCTGCATAGCTTCGTTTACCTTCTCTGTAACGTCGCTGCCCTGTCTGAAGGCTACTCCGTATTCTTCATTTCCGAATTCTCTTGATTCGATCACTTCAAGGTCAGCATACTCCGTACCCTCGCCGATCGAGCCTATCGAAAGCACATAGTCTACTATCGCCACGTCCGAGCTTCCCGATTCAACGTCCATAAGCGCCTTGGCCTGTGAGTCAACAGCCGTATAGCTTGCATTTGCAAAAAACTCATCGGTCGTCGCAAGAGTATTTCCGGCCGAACCGTTTTCAGCTACAACAATTGCTCCGTCAACGCTCTGCGCATATGTATCAACATTCTCGGCCTTTGTTACCATGACCTGTCTGTTTGTCATATAAGGCGTTGAGATAGACATATTCTGCTTAAGATCGTCGGTTATCGTCATACCGTTCCAGATGCAGTCGATGTTCTTTGCGTTGAGCTCGATCTCCTTGGAGTTCCAGTCTATCTCCTGGAATACGGGAGTTATTCCAAGCTTCTCGCATACCGCCTCGGCAAACTCAGTTTCAAAGCCCACAAGCTCGTCGCCTTCCTTGTAGTTCATCGGCGCAAAAAGCGTCATGCCGATTATCATCTCACCCTTATCGGATATGTATTCCCAATCCGACTCTGTTGATGCACCGCTTGATGCAGTATCACTTGTTTCGGAATTACCTCCGCAGGCCGCCATCGACATCGCCATCATGCCTGCAAGAATCAGTGTCAAAACTTTTTTCATATTTTTTCCTCCT
>CALXRY010000003.1 GCA_944390955.1 uncultured Clostridia bacterium | reverse complement strand
TAATTGCCTGAACTTTATATTCATGATCGTATTGTTTATTTTGTGTCATTTTCTGCATCTCCTTCTCCTCTTAATTATATCACAAAATCCTTGAGGTTGGAATGCCAACTTTTATTATACAGGATCAAAACCGCCTCCGGCCGTCCTCGTCGTCTTCGTCCTCATCCTCATCGTCGTCATAGACGTAAAAATCGCTGTCGTCTATGTAATCCTCGCCGTGACGCCCCGTGCGCATGTCCTCCATCGCACGCTCTGCGCCGCGGCTGTCGTTTGGATATAGCATTTTTAATCTCCTTCCTCTTGACATATCACCATCTTTGTGGTATAATATTTATATATACTTTATTACTTTTGTCCGTTCGGAGCTCCATCTCCGGCGGACTTTTTGCTTTCCGCGGTCTCAAGTATGCTGTAGGCTATGCGCAAAGCTGCTTTGCCCTTTTCATAGGCCTGCATATATGACAAAGACGTAGCCAGCGACACGATCTTTGTCACGACCTTCAGAACCCTGTCCAGCTCCCACGGCTCTATGCCGTAGTCCCTGCTTTGTGCCTGTGCCGCGATCTGCTCTCCTATGCCGGCAAGTATATCTTTATCTTCCATTGTCCGCACTCCTCCTTATCTGTTTGAACGCATACCGCGCCAGCGCACCGGCAAGCACGCCGCATATGACGGCCGCCCCACTGCCGTATCCCAGCTCGCATATACGGGCATATACGGCTATGGCGGTCAGGGCTGATAGTAGGTTAATCATTGCGCTGTTCCTCCTTATCTCCAAAAAATCATCTCGTTCGCCTTACGCGGTTTTAAGTCATCGCAATAGCCGTGTATCACAGCCATGCTCCAGTCCCTGCCCTCCGCCTGTGCGACGGGCTTCTTACGCTTAAATATGCGCCTTATCAGCTTAAGCATTATTCTCACCTCGCTTTCGTCTGTCCCTGCAGGCACACATAAGCCGCTCCATCAAAATACAGAAAGGAGAAAATTCCGATAATTGCTGGATATGCTAACTCGGAGCGGCTCAGGTCTGCCTGCGGAGTGGAGGTATTATGCCGTTTGCTGCTCCGTCTCCTGTTCTTGCAAACTGCGGGCAAACACCTCGTAAAACATGTCCGCCAAACGGTTTATCGTGCTCTGCGGTATCTTCTCCGCATCGACCTCCGCGGCGTTCGTGTACTGCTTTAATTCTGTCATGCTCTCAACTCCTTTCCTAATACCCAAGATATACACCCGTCGCGTCTTGCAAGTTTCGCATCGCATCGCCTAAGCCGTGACGGTATTTTTTTATACTGCCGTCTTTGCCGAACTTAAAACATTCTCCTTTATACTTGCATAACGCGCACGACTGCTCGGCTATCCCGTCTCCGGCAGCATACACCGTGAATTTCTCCGCCTGCACCGTCATTGCAATACAGTAAAGGTCTTTGTCTGTGAGCATTGTAGTTCACCTCCTCAAATCATTTCTCCACAACTGGTTTCATTATGGCAATTATTAATGCAATTATTGAAATAACGAGCAGCAGATAAGGATGTCTGTCTTTGAAATCGCCCTGTTTTGTTGGGCGTTTTTGTTTTAGCTCTTTCACGCTTCCTCACCTCCCTATGCCGATTCAATCCGCTATGGGTAATACCAATGATTCGTTCTTAAACGACATTTGTAATAAAATACAAGATGAACTTCAACACTGCAAATAACAGTCCATGAGTTATCGCTCTGACCATTGGCACCAAGTCATGTATTACCAGCAACGTCACCAATATATTAAGATATTTGATTTCGGATTTTATATCCAATCTCTCTCTCCTCCTCTCATAGCGTCATGATGTTAATCTTGCTTTCTCTCCCTCATTGTGCTATAATCACCATAGAAAGGTGGTGATTACAATGAATGATCATTTTGATTTAAATCAACATTTCCCTCTGGAAAAACTCGACTATTCAATGGCTGACACGCAGTATGAAATTATAATGAGAGAAATCGCTGATTTTGAATGTACTCTTGATGATGAACATGAAGTTGCTCTAAAACTTTGTAACTTCGGTCAAACCATCTTGATGAATGTTGAAAATATCGGTTATCATAACCCGCATTTAATATTTTACTACGGGTACGTAAACGGACAATATGCGCAACTCATTCAACATATAAATCAAATCAGCTTTTTGCTTATGTCTGTACCAAAATCCAATCCTGATGAACCTGCAAGGCGCATAGGATTCAAGAGTGTCGGTTCATCCGATGATGAACAATAAGGTTTATAAACAACTCGCTCAGGACCTTCAAGACATCTACTTCATCTTTGGTAGGTGTCTTATTTTCTATCAGTTCTACCAATCTTTCAGCTACCTTTTCTTCTAAGGTTTCTATTTCCTTCATACCCTATCACCTCCCTATGCCGATTTGCCTACACCATTTTTTACATATAGTTACGTATTACGTAACCGACATTCCAAAAAAAATTTTTTCTGGTCTTTCACCTAAAACGCTTGCGATTTTTATCATCTCGCTACGACTAAAGTCGGTTTTTCCGTTTACACGTGTTGATAGTACTTCACGCCCCATATCTACACGTTTTGCGAGCGATGTTATGGTGCAGCCTGCGGCAGCCATATACATTTTAAATCTTCGCATATCCTCGTCATTCATATATTTTCCCATTGCATCTTTCACCTCCGTTACGTTTAACGTAACTACATGATACCATATCTTTTTCGCATTGTCAATACTTTTTATAAAAAAAGTTTCTCGAAACGTAAAAAAAGTTTCTCGAAACGTATTGACAAATATCGCGATTCGAATTATAATAATGTTACAGCCACAACAGCGAGGTGAAAAAAATGACCATAGGCGATAGATTAAGAAATTTGAGAGAGCATATAGGACTTACGCAAGAAGATGTAGGTAAACGTATTGGTGTCAGCAAAGCAACGGTTAACAGATATGAAACAGGCGAAATCGATATTAAAAGAACAATAGCTATCAAACTTGCTGATGTCTTTAACGTCTCCCCTGCTTATATCATGGGCTGGAGCGATGAAAAGACACTGAAAGTGCCGTCAAATATCATGCCGGTTGATCCATCGCAGTTTTGTGATGTGCCCATAATTGGTCGCGTTGCCGCTGGATTGCAATGTTTTGCTGAAACCAATATAATAGGTTGCCAGCCAACACAACGTGCCGCATTAACAGGCGACGAGCCATATGTTTATCTGCGAGTCATAGGTGACAGCATGTACCCCAAGCTTGAGGACGGAGACCTTGTGCTTGTCAGATGCCAGTCATCAGTTGATAGCGGTGCTATAGCGGTCGTTATCGTAGACGATGAGGACGGTGTCATTAAGCGCATTATATATGGTGAGGACTGGATCGAGCTGCATTCGGTAAATCCAATGTATCCGATAAGGCGTTTTGAGGGCGAGGATGTTACACGAATAAGAGTTTTTGGACTTGTGCGTCAATGCGTTAGGAATTTCAATTGACAAAGGTGGTAATACTGTGAAATTTAGTTTTAGAAAACCGTCTTTTAAGCTGAGTGATATTTTCAATCTGTGGCGCGTCAAAAACAGCAAGGCTGCTGACAGTTCTCCTACATACATAAGAACGGGCAAAACAGTTTTGCGCGCTGATGGTAAACCTTTAACGGACGATGATGTTGAGCGATTGATTGCTTTTGGCAAAGCCCAAGATTTTCAAGAAGAGTGGACATCCTCGCGGACTAAACGAGAGGAGGAGCTTGAAGACAACTTTTTTATAAAGTATTATGAACAGTTTCAGCCTATTGAACATGAAATGATAGAGACCATCCAGCAGGCAAAAATCTTTAAGGGTAATATAGATGAAAAAATAGAGTTATGCAACAAGGCGATAAATCTTTTTTACGGCCTCAAAAAATTCTGCTCACGCTCAAAGGGCGGGAAATTATACTTTGCCGACACATGGGAACATTGTCATAACTCGCGCAGTGAAGATTTTTCCTTTATTGAGGAAACCGAAAAGCTTTTAGTGGATCTGCGGCTTAACTATGACGATTATGACGCGTATTTTAAAGGCTTAAAGACATTAAAAAAGGACTTGCTGAAATTCATTTCCGATAATCCTCTGTTTTTGCAGCGTGAAATTTATAAGCATTTTCATCCGCGCATGAAATACGATATCCAAATTTGTCTCAGGGAATGTGAAAAAGAGGGTTTGATAAAGCGAGAAAAGAAGGTAAATTCTTATACTTTGCAAACACTAAACAAAAGTGAAAAAGGAGCAAAATCATGAAAAAACAATTTATGATCGGCTATGTGGCCGGAGCTGTTACGTTCGGAGCCATAGGCGCACTTGCGGCCGGGATCATTGCTAATCCTAACCCGTTTCCGATTCAGCTAAACGGAAGCGAAGTTTCTATAGAGGGCTATAACATAGATGGAAGCACATATTTTAAACTCAGGGATATTGCTAATATAGTAGGCGGATTTGAAGTCGATTTTAATAACGATACAATACAACTTTCTAAAGACGGGTATGTATATGATAACGCTGAAATTGTAGCTTATTATCCAGGAAGTGATTTTGCGCCTGATTATTCCGCTTATTTTCAAGTGGACAGCATTGAAGATGTAGGTATAAACGCCTACGGCTTATATTACCAAACTGATTGTGTTTCGCATTTGTATGAATATGACGTTGAAAAAGTTTTGGAATATGAGGATTTGCTTGCCGATATCGGCTTTGAAAAAGTATATAGTGAACACAATATGAATCTATATGAAAAAAATAATAATTACGTTATGGTTTCATGGGGGAAATCTTTCGGAGTTAGCATAGACGTGTACCCTATCAATGATCCTGATTACAAGATACTTCTTGATTCGGAATATTTGGGGCAAAAAATGGACGAATACAAAGATGCTATTCCGGGAGATTGGGTGAGCAATGACGGGCGGCTATTGACGCTTGCAAAAAATAGCTCTGCCGCATATTTTTCCTCCGCACCACTCAACAGCACAGGGACTTATGAAATTTATGGTACTAATTTATCATGCTGCTTCACTACTCCCGACGGCTCGAACGCATATTATAAGTTTAAATATACACCGAATAGCGACCAGATCGTTTCCCTTGATGATAACAGTGTATACACTCAAAATAACGCTAACATTATCAGCCTGACGGACAGCGATATTGAACAGCTGTCAGAAATAAGTCTGAAAATGCCTGAATTTAGCCAGACCGATATAGGGGCAGAAAACTTTGTGCATGACTTTATTTTTTATATGCATAGTGGCACAACAAGCTATGATATGGTGTCGGGTTCGGACTATATGTGGAGCGAGTCAAAAATAAGAAATGAATACACCAAAACGTTCGGGTAGGATATGCCGGATTTTTATCCTACCGAAGGAAATGTCAGATATAATAACGGATTCTATATTATTTCAATGAGTAATCTGGGAGATGAAAAATGTGTATTCAGCAATACAATCAATACATCAGATGGTCTTGATGTGGTTTTTATACATACCGATTCAACAAATTCTGATTTTGGTACAATCACTTGCCATATAAAACCATATGATAACGAAAACGGATACATCATTACATCTATTACACGCGAACAATAAAAAAATCCCCGCTGCGCTACCAACACAGCGGAGACATATAAGGTACTGTGATATAATACCACAAAACACGATAACATTATATCACAGCACCACTTAAAAATCAAGTAAAGAGGTGTTATTTTTATGCAAAAAAATAAATACGGCAACAGGTGTGTAATATACGCGCGCTACAGCTGCCACAATCAAACTGAGCAATCTATCGAAGGGCAGCTTGCCGACTGCGAAAAGTTTGCAGAGAAGCAGGGATTGCAGATCGTGAACCGGTACATCGACAGGGCATTGACGGCCACGACCGATAAGCGCCCGCAGTTCCAGCAGATGATCAAAGACAGCGCAAAGGAGCTATTTGATGTGGTCCTCGTCTGGAAGCTTGACCGCTTTGCACGCAACCGCTACGACAGCGCGGTATATAAGCGACGCCTAAAAAACAACGGCGTACGTGTAATGTCGGTCATGGAGAACATATCAGATTCCCCTGAGGGCGTACTGATGGAAAGCGTCTTAGAGGGCTTTGCCGAATATTTTTCACGCGACCTGGCGCAGAAGGTGCTGCGCGGTATGCACGAGACGGCAAAAAAGCACAAAATAACCGGCGCTATCCCCTTCGGGTATATGCGATCTCCGGAGAATACATATATACCCGACGAACGCGCCGTTCCTGCAGTGCGCAAAATGTTTGAAATGTATCTTGCAGGAGAGAGCAAGACCGACATCGCCAATTATCTGAATGCTCATGGGTACCACACTTCATACGGTAATCCATTTACAAGAGACAGCATAACGCCGCTTATGCGCAACACGCGGTACGTCGGACGGTATACATATGACGGAGTGGAATTTGCCGACGAAAACCAACGCATCATAGACGACGAAACGTTTAACAAAGTGCAGTTGCAGATAAAGGCAAATAAGCGTACCGGATCAATGCGACGAGCCAAAGAGCGGTATTTGCTGACCGGCAAAATATACTGCGGTTACTGTAAAAGCCATATGCACGGCGAATCCGGGCGCAGCGGAGACGGAAAGACAAAGCACTATTACTACATGTGCACAGGCAGAAAGAAACAGCACATATGCACCAGCAAAAGCATAAAAAAAGATGCTATAGAAAGCTATGTTCTGAACGCCATTAAATCATTGATAAACAATTCCAAAATTATTGAGCGGATAGCAGACGCAATTATCAAGCGGCAGGAGCATTCAGCTGATAATTCGGATATAGCGATAATGGAAAAACAGTTGGCAGAAGTCAACAGAAAGCTGAAAAACGTCATGACAGCTATTGAAGACGGTATCATCACCGGCACGACGCATGCACGACTAAAAGAGCTTGAGGCACAGCAAAGCCAAATACAATATGATATAGATGTTAAACGTTCACAGCGAGTTCAATTTTCAAAGGCACAAATAATTGATTTTTTTAATGACCTGAATATAGGCGCCGATGCGACATGGCAGGAAAAGCAAATATTGATCAAAGAATTGGTAAACAGGGTATATCTGTGGAGTGATAAGATAGTGATCATATTTAATTTTGCGTCCACACCCTGCATCAATGACGATACTGACGAAGCGGAAATTGAACGAATAATAAAAACCGCAATAACCGAAAGTTCGGCTATTACGGTTTCTGGCTCACCCCATTGCCTGACAACCGAACAAATATACTTCTCGGGCAGTCTATTATTTTTTATATCGTGGCGATACATAAATTCAAGAAACGGCTGACAATGCAAAGCCGTTTCTTTTTACCGCACT
>CALXRY010000002.1 GCA_944390955.1 uncultured Clostridia bacterium | reverse complement strand
ATATTCAACCGCATCGTTTTTGAACTCCTGTGAATACTTCTTCTGTGTAGCCATGTTATTGCCTCCCTCATATGCTATATTATATCACATATGCTGATTTTTCGAAAGCTTTAACCTGTACGTTTTTTATTCTACCACTAGAGGGTGTTTTTGCCGCACATATATTTTCTTTCATGCACTCGTTATAAATCTCATTTTTCAGCTTGTTTGTCGGCACTGCGATGATACACGGCTTGTCCGTGCTCTTAAGGTATTCAAGATACATATGTGTTTTTCCGATAGCGGTCTGTGCCTTGATAACGTGTATCATATTATCGCCGCTTTCCATCGCATCATAGAAGTATTTTTTCAGTTCTGCCTGCACCTCAGAAATCTCGGCGTATTCGGGCTCCTTTAGTCGCACTATCTTTTTTTTGCCGACGGTTACCGTATCGAGCATGTTATTTGCGTGATGACACTCGCTGTGGTAAGGGCAGAACTTCTCACACTTCATCGGCAAATATTCGTTATCCTTGAAGTATTTCAAATAGAATTTCCAGTCCCGTTTATATGTATCATACTGTGAGGCTTCAATATATTTAAGAAATGTCTTTTTCCCTGTCTCAATATGTATAAGATTAGTCGCCAGACCGTACAGCTCGTTATAGTATAGCCATTCCGAATTCTCGGCAAACTCCCGGTAAAGGCGACAGCTGCGGAGCAGTTTGTCAAGAATATTGCTTCTGCAGGTATTATGATTGCTGTGCATTTTTTCGCCGGTTGTAGTTTTACTATATAATACATACGGCGAATTTTTGCACCTGTGTGCAGCTGTGAATTTTTCGATATGCTTTTTATAGCACCTTTGTCCGTGCTTATCTTTAAGGTATAATGAAAAGTTCATCATAAGTGTTTGCGCCTTGACTGTGCATTCGTTCTCATTGAAATATATCAGACGTTTGCCGCCGAAGAACATACGCGCAGCATCCTTGCAGGCGCTGTCGCATTCGGGGAATATGCTCATAAAAATATCTATGACTATATTAAAAATATTTATATCTGTTATCACTTTATCGAGCATAAATACAACTCTGAATTTATCTGTATCGATGCTCGAAAATGTCTCATATGCAAATAATATAGGCAGCATATATTTTTTACAGCGTTCAGTGACAGTATCGAACGATATGCCGCCGTCAAAATCAAGCGCAATAAGCTGTGTGCTTTTGAAATTCGCTGCTTTTCTCGGACCGTTAAAAACCGCGGGGCACCATGTATGACCGTGTTCGGATACATGCTCCGCAAAGGTACACAAATCACTTACTTTGCAGACGCTTTTTGAAATGCGTCTGCTTATCTTTTTTATCTCATCTGCATGTGGCTTTTTATTATAGCTCTTTGTATCTAATGTTATATACATGATTTTATCCTCCTTTAGGTCAATTAAGGTCATTTAGGACCAACATAAAAAAGGGGCATTATGCCCCTATGATTCAAGACTGTATAAATACTCTATAAGACTTGTTTTGTTTATTCTCCATTTCTTGCTGCCTATGCGGTATGCGGGAAGCTGCTTTGTATGTATAAGGCGGTACAGGAGATTTTTCGTTATGTCGAGTATTTCCATTACCTCTTTTGTATTAAGTACATCGGGATATTCATCAAGCATGTTATCATCCTCCAAAAAAGATTTATTTATTATCATGTTATTGGTTTTTAAAAATTTAATCGGGTCTGTACGGAATTGAAATATATACTATACAAATGAACCATAAGGTCAATAAACAATGAAAGGAGCAATACTAATGGAGACAAAATTTACATGCAGTGAGTGCGGGAACAGGCTCGAAGAACAGGAGGCGGTGTATGTTCATGATACTGTCCTGTGTCCTGAATGTGCTGAGAGAACAACGCTGATCTGCCGAAGCTGCGGGGACAGGATATGGACGCATGATGCCACAGACGGCACTCTGTGTACATACTGCTACGAAAACTATTACCTCATCTGCAACGGATGCGGAGAGATCATACACAGCGATGACGCGTACTATTCAGAGGATGACGAGGACTGCCGTGATTACCCATACTGCGAGAGCTGTTATCACAAGTACGCAGAAAAGATGATACACGACTACTATTACAAGCCGGAGCCAATATTCTTCGGCAAGGACAAGCTCTATATGGGAGTGGAGCTTGAGATAGACGAGGGCGGCGAGGATGAGGACAGCGCAGAGGAGCTGTACTATATCGCAAACCGAACAGCAAACCGCATGTACATAAAACATGACGGCTCACTTGACAACGGTTTTGAGCTTGTGAGCCATCCGATGTCACTGAATTATCATAAAAGTCAAATGCCATGGAGGGATATACTTAGGAAAGCAATAAATTTAGATTATCGTTCACATCAGGTAGAGACCTGCGGATTACATATTCATGTGAACAAGAACGCATTCGGAAGAACACAAGCCGAGCAAGAGGACGTAATTGCAAGGCTTGTGTTTTTTTATGAGAAATTCTGGGCGGAGATACTTAAGTTCTCACGCAGGACAGAGGGTCAGGCTAATCATTGGGCAAGCCGCTACGGAGGCGCTGTCTCTACCTGCAAGGACAGTCTTGATACCGCAAAGAAAGCGGGACTCGGAAGATACACGGCGGTCAATCTGATGAATCATGCAACAGTGGAATTCAGGATATTTAGAGGGACGCTGAGATATGAAACATTTATTGCGACGCTTGAGTTTACGCATTATCTTTGCGAAACGGCAATGCGATCAAACGATGAACAGTTTCAGTCGATGTCATGGGCGGACTTTGTTAAAAATATTGACCGACAAGAGTACCATGAACTTATCGAGTATCTTAAGGGAACCTCTAAAAATTGATTCCCAATCATAATATTTTGCTATTTCGATTAATTTTTCAAAAATCAAGGCAAGAAATAGCCAATTGCCATTGATTTTCGCTAAATATTCAGGGAGAATAAGCC
>CALXRY010000001.1 GCA_944390955.1 uncultured Clostridia bacterium | reverse complement strand
GCGAAGCAAAAGTGCTGAATAGTGTACTCCGAGTGGTGCGTTTTGTTCGTAGCCAGGGGCTAAAAGCCCCTGTGGCGAACTTACACTGCGTGTAAGTCGCTGTGGTCTGCGCTAAAAGCGACAGCCCTTCAGCTTTTTTATCCGCGTTTTCTGAATATAAGCTCTTCTATGTTTCCAAGCCTGCACAGGCTGCGGAGCTTGATATTAGAGGAGGTTGTTATCCCTTCGCCGGTATTCGGGTGAAAATGCGAATATACCACATCGCAGCCGAAAAGCGATATGAGGACAACGCACAATGTTATTTTTGTTCCTTTGGGTATCTTTTTGAACATGTTATCGAGCACTGGACCGAGCACATATATCCCAAAGCAGCCCCCGAGCCCGAATGTAACGCCGCCCTTGAAGCAGATGCGCCCGTGGAGGTTCAAGAATGCGTTGCTGTAATCCCACCAGCGTATGCCGCGCGTTTTTTCAAGGTAGTAGCTTGTGAAATATTCGAGCGTCAGGCAAACAGCCGTAACGAGCAGGAACAGGACGATCTTGTTCTTGCCGAATCGCCTTAGCAGAATGATGGCTCCCACGCCTCCGGTACCGTATATCGGCAGCCACGGACCGAACATGGAGCCTCTGTTTACAAATGAACCGTCCGTTACAAGGTGCAGCCCGACCTCCCAAAGCCAGCCGATAAACGATATTACAAAAAACATAAGTATGTAGCTTGTGATAGAATATTTTCTGTTATAATCCAGCTCAGGCCTTGCAGCGGCAGCCGCCGCGGCCGGATGTATATTTAAAGTCTTTGCTTCCATAAGTATCTCCTCGGATGTCGTATGATGATATATTATATCATATAATGTGGGAGTTTATCAAGAGGAATTATAAAAAACTTGTATTTTTTTAATGAATGTGTTATGATTAATCGAAATAACAGATAAAAAATAATATCGGAGTTGATGATATGCTTTCTATTGCAGCGGCGCCGTTTTATATTGCGCTGAATATTTATATAATACACAGATTTTTTGCGTGGCTTGAATCATGCGGCAGCGTTTTCGGGAAAAAGAGGATAAAGATGCCGGTGATAATCGTATACGTGCTATTTGCGCTTTCGCTAGTGATCGCGTTTTTTATGCCAGAGGGCTCTCAGCCGAAGCGCATCGTTCAGCTTGCCGCAAATTACTGGCTCGGTATCCTTCTGTATACTTTGCTTATTACGGCGGCGGGTCATCTGTTGTCACTGCTCCTAAGAAGGGTATTTAAGGTTCTGCCCGCAGATTTCTTCAAGTCAAGAAAAAACCATATAATAAGCGGGGCTGTAACGCTTGCGGCGGCGGCAGCCGTCAGCATATACGGCATGGCGCACGCACATGATATAAAGCTTAAGGAATACAGCATAAGCATAAACAAGAGCATGAACGAGAGCATAAAAGCAGTGCTCGTTGCCGACTGGCATCTTGGCTACAGCATCGGCAAGGAGCATATGCGGAAAATGACGGAGCTTATAAATGCGCAGGAGCCGGATATAGTCTTTGTTGCCGGTGATATTTACGATAACAGCTATGAGGCAATAGACGATCCGGATGGTATCGCGGAGATACTAAGCGGGATAAACAGCAGATACGGCGTATATGCCTGCTGGGGAAATCATGACGTGGATGAAAAGATACTCGGTGGCTTTACGTTTGATTATGATGCGGAAAAATCTCATAGTCCCGAGGTCGCGGAGTTTCTTGAAAAGGCAGGGATCAAGCTGCTTGAGGATGAATGCATACTTATAGACGGCAGCTTTTATATAGCGGGAAGAGTTGATGGTGAAAAGCCCGCGACGGACGGGAACGTGCGGAAAACTCCGGCTGAGCTGCTTGAGGGAGTCGACAGATCAAGACCCGTATTTGTTATGTACCATGAGCCGGACGAGCTTGACGAGCTTGCCGCTGTCGGGACAGACATACTTTTGAGCGGACATACACATAACGGTCAGGTATTCCCGGGTAATCTTACGATAAAGCTTGCGTGGGAAAATGCCTACGGCTGTATAAAAAAAGATGATATGTACAGCATCGTGACATCGGGAGTCGGTGTCTGGGGCCCGTTCATGAGGGTTGGCACAGATGCCGAGGTTGTTAGCATCGAAATAACCGGAAAATAGAGGTTCAGCTTATTCTGACAGCAGATATACTGATTTTGTACAGAATATACTAAAAGATGAAAAGTGTATTGCTTTATTGCAGACAATATGTTATAATAACCGTAGTGACTATATATTGCTGATATGGGTTTGACATATTGGCACCTTGTCAAAAACAGGAGGTGAAAGACGAAAGACGGGTGCCGTTGCGGGGAGTTTAAACACATTCAGAAGAACGTTTGGCTATAAAGGGATAAAGAGAAAGGAGAAGTGATTTTCTATGAAGAAAATGCTTAAGATGAAGTTCTATGCACTTGCGGCGGCAGTGTGCATGGCAGTGCAGCTTATGCCTGCGGGCGCGGTATTTGCGGCAGAGCCCGTGGCTAAGATAGGAACTGATACGTATGAGACGCTTGCGGCTGCATTTGATGCGGCTCAGGAATTAGCGGAATGGAACGGAGAGCCAGTTTCAAGGAGTAATCCCGTTGAGATCGATCTCACGGCGGATACGGCTGTCAATGAAGCCATACTGGTAACAGATAGGTACAGCCGTCCTCTGACATACCATATAAGGCTCAACGGAGGCGGTAAAACTGTAAGCCGCGCTGATGGATTTACTGACAGTATAATCCACGTTGCGCAGAGCAGTACGCTGTATCTGGAGAATATTACGTTTGATGGAGCTTTGACTGATGATACGGCAGATGATTCGATAATTCGTATAGCTGCAACAGGACGCTCCGGAATGCCGGCAAACAATGATTCACATGACAACTATGTTGTTATCGGAAAGGATGCCGTTTTGCAGAATAA